>DATFYI010000345.1:0-9905 GCA_035315125.1 Anaerolineaceae bacterium | reverse complement strand
CATCAGATCATCCTCGTTATAAGTGGTCAGGATCACGACCGGAATGTGAGGCTGTTCTTGCTGCAAGCGTTGGATGGCAGCCAGGCCATCCATGTTCGGCATCCTTAAGTCCATCAAGATCACATCCGGCTGCAAATCGGCAGCCAGCCGAATGGCTTCGTACCCATCCTGAGCTTCCCCGACCAATTCAAATCCATCTTCGCTTTCCAAAATCAGACGCAGTCCTTCCCGAACGATCAAATGGTCATCGGCAATTAAAATGCGCAGATTCTGGCTCATGTTTTGCCCTCCCGATTCTACACCGGCAATTGTAGAGATAATTTTGTCCCGTTGCCAGGATTGCTCTGAATTTCCAGCTTGCCACCTGCCAGGCGTGCTCGTTCTTGCATCCCTTTTAGACCATAATGCCCGGGCAAATCCAGGCATTGATCCGGGTCGAAGCCCACACCATCATCCCCAATTTCTACTTGCAAATCCTTCTCATTCCTGATCAGATGCAGCCAGGCGTGTTTGGCCTGGGCATGCCGGGCGATATTGGTAAGACCTTCATTCACCACCCGCAGCGTTTGCTCACAAACCTGCGCAGGAAGCGCTTCTGGGAGGTTCATTTCTAGTGTGCAGGGAATACCGGAGGTAGATGAAAACCGGCTGACCTCCTGGCGTATGGTTGCTTCCAAATCACTTGGCCCAGAGCGCAGGTCATCAATGACCTTTCTGGCATCGGTCAAGGTCTCCCGGGCACGGCTCATCGCCTGGCGGATGATGGTCTGGGCGCGTTCCGGACGGTTGCTGCTGATATGCGCATCAGCCGCCTCCAATTGCAAGATCAATCCCGCCAGACCTTGGGCCAGGGTATCATGCAACTCGCGCGCCATGCGCTGCCGTTCGGCTGTCAGTGTTAGCTGCTCGATTTTATCCGCATCATCAGCCAGTTGCTGGTGAGCTGTTCTCAATTCTTCCAGCAGCGCTTGGGCATGTGCGCGGGCCGTCATTTCGCGTGTAAAAAGAGACACGTACACTACCACAAATATGGTGACTGGCACCATTGCGATCAGCCAACCGCCCAATGAACTCCATCCGCTCAATAAAACAAAATTGATCGAGGAGAGCAGCAAATAAACCAGGACGGCAATGACTGAATAGTTCTTGTAACGCAATATTCCAACGGCTTCTCCGATCAAAGCCATAAAAAGGCCGATGGCCAGGTCCACCTTTTGGGAAACCAGCACCAGACTGAAAGCCAATGCACCTTGAACCGCCAGATACTGCACAACCCACTTTTTATTCAAACTGATATTCGTGCTGGCCCAATGCAAAATGAGATGCACAGCCATCAGAAGCGAGTAAGCAATTAACCGGCCCGGATTTGCCAATGTGGGATTGTCAATGAGTGACCAGATATACAAGCTTACCATACAAACCGTCACGATCCAGAAAAACGGCTGTGTGCGGCGCATCTCTTTCCGAAATTGCTGGTCGTCCGGCACAAAAATACTTTGGATTGACTTAAGGATAGATTTAATGGAAGTCATCTTGGAATGATTATACAACCACTCGGCTCGGACGCTATTGTACCTGAGGACAATGTACGAAGGTACATTGATTTTCTGAACTGGTGGACGATGTCGCCACAGGCGATATGCCATAGACTAGTTACAGTTCAATAAAAAAACAAAAGAGGTGATCAAATGGAAAACAAGAAAGAACGTAACCAAATTGTAAAGCTGACCTGCAAGGCCGTTGGACTGGCCATGGCAATCGCAACCCTTGTAACGAGTATTCTGGGAACTGCAACAATCGAAACCCGGCTGGTGATGTTAACGATCGGGTTATTAAGCCTGGCTGCGGCGGCTATATAAGGATTTGGATATGACCACTCACGATGCAATTTTTGTCAAGAACCTGCACAAGAACTATGGTAAAAACCCGGCCGTGCAGGGCATCCGTTTTACCGTCCACAGCGGTGAAATCTTCAGCCTGCTAGGTCCAAACGGCGCTGGTAAGACCACAACCATCTCGATGTTGTCCGGATTAACAGAACCGGACGAGGGAGACGCATTCCTCATGGGCCATTCTATCCGGCTGGAATCTCAGGTTGCCCGGGCGCTAGTTGGGGTTGTCCCGCAAGAGATCGCTCTTTATATGGACCTCTCAGCTCGGGAGAACCTGCTGTTTTGGGGCAAGATGTACGGACTAGGCGGCGCAATCCTGCGCCAGCGCGTTGATGAAACCCTGGAAATTATCGGCCTGACCGGCCGCCAGAAGGAGCGAGTAGCTACTTTCTCCGGCGGAATGAAACGGCGGGTCAATATTGGGGTTGCCTTACTGCACCGCCCCCAGATCGTCATCATGGATGAGCCGACCGTTGGAATTGATCCACAAAGCCGGCGCCACATCCTGGATTCTGTAAAAGAGCTCAATCGCCAGGGCATGACCGTCCTGTACACCACGCATTATATGGAAGAGGCTCAGGAAATATCTGACCATATCGCCATAATGGATCAAGGCAAACTGATCGCCTGCGGCACTCACGCTGAGCTGATCCGGTTGGTTGGGGAACAGGCCCGGTTAGAACTCACACTCAACGCTGATCCCAGCCTGGTCATGCAACACTGGCAGATGCTGGAAGGAGTCCAACAGGTGTCCAGATCGGATGGCCATGTCACTGTATTAGCAGAGGACAGCAATCTGATATTGCCCCGTCTTTTCGAAGCCGCCAGCCAGATAAAAACACGTATCACTTCGGTGGAAATCCAGGAGCCCAACTTGGAAACAGTTTTTTTGCAATTAACCGGAAAAGCATTAAGGGATTGACATGAAAATGATTGCCATTGCTCTAAAAGATATCAAACAATCCTTCCGCAGTTTTTTTGCAGTGGGCATGATGCTGGGAGCGCCTTTGTTAATCACCGGTCTGATCTATTTTGCTTTTAGCGGGTTGACAAGTGGTAAAGCGGGTTCTGACCTGCCCACTTTGAAAGTTGCGGTTGTCAACCTGGACCGACCGGCTGCAAACCAGCAAAATTTCGGAGCACTACTGATTACATTCTTGAACGACAAGCGTATGCCTGACTGGCTGCACACAAGCGAGCTGCCTGACGAAAGTACCACTCGCTCTGAAATTGACCGGCAGGAAATTGGAGCAGCCGTAATCGTACCGGTAGATTTCTCAAGCTCCATCCTGAGCGCAAACGGCAGCACCGGCATCACCATCTTGCAGGACCCAACTCTGACCATTGGCCCGTCAGTGCTAAAAGACCTGCTCACCCAATTTACCGATGGCATCAACGGCGGCAAGATTGCTGTCACCGTAGCCAGCAGCCAGTTGGCATCCAATGGCGTGAAGGTAAACTCAGCCATGCAGCAAGGAATTATCCAGAATTATTCTAACTGGTACAGTGATTTATCTACTGACATCCATCATGGTCAGGAGCCGGAATTGGTCGTCCAACCACCACATTTGCAATCTTCTACCCCGGTTGCCAGCTCAGGAACAAACCCGGTTGCCAATATGATGGCTCAAATTATGGCAGGCATGCTGATTTTCTTTGCATTCTTTACCGGCGCTTATGCTGCCCAATCTATTTTGCGTGAGGATGAAAACGGCACCCTGCCGCGTTTATTCAGCACGCCAACCCAACGCAGCACCATCCTGGCCGGAAAGCTGCTGGCAGTTTTTAGCATCGTATTAGTCCAATCAATTGTATTGATGACCTTAGCCTCCATCGCCTTTCATATCAACTGGGGGCAGCCGCTGAGCACAACGCTGGTCGTACTTGGACAGGTAGTGGCGGCATCAGGCTTTGGAATTTTGTTAATATCTCTGGTCAAGAACAGCCGTCAAGCTGGGGCAGTTGTAGGGGGTGTCATCAGCAGTACCGGCCTGTTAGGAGGCCTTTTCAGCGCCAGTGTGCCCAATATGCCTGGGTTCTTCAACAACATTACCCACTTTACTCCCCAGGGTTGGGTGATGGATGGCTGGAAAGCTGCGCTGGCGGGCAACCCGGCCGGTCAAACCATACCGACATTCCTTGTCCTGTTGTTTATCGGTATTTTTTTCTTTGCCGCCGGCAGTGTCATTTTCAGTCGTCGCTTTGCATAAACCACACCCATAGGAGTTGAACCATGCGTATTATCAATTTGACCCTGAAAGATATCTCACAAATATTAAGGGACAAGCGCTCGTTCCTGTTTATGCTGCTTATGCCGGTAGTTTTTACAGCTTTTATGGGATTTGCCCTGGGCCGGAGCAGCACTGCTAACGATCAAAATTTGGCTTTAGGTTGGATCAACCAGGATGGAAACAGCCTTTTGAGCCAACAATTGCATAGCTCTTTGCAGACCTCAAGTGCTCTCAAGCTGGTTGAGCTTGATGAAAGTCAGGCAGAGGAACAAGTCCAGCAAGGAAAGCTGGCTGCTGCTTTGAAAATCCCAACCGGTTTCAGTCAACAGACTTTGGCGGGAGAAAAAGTCCAACTGACCCTTTTTACGGACGACGCCTCCAGCACTGGGCAAACAATTCATCAAATTGTCCAGACGGTTTTGATGCGCAGCCTGAGCACGGTTGAGATCGCCCGGCTGGTTGAGGGACAAACAGAAAACTCAGAACCGTATGCCAGCCAGGCAGTTCAGCAAACCGCTCTCTTACAAACGCTGGAACAGGCCAACCAGGCCTGGCAAAAGCCTGAGGTGACAATCACCGTAGTCAAGGCTCAATTACTCTACGACACCACCAGCGCAGCCAAAGCCAATTCATTCACCCAATCTTCGCCCGGCATGATTGTCCAGTTTGCAATTTTCGGACTGGTGAATACCGCAGTTATCCTGGTCAATGAGCGTAAGAGTAAAACCCTGCAACGTTTACTGACAACCTCCATAAACCGTGCGGGAATTATCAGCGGGCATTTAGTAGCCATGTTCCTGATTGTTTTGTTACAGGGGCTCGTCCTGGTCGCTTTCGGGCAGATATTTCTGGGCGTCAATTATCTACGCCAACCACTGGCTGTACTGGTGATGGTGGCTGCTTTAGCGTTCTGGATTGCCTGCATGGGTTTGGCGATCGGCGTGCTGGTAAAAGGCGAGGAACAGGTTTTAATCTGGTCCATGTTGGCAATGTTTCTTTTCTCTGCTTTAGGTGGATGTTGGTTCCCATTAGAAAGCAGTTCGGGCGCCTTTTCTGTGATAGGACATTGGATGCCAAGCGCCTGGGCCATGAACGGGTTTCAGAATATTGTTGTGCGAGGGTTGGGATTTAGCTCAATCTTATTGCCAGCCAGTATCCTGACAGGCTATGCCCTGGCGTTCTTCGGATTGGCAATCTGGCGTTTCGATCAACAGGGATAAATAAAGAGAAATACTATCACAGCCATCTATCCGGAGTTTAAAAGCAAGATCCGGATAGATTTCCTCATTTTTATCGATTATGATTTGCCTGTAAGTAAAACCGAATAACCCTGATCTTTATTAAGAGGTAAAAATGGCGGAAACAGTTCAGATGAAGAAAAAGTCCTCTCTTAGCAAGATTGGACTTTTAAATCTAACGGTTGTTTATATCGTGTGGGGCAGCACATATCTGGCAATTCGGGTAGGGGTACGCCCGGGCTCAGGATTTACACCTTTTGTTTTTGGGGCCATGCGAGTCCTCACGGCGGGCAGTATTTTGCTTGCTCTGGCAGCCCTGACACACCAGAGGTTGCGCCTGACACGCAAAGAGCTATTTACCCTGGCGGCTTCGGGCCTGCTACTCTGGCTGGGAGGCAACGGGCTGGTAACCTTCGCAGAACAGCGCGCCGATTCTGGTCTGGCGGCCCTGGTTATTGCCGGCGCGCCAATCTGGGTAGCGATTTATAACGCTATAGCTTCTCACAAAATGCCGTCCTTACTGGTGATTGGTGCATTATTAATCGGCATGACTGGAATTGTGCTGCTTAGTATGCCTTTGCTGCTTTCTGGCGTGAAAGCAGATTTTCTGGAAGTCGTCATTATCGTTAGCGCTTCCATATGCTGGGCCGGCGGAGCCTGGCTGCAGAGCCGCACGAAAATCGATCTACCCCCCACTGTAAGCTCAGGTTACCAGATGGTCTTTGGTGGTATCGGGTTTGCACTGGCCGCGCTGGCAACGCGTGAACCCCTGCCTACGCCAATACCTCAGGCCTGGTTGGCCTGGTCTTACCTGGTTGTATTTGGCTCACTGCTGGCGTTTACTTCCTTCATCCGGGTGCTCAGACTGCTGCCAACAAATATAGCCATGACTTACAGCTATGTCAACCCGGTCATCGCCGTCATCCTGGGCTGGGTTATCCTGAACGAACAAATTACCTATTGGACGGTGGCCGGAGCAGCGCTAATATTGCTGGGCGTGGCCGGAGCATTTCAAGCACACAGCCGTGAGACCAATGCCCAGCCAGAGCCAGTCCAGCAGGAAGACAGCGAACCGATCTCGGTCTAGAGATTCTAATAACTAATAAACTCATTCATACCGGCCTGGATGCGATAATTACCAGGCCGGTTTAGTCTTTATGATAGAATCGGAATGTCTATCCCTATCTGCGGAGCAAAACCATGAGTATGCCCCTTTATCAGGTCGATGCATTTACCAGCCAGCCCTTTCGCGGCAATCCGGCTGGGGTTTGTCTGCTAAGCCAGGCTCAAACGGATGATTGGATGCAGGCAGTTGCCCAGGAAATGAATCTTTCCGAAACGGCCTTCCTGCTACCTGAGAACGGCGGCTACCGGCTGCGCTGGTTTACACCGGCTGCCGAAGTTGATCTTTGCGGACACGCTACTTTGGCCAGCGCCCACATTCTTTGGGAAACCGGTATGCTGGCAGGCAGCCAACCCGCTCGCTTTTTCACTCGCAGTGGCTACCTGGGTGCCAGGCAAAATGGTGACTGGATCGAACTCGATTTTCCCGCCAAGCTGGTAGAACCTTGCCTTCCACCACCTGAACTGCCCGAGATCCTTGGCGTTAAACCCACCTATATGGGTAAAAACCAGTTTGATTATCTGGTAGAAGTAGAGAATGCCGAAATCGTCCGCCAAATCCGGCCCGATTTTGGCCGTCTCAAGGAAATCGATGTGCGGGGAGTGATCGTTACCAGCCGCTCCGATACGCCCGAGAACGATTTTATTTCCCGTTTCTTTGCACCGCGGGTGGGCATCAACGAAGACCCTGTTACCGGCTCGTCTCACTGCTGTCTTGGCCCTTATTGGGGTCAAAAGTTAGGAAAACGGGAAATGAAAGCCTACCAGGCATCTGCACGAGGGGGGGTACTGAGCATTTGTCTGGAAGGCGATCGGGTATACCTGGGCGGTCAGGCTGTGACGATTTTTAAGGCAGAGCTGCTCTAATCTACAATTCCTCTACTGCGCCCAAGCCAACTTCCTGAAGCGGTACTAATCGAATAACTTTACAACAAAACACCACACCCCTCAATCTAATCCAATTGAGGGGTTTATTATTGGTAGAGATAATATAGGTTTTTTTGGGGACAAATATAGCTGCCTCTCAATAAAATCATAGTCATGAAGGTGGTGCATCAATGTACTCGTCGTCAAAAACACCCCTTGCGACTAAAGATTTTGTTGTAATGTTCTATTCATAATCTTGCAATATTATAAAATTAGTAATTTGACAATAAAAGTATATTAATAGTGGTATGTAAGGACATTAGAAATGAAGAGATATGGATTACTGTTACCAGCTTTTCTATTAATCACCATGCTAATAAGTTCATGCGGTTTGTATGTTTCGGCTGAGGCGCCTTCACCTACCCCTGGTCTTGAATTGACAACCACCGCAATTGTACAAACTCTGCAAGCCCAATCCACACAAGCTGCGCTCTCGCAAGCCAGTCAGACTCCCACTCTAACAGCCACTGCAACTGCAACTGAAACTCCCACAGCGACACAGACACCTACCAATACACCCCTGCCAACTTCGACGCCATATACCTATATCGCGCCGTTTGCAGCCTGTTATAGCGCCACATTTCTAGGGGATGTCACGATCCCAGATGGCACAACCCTGTATGGAGGTGAATATTTCACCAAGACCTGGGCATTAGAAAATACAGGCTCCTGCAGTTGGAACACAAACTTCCAATTGATATTCAGTTCAGGTAACTCACTTTCAGCTTCAACTATTGTCAATCTGCCTGGCTATGTCGCTCCGGGTCAAAGCGTTGACGTATCCGTCAACATGGTGGCCCCGAATACCATCGGCACTTATGAGGGTTACTGGCTACTCAGAAGTGATACGGGTGTAGTCTTTGGCGTTGGCAGCGGAAATGTACCTGTCTATGTTCGGATCAATGTCGGTACCGGCTATGAAGGTTTCGCAGTTACACACGTTGATATGAGCGTCGATAATGAATCCGTCAATACAACTTGCCCGGTTGGAAATACATTTACTTTCAGCGGTGATATTACAACCAACGGACCCGGCACAGTGACTTACTACTGGCAGTTCAGCAATGGCTCTACCACGGACGAAAATACACTCAACTTCGATAGCGCCGGCAGCATAGATGTTTCGGCTAGCTGGACCCTTGGAAATACCGGTATTGTAAATCCGAACCCCTACAACGGTTGGGCCAGAATTTATATCGACAACCCAAACCACCAATATTTTAGTGAGCAAGATTTCAGTCTGTATTGCACCAATGGCCCAACACCGACCATCACTCCGCTACCCTCCAGCACGCCGCTCCCGACGAATACTCCCCTGCCCACCAACACACCACTGCCCACTAATACTCCATTGCCTACCCATACTCCGCTTCCAACAAATACTCCATTGCCAACAAATACCCCAAATCCGACACGTACTCCAACGCCGACCCATACTCCAAAACCGACACGTACACCGTCTCCTACTCGTACACCAAAACCATCCCCGACTGTCTAGATTTGCCGCAGATATGATAAACTAGTTCAAGTGATCTGCAATGAAAGGCTCCCTGCTCCAAAATTCGTAAAGGGAGCCTTTATCTATTCTTACTAAATATAAATTCAGATTTTTCTATTCGTTATAGAAAACAATTTAATTAAACCCCATATTCTAAAGTAGTATTTATACGGCAACATGATGCCCCATCCAAAAAGAATTTATTACTGGAATGGTATAATTTGAGGCCAGCAATAAAATCCTACCAGTTTTTATGAGACTGGCTGCAACTTCTGGAGCTGTTTATGAGTGAACCTCTTGATTTTCAATCGATCATCATGTCTTTGCAGCGTTATTGGGCCGAGTGGGGCTGTCTGATCTGGCAGCCATATTACACACAGGTGGGTGCGGGTACCAATAATCCGGCCACGTTTCTGCGCGTACTTGGCCCGGAGCCCTGGAATGTTGCTTATGTTGAGCCGTCCGTCCGTCCGGATGATGGACGTTACGGTGAAAACCCGAATCGTTTACAGCAGCATTATCAATTCCAGGTAATCCTCAAACCTGACCCGGGTAATCCGCAAGAACTTTATCTGCGCTCGCTGGAAGCCATTGGGATCGATCCACGCCGGCATGATATCCGTTTCGTCGAAGATAACTGGGAATCGCCCGCTCTGGGTGCCTGGGGACTGGGCTGGGAAGTCTGGTGTGATGGCCAGGAGATCACTCAATTTACCTATTTTCAACAGGCCGGTGGTATCGTGCTTGACCCGGTTTCAGTTGAGATCACTTACGGGTTGGAACGGATTGCTATGGCGCTGCAACGGGTGCGTAATTTCCGCCAGTTGCGCTGGAACGGCGTCCGAAAATATGGGGATGTGAACCTGCAGGGTGAGCAAGAACACAGCAAATATTATTTCGAAATTGCGGATGTAGATCGGCTTCGCCAAATGTACAACTTATTTGAAGCGGAAGCATTATCAGCCCTGGAGCATAAACTTGTTCTGCCAGCCTATGA
>DATFYI010000344.1:0-18076 GCA_035315125.1 Anaerolineaceae bacterium | reverse complement strand
GCAGCCGGTTGGCTCTGCATGCTTATCTTCGTTGGCAAAACCTGGCCAAAAGATCGTCCTGGTGGTTGATGATGGCAGCCGGCCCACACCGGTCGCCCAGATTTTACCGGAGGTCATTAAAGAATTGGAGCAGGCGGGCGTCAAGCTGGAGCAGATCACCCTGGTGCCTGCCCTGGGCGTTCACCGCGCTATGGAAGCAAAAGAAATTGCCGGACGAATCGGTCCGGAATGGCTGCCTGCGCTTCGATTTGAAAATCCAGATTGCGATGATCCGGACAAGCTGACTTACCTGGGGACAACTCAGCGCGGAACACCCGTTTATGTCAACAAAATTGTGGCCGATGCGTACTTGATCGTCTCAATCGGTTGTATTGAACCTCACATCATCGCAAGCTTTGGTGGCGGCTATAAAAACATGGTGCCGGGTGTTGCCAGTCGCATCACCATTGCACACAACCATGCTCTGAATTGCCAGCCCGACACCTTCAATATGGTCGGCCAGTCTATTGATAAAAACCCAATGCGGCTCGACCTGGAAGAGGCAGCCGGGATGCTTAAAGGTCAGGTGTTTATTGTCAATGCGGTGTTGAATAGCGCCATGGAAGTCGTGCGGGTAGTAAGCGGCCACCCGATAACCGCTCATCGGGCAGGGGTACGGATCAGCGCCAGTATCTATGGGGTGAACCTCCCTAGCCCGGCTGATATCGTTATCACCAATTCTCGCCCAATGGATCAGGACCTGCGGCAGGGGGTTAAGGCGTTGGCCAATACCATCCGCGCAGTTCGACCGGGCGGTGTTATGATCACTTTGGTGCGTGCTGAAGAAGGCGTCGGTGTTTTTGGACTGGCCAACCGGAAACTACCGGTGAGTAAGGCCGTCCTTAAGTTAATCGCGCCGGCCTTACTGCCTTTGGTGCCGAAACTCAAGCTCAACGGAATGGGAGAAGAAGATCGTTTCTTCCTGTATTTTGCGCTGCAAGCTATGCGGCATGGCAATCTGCTGCTGTATGGGCCGACCATTCCGGTTGAAATTCATGAGCGGTTACCATTTGTGAATTTCATACACAGCCTTGAAGCTGGTTTGCAGCAAGCCAACCTGCGTTTTCCACAAAAAGCGGAAGTGGTTGTTTTCCCATATGGCGGCAGCACTTACCCTATTCTGGCAAGTTAGGTTAGCCATCAACATATAAAAACAAATCCGGCGCTACGACTATTCAGCGAAACAGCCTGAGCAAATGCACTGTTGACCATTTATGGTATATTTGAGGTAATAGAGGCGCCTGATGGATTGGTTCGCACTGGCGGTTGGCTTTGGTTCGACACTTGGCTGCTGGCAAATTGCCCAAAAAGCGCCCTTCGGCCAATCCTGGCGGTTGGTTAACGGCGCAATCTTGACTTTGCTCGGCTGCCTGATCGGTGCGCGTTTGGCATTTGCCGGTTTCCACAGTGCCTATTTTTTCATCCATCCACTTGAAGTGCTGGAATTCTGGCTGGGTGGATTGTCCTGGCCAGGTGCTTTTGCCGGAGCAGTCCTGACAATTTTTATTCTGGCATGGATCTGGCATATGCCCATAACAAAACTGGCAGATGGTCTCGCTCCCCTTTTTCCCCCGATGGCAATTGGGGTTTGGCTGGGCTGCTGGCAAGCCGGCATCGCTTATGGTGCCAGCGCCGCGACCGGAAGCTGGTGGGCTATGCCCGCGTTGGATGAAACCGGCACATATAGCCTGCGAGAGCCGCTACAATTATGGGCTGCCTTAAGTATTTTATTATTTTTTGTTTTTTTGGAAAGAAATATGCGGATATTTAACCATCCGGGCCAATTTAGCGCCATTACAGCCCTGGGCTTATCCATTAATCTGCTGCTTTTTAGTAGATTCCGGGCAGACCCGCTGCCTGTTTGGAATGGCTTGCGGACAGATATCCTGGCCGGATGTTTGTTTGTGGTACTGAGTTTGTTAATATGCATATTAGCATTTCTTCCACATCCTGTAAAAAGATAACTTTCTAACTATAATTAACCCTATGAAACTAACTCTGGCTTTGGCCCAAATCAATACCTGTCTGGGTAAGGTGGAAGAAAATCTCGAAAAACACCTGGCCCTGGTGAAAGAAGCTCAATCAGCAGGTGCAGCCTTGCTGGTCTTTCCAGAGTTATCTTTAACCGGTTATGTTTTGCAAGATATTGCCGCCACAGTTGCCCACCGGCCAAGCCAAGAGGATCCAATCTTCCGGCCGCTTTTGGAAGCCAGCCAAAATATAGATATGGTGGTCGGCTTTGTGGATGAGGACTCCCGTAACCGCTTTTTCATTTCAGCAGCTTACCTTTCACACGGTGAGGTACTGCACGTCCATCACAAAGTCTATCTGCCAACTTATGGCCTGTTCGATGAAGGACGTTTCTTTGCCTGGGGTGACAACATCCAGGCTTTTGATACGCCGTTTGGTCGGGCCGGTATGTTGATTTGTGAAGATTTCTGGCACGCTTCACCCCCCTATCTTTTGTGGCTGGACGGAGCAGATATATTTATTTTTATATCGGCCTCGCCGGGACGTGGCCTCAGCGCGAATCCTAAACTGGAGTCGGCGCGCTGGGTCGATCATATCAATCGAGCATATGCCAGCCTGTTTACATCATTCGTGTTGCACACCAACCGGATTGGTTTTGAAGATGGGCTCAATTTCTGGGGCGGCGCGGCGGTTTACGATCCAAATGGGGCAGAGGTAGTACACGGTCCATATCACCAGGAGGCATTGACCCTGGCCGAAATCGATTTAAACCAACTTCACCGCACTCGAGCACGCTTACCACTGCTGCGTGATGAGCGCACCGGCTTAGTATTACGCGAGATGAACCGGATTCTTTCTAACCAGAACAGCAAAGATCGAAGGTAAGAATCTTTTGGCGGCTAAATTTGTCACTCCAAAATAATACGAGCGACCTGGACAGATAGAGGGATGTATGCCTGACCTGACAATTAACACTGATGTTGCGCGCCAGATATTAACCGGCTTCATCCGCAGTGAGATTAACCGGATGGGTTTTTCTCGGGCGGTGATTGGGCTTTCAGGTGGGATCGATTCTGCCCTGTCCTGTTACCTGGCAGCTGAGGCACTCGGTCCAAATAACGTGCTGGCTGTGCGCATGCCTTATAAAACCAGTTCAAACGATTCGCTTTCACATGCCCAAATGGTAATCGATGCAACCGGGGTCCAATCCAAAACGATCCCGATCACCGAGATGGCTGATTCACTCATAGCCTGCTTTCCAGAAATGGACCATAACCGGCAGGGCAACATCATGGCGCGCATGCGCATGATCATCCTGTACGACCAATCTGCCGATTTTCACGGTTTGGTGGTCGGCACCGGAAACAAGACTGAGATTTTACTGGGATACACCACCTTATTCGGTGATTCTGCCTGTGCCATTAACCCAATCGGTGACCTGTATAAAACTCAGATCCGGCAGTTATCAAAAATAATGGGTGTACCACAACCAATTCAAGAAAAACCGCCTACAGCAGACTTATGGATCGGCCAAACGGACGAGGGTGAACTGGGGTATAGCTATGCTGAGGTCGATAAATTGTTATACCTGCTGGTAGATCAGCGTTATACGCCAGCACAGTGCGTTGAAGCTGGTTTTTCAGAAACTTTTGTGCGTGCAGTCGTAGAGCGTATGCGGCGAAATCAGTTCAAACGGGTCATGCCGCCCATTGCCAAATTGAGCAACCGGACGGT
Source organism: Anaerolineaceae bacterium (assembly GCA_035315125.1). Taxonomy (GTDB): domain Bacteria; phylum Chloroflexota; class Anaerolineae; order Anaerolineales; family Anaerolineaceae; genus DATFYI01. Next base: position 14,332 of record DATFYI010000344.1, on the reverse strand, counting down.
TGGTTACGATTTCTTATATCTTAGAGATTGGGGAACATGAATTATTGAAAAAAGGCTTCATCAAAATACCACCCGCCCTACATCACCGGCGTTATGCCTTGCTGTGGGGCGGGTTATTGATCTCTGTAACCGGCTCTCAAATGCAATTATGGGCTTTGTTCTGGCACATTCGAACATTGAGCGATCAACCCATCGCTGTCAGCGGGATCGGTCTCGTTCGAGTTGTGCCTGTTTTGATTTTTTCTTTGCTGGCAGGTGTAGCAGCCGACCGCTATAACCGCCGTAGCCTCATTATTGTCACCCAGACGACCATGATGTTAGAGGCATTGGCATTAGGCCTGCTGACCTTGTGGGGCCACATCCAGATCTGGCATATCTACTTATTGACAGGTATCCAGGCCGTAGCTGGCGCATTCGATCTGCCAGCCCGCCAATCTCTGGTACCCAATTTAATCACACGACCCGAGGATCTATCCAGCGCTTTCAGTATGAATTCGATTGCCCAGGACCTCGGAGCAGTGGTCGGTCCCGGTTTGAGTGGATTGGTAATCAGTTATTTTGGCCAGTATGAAGTTTATATATTGAATGCAGTCTCATTCCTGGCGGTGCTGTTAGCTTTGTTCTTGATGGGACCCATCCCTCAACAGATCAAGTCTGATGCACAGGTGACGGGCTCTGGGACATTAGGTTCCATAAAAGAAGGAATTCAATACATCCTCAGCAAACCTATCATCCTCTCCAGTATGGTGCTGGATTTCTGGGCCACCTTTTTCTCTTCTGCCAACACCCTTTTGCCATTTGTCGCCCGGGATATTCTGAATGTGGGCGCTATTCAATACGGCTGGTTGTCGGCATCCCAATCCATTGGAGGTGTTATTGCAGATTTCATTCTATCGCAACGGGCGAAGATCCGCCGGCAAGGCACCTTATTGTTTGCTGCCGTGACTCTCTTTGGGATTGCAACTGTGCTGTTCGGCATTTCACGGGTCTTCTGGCTGACCATGCTGGCCTTAGCCGGGGTAGGAGCAGCAGATGCAGTGAGCACAATATTACGCAATACCATCCGCCAGCTTCAAACGCCCGATTATATCCGCGGCCGCATGACCGGCGTTGTCCAGATCTTTTTCTCAGGTGGCCCTCAATTAGGCGAGATAGAATCCGGGCTGGTAGCGCAAGCCTTTGGCACCCCAATTGCGATCATCAGTGGCGGCATCGGCTGTGTTATTGCAGTGGCTTTGGTAGCTTTGCGCTGGCCTGAGCTGCGCAAGTATAACGGTGATGAGCCAATTCTCGCCGGTTCCAAGAATCCAGCAGCAGCCTAGAACATATAAGCAGTGCTGACCTCAGGCTTGTAAATTGCTCCATTCCTCAATCCGCTGATCCAACTCATTTTGGATTTTCAAATATTCCTGGCCTAGATGCTCTACCTTCCCCTGCTCAGTCGGGGGGTTCTCAAGCTGGCGGCCAATTTGATCCAGCATTGTTTCAAGAGAAGATATTTCCATCTCTAATTCTTGAATGCGCTGTTTGCGTTGCCGCTCGGCCTTACTGGGTGTTGGGTTTGGGCGGGCACGCGTTGGCTCTGGTTTGTTCTTAACTGGCTGACCGGTTTGGGACTGTGAACGCGTTGTCTCAGCCTGACGATCTGCTTTATACTCGCTGTAAGTGCCTTCAAAAACCCGTAGGGTGGTTTCAGACGGGACCACTTCCCAAATCTGGGTAGCCAGGGCATCGATCAGGTAACGGTCATGCGAAACCAGCAAAATCGTGCCGCCATAATCGGCCAGGATGGCCTGCAGGATCTCCTGTGAGGGCAAATCCAGGTGATTGGTCGGCTCATCCAACAAAAGCAGGTTGGCGCCCTGCAGAGCCAGGCAAGCTAGCGCCAGTCGACCGCGCTCCCCACCGGATAACACATTGACTACTTTGAAAACTTCCTCTCCGGTAAACAAAAAACGCGCCAGATAATCCCGAATTTCGGACGGACGCATTTGGGGCGCCGCAGCGGCGATTTCATCCATCAGGCTCCAGTCCGCATGTAATCCTTCATGAGCCTGGGCAAAATAGCCGACCTTCAAGCCTGATCCCAACAGTGTCTCTCCTGCAAAAGGAGGAATTTGTTCAAGGATAGTTTTTAGAAAAGTCGTTTTACCGGCCCCGTTTGGGCCGATTACAGCTGCACATTCGCTGCGTTGCAAAACCAGGTCGGGTACGTTAAAAAGAGGCCGGCCTTCATCAGCATAACCCACTTGTAAACTATAAGTGCGCAAAACCAGATCTCCTGAACGGCTGGCGGGCTCCAGCCGCATATGCAGCCGGCGCTGTTCCATGGGCGGGGTCAGGCGAGCTTCTTCAAGCAGGCGCTCCAGCCGCTTACGGCGACCCTGCGCCTGGCGAGTATTTTGACCGGCGATGTTGCGCCGGATATATTCTTCTTCTTTTTCGATAAAAGCTTGCTGTGTTTGAAATTCTTCCAGGCGACGTTCATACCGCTCAGTGCGCTGTTGCAAATAAGCGCTGTAGTTTCCATGAAAGATTTCCAATGTGGGGGTCATTTCCCAAATCGAATTTACTACCTGGTCAAGGAAATAACGGTCATGCGAAACGATTACCACCGCCCCATCCCAATCATGCAAGTATGCCTCTAACCATTCAATGGCATTGATATCCAGATGGTTGGTGGGCTCATCCAATAAAAGCAGATCCGGGTTTGAGAGCAGCAGGCGCGCCAGCAATGCGCGGGTACGCTGCCCGCCAGAAAGCTGCTGCAAAGGACGCTGCTCATCAGCAGAGCTAAAACCCAAGCCGGTTAGTGTCTGGCGGATGCGGCTTTCGTAGGTATAACCGCCTAAGTGATCGAACTCATGCTGAAGACGCCCGTATGTTTCGAGGACATTACCCGCCTGCTGTGGATCACTCATTAAATGTTCCAGCCGGCGGAGTTCTTTTTGGCGTTCTATTAGATCACCCAGGGCATTGAGGCACTCCTGCCAAAGGGTCCCTTGCGATTCAAAAACGGTCTCCTGGGGCAGGTAGCCGATCTTAATACCGCGGGCCCGTTGAATCTCCCCGGCAGATGGTTCTTCCAACCCGATTAAAATACGTAAAAGGGTTGTTTTACCGACGCCGTTGGGCCCTACCATACCGATACGAGCACGGTGTGGAATACTCAATGAGATGTGGCTGAAAATATCGGTGGGGCCGTAAGATTTAGCCAACTCAAAAGCTGTTAGGAGTGCCATGGTTATTTCCGCTCTGGCGAAAAAGTATACCACGTATCCATATCGGCTCTTCGGCTCGCCCATCAGAATCTAATTGATCGGAGGTGTTAAAGCCTATCCGGATACTCCAATGCTCTTTCACCTCAGTGAGAATTCCCAATGAGCTATAATCGATTGTACAAACAAGACTTTTGAAAATTATACCGGCCGGTTAATTAATCATTTCCAATGAAATTAATCATCCAGATCCCCTGCTATAACGAGGCCAGTAGCTTGCCACAGACTTTGCCAGAAATCCCCCGCCAATTGGCAGGGATCGATCAGGTTGAAGTCCTGGTGGTGGATGATGGCAGCCAGGATGGCTCAGCAGAAGTGGCAAAATTAGTCGGAGCTGATTATGTGATTTGTTTGCCCAGCCATAGCGGATTGGCTGCTGCATATAAAGCTGGGCTGGATGCGTGCCTGCACCTGGGTGCAGACATTATTCTAAATATAGATGCCGATGGTCAGTATAACCCACAAGAAATTCCCGCTTTGCTTCAACCGGTGCTGGATGGGAAAGCTGAAATGGTCATTGGCGACAGACAGGTGGCAACCCTATCCGAATTCTCACCGATAAAAAGACTGCTGCAATCTTTGGGAAGCAGAGTGGTCTCGCAGGCGGCCGGATTTCCCATCCCGGATGCGGCCAGCGGTTTCCGGGTGCTCAACCGGGAGGCTGCTCTCAGAACCGTAGTGCTTGGTGAGTACACCTACACACTTGAAACGCTCATCCAGGCTGGGGCGCGCTGTGCAACCGTTGTACACGTGCCGGTTCACACACGCCCCTCCGGCCGTCCCTCCCGATTAATCCAAAGCCAAGGTGATTATCTAATCCACTCCAGCGTAGCGGTGATCAGAGCATACACCCATTACCGCCCGCTACGAGTGTTTTTTGCTGCCGGCAGCCTTTTTTTAATTGCCGGGATCATTCTGGCGTTGCGTTATTTGGTATTTTTCTTTCAGGGTCAGGGAACGGGTCACGTCCAATCAGCGATCCTGGCCGCAGTATTGATTATTGTCGGTTTCCAAACCTGGTTAATCGGCCTGGTAGCGGATATGATCGGCTTCAATCGGAAAATATTGGAAGAGATTTTATACAACCAAAAGAAAATGGAAAGCGATTCCAATAAAAATAAACCCGATGTGGGTAATATTTGATTTGTCCGATTTTATGGTATATTCACAACGCTATGGATGAGAAGACCATCAAAACTCTGGAATACCCGAAAGTGCTGGAGCGCCTGGCAAGTTATGCGGCATTCAGTGTATCCGTTGAGCTAGCTCAAGCCCTCCGCCCAACCGATGATCTGGAACTCGCTTTGCAGCGTCAGACCCGCACCAGCGAAGCACGCCGCTTGTTGAGCACCCAATCTGAGGTGGGAGTGGGGGGAGCACGCGACATCCGATCCCAGGTTGACCTGGCAGATCATGCCGGCGTTTTGGAACCAGCCGCCTTGCTGGACGTCAAATATACATTAATTGCAGCGCGCCAATTGGCGAAAGTCTTCGAACATCATGCCGTTGAATATCCCACCTTATCAGCTATCGCTGCCTCAATCCAGCCACCTTTTGGATTGATTGATGCCATCAGCCGGGCCATTTCAGACCATGGCGACATGCTCGATCAGGCCTCCGAAAAACTGTCATCGATCCGGAAAGAACTACGCAGTTCGCATGACCGGCTGATGACGCGCCTGGATAAATTGATTAATGACAGCAGAATTACCCCTATGCTCCAGGAACCGATCATCACCCAACGCAACGGCAGATATGTGGTGCCGTTGCGGGCTGACTTCAAGGGGCGTTTGCGAGCGATTATTCACGACCAATCATCCTCTGGTGCAACCTTATTTGTCGAACCGCTGGTGGTGGTTGATCTAAATAATCGTTGGCATGAGCTTCAACTGGCCGAGCGGGACGAGGAACGCCGTATTTTGATTGACTTATCCGGTCAAATTGGGCGATCAGCCGGACAAATCTTACAAACCATCGCGGCTCTGGCTGAGCTGGATCTGGCCTTTATGTGCGCAAAATACGCAGAAGATATCCATGCGGTCGAACCGGTCTTACAATCTTTTCAAACTGCCCGGGACAGCCATCCTGGCAGTACGATGCTCTTATACAAGGCCCGCCATCCGTTATTAGATCAAGAAAAAGTGGTGCCGATCGATATCGATCTGGATGAACAGACCTTTGCGCTGGTCATAACCGGGCCCAATACTGGCGGAAAAACAGTAACGCTAAAAACCGCCGGCCTATTGGTCTTAATGGCCCAATCAGGCTTGCACATTCCGGCTCAATCAGGTTCCTGCATCAGCATTTTCCAGAATGTCTTTGCCGATATAGGCGATGAACAGTCCATCGAACAATCCTTATCTACATTTTCCGGACATATTACCAATATCATCAGGATCATGAAACAATCCACAATGAATAGTTTGGTGTTGCTGGACGAGCTGGGCGCTGGAACCGACCCGCAAGAAGGGGCTGCCCTGGCGCGGGCCATGCTGGCATATTTGATACAAAAACGTATCACCTGCCTGGTGGCGACCCATTATCCGGAGCTTAAAGCGTTCGCCCATACCACACCCGGCGCGGTAAATGCCAGCATGGAATTCAATTTACGTACGCTCAAGCCCACCTATCATCTTACAATCGGTTTACCGGGGCGCTCAAATGCGCTGCTAATCGCAGAACGGCTGGGGTTGGATAAAGAGATCATTCAAGACGCTCGCAGATCCATCAACCCACAGGATTTACACGCTGATAACTTGCTGGATGAAATCCACCGCCAGCGAAACGCGGCCCAGCGCGCCAGAGATGCAGCCGAACGAGAGCAGCGAGAAGCAGAAAGGGTACGCGCCGAGTTGAGTGCTCGCCTGAGCAAAATCGAAAGTGAACGCCTGGATTTATTAGAAAAAGCTCGTTTAGAAGCTGAAGCAGAGGTTAGTGCATTGCGTGCTGAATTAGAAGAAGTACGCCGGGGGCTCCTGCACGCCCGTCAACCACTGGATCTGGTCAAGCCACTGCAAAGCCAATTGGAAGATCTACAAGCTGACCTTGAAATCCCGGTTCGTCCGCAGGAAAAGGTTGAACCAGTTCGCCCGTTTAAAATTGGCGAGAAAATCCGGGTGCGCTCCTTGAAAATGGAAGGCCAGATTACAGCCTTGGATAAAGAGGAAGCTGAGGTGCAGGCCGGTGCTTTACATATGCGCGCCCGCTTAGAAGACATCCAGCGGTTGAATGAGCCATCGGAACCAGCCCCTTTGCCAGCTTTACCTGCCAAAAAGAAGCCTGTAAGAGAAGATTCGACGCCCAAGACACCCTTCCACCCCTCTCCTGGAATTGAATTAGATCTACGGGGACAACGGGCAGAGGATGCCCTGTTGGAGCTGGATCAATATCTCGAGTCTGCTTACCTGGCCGGGCTTCCCTTTGTGCGAATTATCCACGGTAAGGGAACAGGTCGTTTGCGGCAGGTAGTTCGAGAAGCCTTGCAGCAAATACCGCATGTAACCCATTGGGAAAATGGCCTTGATAATGAAGGCGGTGACGGAGTAACCGTGGTACATCTCATGCCAGAATAAAAGTGGTGAAATCAACAAAAGGTCGTTAGTGCTTGTCCCCTTGGCACTAGCGACCTTTTTGCATAGCTCCCCTGCAAACTATGCCTTAACTTCTTTTCTTAATATGATAATAGCATTAATACGTAGACAAAACGTAGACATAATTGGCTTTTTATCCCATTATTCCCAGCGAGTTTTTGGTAAATTTTTCAAAAACGACGACAATATCCGGCAAGGATAGGTGCGCGCGTATCGTTGTAAGAAGTTTCTGTATGCGCTCGAGCGGATCCAAATCAAATGGGTAACCTTTCCGCGAGAGCTCTTGTACAAGGCATAAACCTTTTAACTCCAGCCAAGGGTTGGAAATTTCTCTACTTCTTTCTATGACTTTAAGCGCATGAGCTGAAGATTCATCGAGATTTTCCTCTTTCATTTCGATATTGCTCAATAAAAGTTCAGCGTTGATGGCAAATGTCACCAATGAACATTGCACAGCATCGAGAACGACCGAATCGGCAATCTGGCGAGCTTCATTAATGTTGCCATCAGAGAGATAGAGACGCGACATTCCCAACTCGGCCAGCAAAGAAATACTGGTGGTCTCAGATTCTCTGGCTATTCGAACAACCTTGGCGAGATAGACGAGGCTTTCAGCGGCTTGCCCGTTTAAAAATAACGCTTCAGCCAGACGGCATTGATCATCAAGCGCCTGGCTTTGTAGTTGCTTTCCATCAAGACTGGCTCGAAATTCTTCAACTGCCATGGGATAGTCTTGCAACTCCTTATAGATATCCCCTAAAACGGAATGACATGCGGATTGAACTTCCCTAAAATCATGTTCCTGTGCAATCAAACGAGCACTTTGCAGAGAACTCCAACTATCATCCAATCTTCCTAAAGCCAGAACAGAACGGGACATCAATAAATACAGGCGAGCTTGAATGATCGGATTGTGGAGCTTCTCTGCCATTTGTAACCCGTAACGGCAGTTTTCCAGGGCGGATTCGTACCAACCGGCTAAATACAATGCTAAGACCAGGTGTTCGTAAGCCCGTAAACTGCCCAAGTTATAAAACGAACGCTGGCTGGCCCGTAACGAGTGCTGGACTGACTCGATCGCTTTGAGCGGCTGGCCAATCAAATTATATGTAATTGCCATCTGTCGCTCGGCATCGATCACAGCATGTTGGACGTGCGGGTTGGCGGATTTTTTTCCGGTCTCTATCGTTTTTTGGAAACAACTCAATGCTTCCAGGTTGTGGTGCAGCATGAGTAAAATCATCCCCTGGCGATTATTCGCCTCTAGCTGCTCGTATAAATCACCGGTTCGTTCCAGGATAAAAATTGCCATTTCGATTTTTTCCATGGCTTTTTCAGATTTTTGCTCATAAATCGCCTGCAAGACCTGACCACTTAAACCACTACCAATCAACAGCGAGCTGTGGCGTTCTTCGCCAATTTGTTGCATAGCATTAAAAACATAGCCCATGGTCTCGATATCATCCTGCTCGGCAGCTACCTCTCCCCAATTGCTATATAACTGGTAAATAGCCTGTTCAGGCAGAAACAGATCCGCTTGTTTGGCAAGCTTTTTAGCATGACTGTAAGCAGAATAAGTTTCCAATAGTGAATATAACTGGCGGGCATAATCACCCGCTCGCAACCAGTAATTAAAGGCTGATTGTAGCTCTCCAGCCTTTTCATAATGATCTGCCAGAACAGCAGCTTGCTGTACCGCTGCTCCTGAATGCGTCTCTAAGGCATGAGCAATGCGCAAATGAAATACTCTCTTGCGAGCAGGACTTAACTCCATCAGAAGAATATCCCGAACTCTATTATGGACAAAAGTATAGGCACTATCTTGGGCGGAAGGTTGAACCGGACGCAGCAGGTGGGTTTTTTCCAACTCTTCCAAAATCCGGGCAATTTGCTCCGGTTCCATCGCTGTTGAATATTCAAGCAACCTGGGTGTGAACTCATTTCCAATGACGGCGGCTGTTGTCAGGACCTGGCGCGTCGGCTGGTCAAGCAATCCCAGGCGTTCTCTGATCATAGCATGCACACTGCTTGGGACCGGTAAATGATCGATGTTCAAAGGCAAAGTTCGATTTGGAGAGATCTCAAGGAGTGTCCTTAAAGTCTCTAATAACAACAGCGGGTTTCCGCCAGTATCCTGGGAAAGATATTGGATAACATGCGACGGTAAACTACGGCCCAGAACACTGGCAGCTAGATCAGCTATTTCTTCGTTTCCCAAAGGCTCAATATTGATTTGGATTGACTGAGAATAAGGGTTTGAATGAGTTAAAAATTCATCAAGAAAAGGATTGTGAATTTCTAACCTGGCCGAAATGACTAACAGGCCATGTTTAATGAAATAATTTCTTTCCAATAAATATGTTAAAGCTTGAAAGGTAGCTTGGTCGGCCCAATGGGCATTCTCCAGGAGAAATAGGATACGTCGTTTTTCACATAATTTCAGAAACAAATGATGCAGCGATTCGTACAAAATGGAACGGTTTTCATTATTATCAATTTGCAAAGGATAGGATACATCCGATCGCAATATCGACAATTCGGGCAGCAGGCGCACTAAATGAGCAATCCAAACTGCATCCAGTTTATTCCATTCAAATGGTTGGATCGAATAACGCATCATCTCTGTTATCGGTTGAAAGGGGAAATTCCCTTCTGTGGATCTGGCCGGTGCGACTAAAAAACGTGGGGCTGGTTGCAGGGAACGAATCGCTTCATCCACCAGGCGAGTTTTTCCAGATCCAGCTTCCCCAATAACAGTCACCACCCCACCACGTTGAAAAGCCCGTCTGATTTCTCTCAATGCTCCTTTCTGACCAATCATTGGGATATTGGTTATTGGTGAAGTCGGCCAGACAGGGCGAACAATTGGCTCGATTAAATCAGACTGTAAACGGATTTTTTTATAAAGGTCAACGATGGCAGGCTGTAACTCGCCGCCAAATTCTTTTTTGACTTTGAATTGAATCTTTTTATAATGATTCAGGGCTTCGCCGCGCCGGCCTAAATCATTCAACCAGGATAACAGTCGGTAATTGAGATCCGTGTTGATTTCATCGATTTCAAGGGCACAGCGCACCCAATGTATACCCGTTTCTAAATCTCCAATCGCAGCAGCATGGTCAACCAGGCGCGTTAACAGGTACAAGCGGGTATATTTCAGATCCCTACTTTTCTCAACCACCCACCTTCCAAATCCTTCATTGGCCGGTAATCTGGCGCCAGCCAGGAACTGTGCTGATCGCCACAGATTGACAGCCCGTTCGACTTGTTGGTAAACCGGTTCAGGTAAAGGCACTGAACGATCGATCTGAGAAAGAGATCGTTGGGTCTGGTTTGCCAGTTGGACAAATTCAAGCGCATCTACATAAAGGCGGCTCCGGTCAAATCCAACATTATCCTGGTCAACTATTAGAATAGATGGATCGGGCAATTCAGAACGAAGCTTACTAAGATTATCCCTTAAATGAAGGCGAGATTTTTCTTCAGGCAGCTCTGGCCAAAATAACCCGATAAGTTCTAAGCGCCCGACCATTTCCTGCTGATTGGCAAGATAAAACAATATAGCTCGCAAGAGACGGCGCTGGATGATTACAGGCTGGTCATCCTGGTAAACCAGCGGGGCCCCTAACAATAGAATGTTAAACATATTAAGGTCCCTTTACCATTGCCAACCATATCCTACACCCATATCAATCTGCTGGTATGAAATTAATAATCAAAATCTTAAATTAATTTTATCTCGAAAACGCAATTCCTGCCCATTGCAATTGGAAAACCTATCCGATAAAAACTTGCTCGCCAGACAGGCGGTGTATAATATTGTGCATAAAGGGTCATTGAGCGGTGTAAACAAAGCCGCTTAGTTTTTAGCAGCTCTCCATCGAGCGGTCAACTTGATCCCTATAAAAATCTACAAGCATCCAGGAGTAGCTTATGCCTCTTGATATTGTTATCGGCACACAATGGGGTGATGAAGGCAAAGGACGAATTGTAGATTTGCTCTCTGCACAGGCAGATATTGTAGCCAGATACAATGGCGGAGATAACGCCGGGCACACCGTCACGGTTGGAAAACAAACATTTAAACTTCACTTGATCCCTTCTGGGATAATACACCCCGACACGCTGGCTGTCCTTGGCAATGGACTGGTCATCAATCCGGCCACCTTGCTGAGTGAAATGGAAATGTTAAAGAAAATGGGGGTAAAAGTAGGGCCTGAACGAGTACGGCTCTCCTATGCAGCCCACATGATCACGCCGGCTCACCGGGCTCTGGACCAGGCTCAAGAAAAAGCCAGGGGTAAATCGCAAATCGGTACTACAGGACGAGGAATCGGTCCGGCTTATACGGACAAAGCCGCCCGGCGCGGCTTACGCCTGGAAGATATGTTGAATGCCCAATCTTTTTATACGAAGATGATCGAGCATGTCGAGGGTGTAAATACTCAACTTCACGCATTATATCAGGCAGAGCTTTTGGATGCTGAAGCGATTGCACGTGAATATAGCGGATATGCCCAACTGTTGGCTCCTTATATAGGTAATACGGGCGAAGAATTGTCGCAGGCCTTGAGATCGAACAAGCGAGTATTAGCTGAAGGTGCCCAGGGGACATTATTGGACCTGGATTTTGGCACGTATCCATTTGTCACCAGTTCTTATCCAACCGCAGCCGGCGCTCTGATTGGACTTGGATTGGGAATTTGTCCGGTTAGACGCGTGATTGGTGTTACCAAGGCATTCCAGACCCGGGTAGGCGCCGGGCCATTCCCGACTGAAGTATTTGATGATACGGCTGAACGTCTGCGAGGCAGTGGGGCAAACCCCTGGGATGAATTTGGCACTACTACCGGGCGTCCTCGCCGGGTTGGCTGGTTGGATGGTGTGCTGCTGCGCTATGCAGTTCGAGTCAATGGGATTACAGAATTGGATATCACCAAAATGGATATCCTGACAGGAATAAATCCATTGTATATTTGTGTCGGTTACCGCTCCGCAGGAGAAGAATATGCAACACTTCCACTGGGACCAACCGATCTGGCACCTTTCGAGCCAATTTATGAGGAACTGGCCGGCTGGGATCGTGATATCCGGTCTGCCCGCAGGTCTGATGACCTTCCTAAGGAAGCTTTACAATTTATTCAACGTATCGAAGAACTATGCGGTGTGCAAATCCATTTAGTTTCAATCGGCGCGGAGCGGGACCAAATCGTCGAAATGCTATGAAGTTAATCCATCATTTATTGCTCTTGCTCGCCTGTCTGGTATGGCTGAGCGCCTGTACTGGTTTAACACCTCAGCTCCAGGAAACGCCAGATGTAACGGAGTTTCCGACCTTTACAGGAGTCCCCAGTCCAACAATCGACTGGTTTCCGGTTACGGATACTCCTACCCTTATTCCAACCGCTATCTCAACACCCACCCCCGACCAGCGACCCGGTCTGGGAGAGCTGATGCTGAATGACTCATTTACCGATGAAACTCACTGGCAAATTGTACACAATGATGATGGCAACGTGGAATATGGTGATCAAGAATTGACAGTTGCAGTTTCTAAACCCGGCGGGAGCCTGCAAAGCCTGAGAAACACACCGGTATTGGACAATTTTTACCTCGAAATAACGGCTAACCCAGATTTGTGCCGTGCAGCAGATGCCTACGGATTGTTGTTGCGAGTCAGCAGTCCGTTAAATTTTTACCGCTTCTCAATTGATTGTAATGGTCAAATTAAATTAGAACGGGTTAACCACGGTGAATCCTTTGTTCTGCAAGATTGGATGGCAAGTGGTCAAGTGCCCACCGGCAGTCCATTAGTTTTACGGCTGGGTGTGTGGGCCTACTCAAACGTACTGCGCTTTTTCATCAATGATGTTTACCAATTCTCAGCTCAAGATTCGGTTTGGAAGAACGGAACAATCGGTGTATTTGCGCATTCATATGAAGATACTCCCCTGACCGTCAGCTTCTATGATATGCAAATCAAGGCAATTCAGGGAGTAACACTTCCCACTGCCACACCGCCGATAAAATCTTCAACGCCCACCAGGAGACCAACCGCAACAAACCGAGCGCCATGAGTGTCACAGATTTTTCAATGGAGAAAAACTGATCCGGTGAATCGGACAGGCTCCCAGATGCCGCAATGCTTGTTGGTGAAGGCGCGTGCCGTAACCCTTATGGTGTGCAAATCCATAGCCAGGATATAACGCATCCAGCTCGATCATCAGGGCATCACGGCTAGACTTTGCCAGAACTGAGGCCGCTGCGATAGTTAAGGAATGTACATCCCCTTTGATCAAGGCGGTTTGGGGAATTTTAACCAGAGGTAAACGCAGGGCGTCGATCAAGAGGTGTTCAGGGTTGACTGATAATTGTTCCAGAGCACGTTGCATCGCCAGACGAGTGGCAGGTACAATTCCGTTTGCATCGATCTCTGCCTGGCTGGCAAAGCCAACTCCCCAACTCACCGCAATCATTTTAATGCGTTCAGCCCAATAAGAGCGCTGCAAGGCAGTCATTTGTTTAGAATCTCTTACACCTGGAAGTTGTTGGCATAACTCGGCATCCACGGGCAAAACAACCGCTCCAGCCGAAACGGGTCCAGCCCATGCGCCGCGACCGGCTTCATCCAGACCAGCCAGGCTTACCAGGCCGGATTGCCATAATGGAATTTCAAGACTCAGGTTGGGGTATTGGGGCATCGTAAACCCCACGCCGGGCATTACGCCGGATGGTCAAAAGATCATATGCCATTTTCATTGAATCATCAAAAAGCCTTACGCGGCTGTCTGGGTTGAAATACCAGGGGATTGGAATTTCCACGATCCGATAACCCTTCCGGCAGGCAATAAAAAGCACCTCAGCATCAAAGGACATGCCGCCCAGTGTTTGAAAACGGAATACATCCTCAGCTACAGCGGCTCGGAAACATTTAAAGCCGCATTGGGTATCCTGCAAATCCGGCAAAACGGTCCATTTCACCATGGCGTTGAAAACACGTCCGATCAGATGGCGATAGATTGGTTCGTTATAACGAACTGCGCCAGGGGCTTCGCGGGAAGCAATTGCGATATCCATATCTGGCAGGTTGGGCGGGATGAATGAATTGACCTTATCAATGGGCATGGATAGATCGGCGTCACAAAAAATGCGATATTCTCCCCGGGCTGCAAGCATACCGCGCCGGACAGCTAATCCTTTGCCGCGCTGTTCTTCGTGAAACACCCGCAAACAAGAATTCCGCCCGGCATATTCTCTGGCCAATTCAAGAGTCCGGTCATGGCTGCCGTTCTCAACCACCAGGATTTCTCCTTGATAAGTTTGAGCATTCAGAAAGTCAAAAATTTTATCCAGCGTATCAGGCAGCCGGTTTTCTTCGTTGTGCGCAGGAATTATGATGGAAAGAAGAGGATTGCTCAATTCGAACTCATCGGACGCCGGGACCGCTTTGGTAAAATATAATGT
>DATFYI010000343.1:0-5031 GCA_035315125.1 Anaerolineaceae bacterium | reverse complement strand
CGTTCATTTTATTCATACCAACTCTGGGGGCTTTGGTGCTCTTATTTGTGCCAGCCCGGCATGAAAGCTTGATCCGCTGGATAGCGTTAGTTACCAGCCTGATCGCATTTGTGCTATCTTTAGTGCTTTGGTTCCGTTTTGATCCGGCTCAATCGGGATTCCAATTCCAGGAACAGCTCAGTTGGTATGCGGCTTTGAATTCCAGTTATCACGTGGGGGTGGATGGCATTTCGCTAACAATGGTGATTTTGACCACATTGCTAACACCCCTGGCGATACTGACCTCTTATAGCATTTCCCAGCGTGTCAAAGCCTATATGATCCTGTTTTTGTTGTTGGAAACCGGTTTGTTGGGCGTTTTCATGGTGCTGGATCTGATGTTGTTCTTCGTTTTTTGGGAAGCCGGTTTGGTGCCGATGTATTTCTTGATCGCCCAATGGGGAGGCGCCAAACGGAATTATGCTTCATTAAAATTCATCCTGTATACGATGGGTGGATCGTTAGGCCTGCTGCTGGCGATCCAGTTGATTGGGGTGGTGTCGGGCACGTATGATATTCCTCAACTGCTAAAAATATGGCCCAATCTGGCCAGTAATACGATGCTGATGGGTTTGCCAATTGAGACGGTAAAATCGATTGCCTTTTGGGCATTCGTGATCGCATTTGCCATCAAGGTGCCAATCTGGCCCTTCCATACATGGCTGCCCGATGCCCATACCGAAGCGCCGACAGCCGGATCGATGATCCTGGCCGGTGTGCTGCTAAAATTAGGCGCCTACGGCTTTTTGAGGCTGGTTCTACCGCTTTATCCGCTGGAATCACATCATTACGCCGGTTGGCTGGCTTTTCTGGGTACGATGTCAATTGTGTTTGGGGCATTTGGAGCCTATGGGCAGACAGATTTCAAGCGATTAGTAGCCTATTCTTCCATTAACCATATGGGCTTTGTAGTGTTGGCGGTGGCGGCGGCGGCCTGGGCCAGCGGCACTCAAAATGCGGTGATTGCAATCAACGGGGCGGTTCTGCAGATGTTCAACCACGGTATTTCTGCGGCCGGTATGTTCTTCCTGGTCGGTGTGATTTACGACCGCACGCACACACGTGATTTGAACGCTTATGGCGGTTTGTATGCGATCTTGCCCATTTATGGCAGTGTATTGATATTTACGGCGATGGGTTCACTGGGGTTGCCGGGATTAGGCGGGTTTATCTCTGAGTTTCTGGTGGTGCGAGGCGCCTGGCCAGTCTTTACATTGGCGACTGCCATCAGCATGATTGGCCTGTTGTTTACCGGCGCATATATACTGAAAGCTCTTAAACTGGTTCTACACGGGCCACTCAATGAACATTGGGTTGGTCACGTCAAAGAGATCAATGTGCGTGAGCTGGTTGTGATCACTCCATTAATGATATTGATGTTGGCTGTCGGTATCTGGCCAGCCTGGATATTAAATATCATCAATCATGCTGTCATGACGTGGTTCTAAGAGGTGTAGGATGCAGTTCCCGTTTTTGAGCATCATTATTTTCATACCACTGCTGGCCGGGATAGTCATCCTGCTCTTGCCGGCTGATCAAAAGAACTGGATACACGGGATTGCACTTGGAGCGGCTGGCTTGAGCTTCTTGCTGTCGATCTGGGTTTATGCCAGCTACAACATTACGGCAGGCAGTTACCAGTTCATCGAGCATAGTCCCTGGCTGCCGGCGCTGGGGATTTCTTATTACCTGGGTGTGGATGGGATCAGCGTGCCATTGCTGCTGATGGGTTCGCTGGTTTTGTTGTGTGGTGTGATGATTTCTTGGAAGGTGGATGATCGGCCCAGAGAATTCTTTAGTTTTATGATGTTCCTGGGAACCAGTGTGTTGGGTGTTTTCAGCAGCCTGGATTTGTTTGAACTGTTCTTTTTCTTCGAGCTGGCGGTATTTCCAAAATATCTGATGATCGTGGTGTGGGGTTCGCCTAAGACCAGGGAATACGGCGGCATGAAACTGACGCTTTACCTTTTCTTCGGTTCGGTGCTGTCTCTGATCGGCGCCTTGGCGATTTACTTCAGCTCAGGTTTGCATACTTTTGATATGCTGGCATTGGAAAAGGCCGGCTTCTCGATGGATGTACAGCGTCTCTGGTTCCCGTTTGTTTTCCTGGGGTTTGCAATTCTGGGCGGTATTTTTCCATTCCATTCCTGGGCGCCAGACGGCCACGTGGCTGCGCCAACAGCGGTCTCCATGCTGCTGGCCGGGGTGGAGATGAAGGTGGGCGCCTTTGCAGCCCTGCGCGTGGGGATTATGTTATTACCTGAGGGGGCCAGGGCTTGGTCAACCTGGATACTGGTTCTGGCTACTATCAACGTGGTCTACGGGGCTTTTATCGCCATGATCCAGACCGACTTCAAATATGTGATCGGTTTTTCATCGGTGTCACATATGGGGCTGGTGCTGATCGGTTTTGCCACTTTAAATAAGACCGGGCTGATGGGTGCCAGCCTGCAAATGTTCTCACACGGCGTGATGACGGCTCTCTTCTTTTCTATTGTTGGAATGGTTTATGATCGCACCCACACTCGTGACATTTCCAAACTGGGAGGTTTGTTCCAGAAGATGCCCTGGGCAGCGATCTGTTTTATCATCGGAGGGTTAGCATCCATGGGTATGCCCGGTACCTCCGGTTTTGTTGCCGAATTCCCGGTGTTTATGGGGGTATTGCAAACTCTCCCGCTGGTAGCAATCATCGCTGCGATTGCAATTGTAGTAACTGCAGCTTATATATTGCTGGTTGTCCGGCGGGTTTTCTTTGGAGATCTGCCTGCTGAATTTGCAAATACAGTTACAGACATATCTGTGTTGGATAAGTTTACAATCGGTATGCTCTCTATGATTATCATTGGGTTGGGTGTGTTTCCGGTTCTGATGGTGCCGCTGGTCCAATCTGGGGTCAGCCATGCGCTGACTTTGTTGGGAGGTGGATAAGCCATGAACACACCTTTTGATCCTACAATGGTCCTGGCAATCCTACCCGAAATTTGTTTAATGGTATTGCTTGCCATTATCCTGATAATTGATCTGCTCTGGCCGAAGGGCAGGAAGATACCGCTGGGCTGGATTACTGCCGGTGGTTTAATTGTGACTGCCTTGTTGACTGTTTTCTTAACCCCGCCACCCATGTCGCCACGGCTGATTTGGGGTGGCATGCTGCGTCAGGATAGCGCCAGTTATGTCTTCCAACTCATTTTCATAACCGGTGCGGCTCTGACGGCTCTGTTTGCGCTCGACCAAGAATCACTCGGGCAGCGCGGTGAGTTCTTTGCTTTGATGCTGGTCAGCACACTGGGTATGATGTTGATGGCGTCGGCTGCCGATCTAATTCTGCTCTACCTGGCAATCGAAACCACTTCAATCCCGTTGTACATCATGGCTGGTTTCTTGACCCGTAATCAAAAATCAGTTGAAGCAGGTATCAAATATCTTCTTTTTGGGGCGATGACCTCGGCGGTGATGCTGTATGGTTTCAGCCTGCTGTACGGATTTAGCGGGATAACCCAAATTTATCAAATAGCAGCAGCGCTCAGGGCTGGCCAGTTGCCGATCTTTGTAACAGTTACCGCGATCATGCTGGTGCTGGTCGGTTTTGGTTTTAAAATATCGGCGGTGCCATTCCATTTCTGGGCTCCAGATGTTTACGAAGGGGCGCCAACACCGGTAGCCGGGTTTCTTTCAACTGCCTCGAAGGCGGCTGGCTTTGCTGTACTATTAAGAGTTTTGTTGGTGGCATTTCCGGATATGGCTTCTGTCTGGACGATTATCATAGCGCTGCTTTCGATTGCCAGCATGATTGTGGGCAACTTTTTGGCATTGGCCCAGAAGAACATCAAGCGTTTACTGGCTTACTCCTCAATAGCTCAAGCCGGTTATATCTTGATCGGAGTAGCTTCTAATTCCCAATTGGGTAGCAGTGCGGCGGTATATTATCTGGGTTCTTATCTGGTGACCAACCTGGCGGCATTTGGTATCGTAACGCTGGTCGGTCACGCGGTTGGCTCGGATGAAATCTCAGCTTATGCCGGACTAAGCCGTCGCAGCCCGGGTCTGGCATTGGCGCTGTTGGTCTCGTTTCTATCTCTGGCAGGCATTCCACCTTTTGGGGGATTCGCAGGTAAGCTTTTTGTTTTCGCTTCGGCCATCCAGGCGCATCTGGTCTGGCTGGCAATCATCGGGATCATCAATTCGGTGGTGGGATTGTATTACTATTTGGTGGTATTAAAAGTTGTTTACCTGCTCCGTTCAGAAAACGAGACGAAACCTTTAGCGATGTCGGGTTCGTGGAGCACGGCAATTGTGCTTTGTATCATAGGGATTATCCTGTTGGGCACAGTTTTCGCACCGTGGTTTGGCTTATCGAATGGTGCAGCGGCTTCTCTTTTGACAAATTGACCTGAAGTTTTCGTCAAGAGGGTGTAAATATTTTATAAAAGTTGAATTCAAACCGGTTGATAGTACAATATGGCTTTGGTGATGGGGTTCAATCTCCTATCCATCAAAGCTTTTTATTCATGGAGAACGAATTGAGGGTTGACGGTAGATGAGTTGAACGAGGAAATTATGATCGGTTTTGTGCATCAGACTCTGGCACAGCTTTTTGAGAGTATTCCAATAAAACCTGTTTCGCCGGAAATGATCCCCGCAGTGCCTGTCACAGGAGTTGCTTTGGATTCTCGGACGGTGCAACCTGGTCAGGTTTTTGTGGCTCTGGTCGGCGGGAATGTGGATGGGCACCTTTTCATCCCTGCGGCGGTAGAACGCGGCGCAGTGGCAGTTATTGGCAGCCAGCCGGTTTCGGATATTCGTGTACCCTATATCAGGGTTGAGGACACACGGGCAGCCCTGGCTTATTTATCAGCGGCGCTGCAAGGTTTCCCGGGGCGTAATTTGACCGTGATTGGTGTAACAGGCACCGATGGAAAGACAACAACCTCCAATCTGGTCTACCAGATTTTGTTGAACGCCGGAAAACGCGCCGGCATTTTATCCACT
>DATFYI010000342.1:0-13024 GCA_035315125.1 Anaerolineaceae bacterium | reverse complement strand
TAAAATACCCCGCCGAACGAAAGCGTTCAGCGGTAATGCCTTTGTTGTATCTGGCGCAACGTGAGAACGGGTATATCACCAAAAAAGGGATCGAAGATATCGCAGAAGTTTTAGAAATGTCTTTTACCGATGTCGTATCGATCATTGGATTTTATACACTTTACCATGACCTGCCGGGCGGACGTTACCGCATTCAGGTGTGCACGGATTTACCCTGTGCTTTGCAGGGCGCAGATGAATTTCTAGAAAAACTATGCGAGAACCTGGGCATCCGTGTCGGCGAGACGAGCGCGGATGGTCTTTTTACGATTGAAGAGGTAAAGTGTATTGCGGGCTGCCACCGTGCTCCACTCTTCCAATTGCAAGGGGATGGTGAAATTAGTTATCATGAAAATCAAACAGTTGAAAGCGTTGCGGCACTATTTGATGAGCTGCGTAAAAAGGCTCAGGGATCGGGCAATAATGAGGGGGCGGATCAATGAGCGAAGAATATTTGCTTTTACGCCACCGTACCATCCCCAATTTGGACAGCCTGGCAACCTATCGAGCTGACGGTGGTTTTGAAGCCTTTCGTAAAGTAGTCACCAGCATGCAGCCGGCCGAAGTAATCACAGAAGTCAAGAATTCGGGTTTGCGTGGCCGGGGCGGGGCAGGTTTTCCAACCGGCCTCAAGTGGAGTTTTCTGCCGAATACATTGTGGCCTCACTATGTGGTAGCGAATGCAGACGAATCTGAGCCAGGCACTTTTAAAGACCGTGAGATATTAGAGAATAACCCCTACCAATTCCTGGAAGGATTGATGATTGCTTCCTACGCCGTACAAGCTCTGACTTCTTACGTATATCTGCGCGGCGAATTCTGGCAAATTGCCAAAAAGTTGGACGGCTGCATTGCTGAATTGGAAGAAGCCGGACTTTTGGGCGAGCATTTGTTCGGCTCGGATTACTCGCTGCACTTGTATACTCACCTGGGCGCCGGCGCTTACATTTGTGGTGAAGAATCGGCCCTGCTTGAATCGATAGAAGGCAAACTGGGACAGCCGCGCTTGCGCCCGCCATTTCCAGCCACTGCCGGACTTTACGACCGTCCAACCGTGATTAATAACGTTGAGACCCTGACTAATCTGCCCAATATCATGGCGAAAGGGTCGGCCTGGTTCAGGACCATCGGTACGGAAAAAAGTCCGGGCGTCAAGATTTTCAGCCTATCTGGCCGCATCAATAAACCGGGCAACTATGAACTGCCGTTAGGCTCTACCTTCCGCCATTTGATTTACGATTTAGGCGGCGGCATCCCGGACGGCCGAGCCATTAAGGCAATCATGCCAGCCGGGGCTTCGTCAGCTCTAATCGTTGCAACTGAAAAAGCCCTGGATACTCCAATGGATTATGAAACAGTCCAACAACAGTTGGGTTCGCCCTTGGGCTCAGCCTCGGTGATTATCCTGGATGAGACAGTGAATATGACCTGGCTGGTCAATAAGACAGTTCATTTCTTCGAGCATGAATCGTGCGGTAAGTGCACACCCTGCCGTGAAGGCACATATTGGATGCTGCATATTACTGAGCGGATGATGAATGGAAAAGCTGGCCCGGAAGATATCGATTTACTGCAAAGTGTATCCAGGCAGATCCAAAATAAGTGCCTTTGCGCCTTAGGCGAGTTTTCAACCATGGCGGTTCAGACCAGCCTGCAATATTTTCATTCTGATTTTGAGGCAGTCGTGGCTAAAAAGCTTGTTGAGAAAGAGAACCTATCGGCGGTCGTAAGCGAGCAGAGGAGTTAATTTATGGGTAAGAAGAACATCACACTGACGATCGATCAACGCACTGTAACCGTACCCGATGGAACTCTGATCGTTAATGCTGCCAAAAAAGTTGGAATAGATATCCCGGTATTTTGTTATCATCCCAAAATGGAACCGGTAGGTATGTGCAGAATGTGTCTTGTTGAAATTGGCCGGCCGGTCATCGATCGCACCTCAGGCGAAGTTCAGCGCGAGGCGGATGGTTCGCCAAAAATCCAATTTGGAGCCAAGCTGGAAACAGCCTGCACTACCCCGGTATCAGAAGGGATGGCGGTCGTTACTACCAGCGAGAAGGTCAAAGCTGCTCGTCGTGAAATGTTGGAGTTCATCCTGACCTCTCACCCATTAGACTGCCCCATTTGCGATAAAGGCGGTGAATGCCCGCTCCAAAACCTGACATTAAAGTTCGGTCCTGGACAGAGCCGTTTTATTTACGATGAAAAAATGCGCCTGGCCAAGCATGTGCCCTTGGGAGAATTAATTTTTCTGGATCGCGAGAGGTGTATCCAGTGCGGGCGTTGCGTCCGCTTCCAACACAATCTGGCGGACGATCCGGTGATCGACTTTTACCAGCGTGGCAGGTCATTGGAAATTATTACCCAATCAGAGCCGGGCTTTGATTCGGTTTTTTCTGGGAATACCACGGATATCTGTCCGGTTGGGGCGCTAACAACCGCCGATTTTCGTTTTGGAGCACGCCCCTGGGAATTGGATGCCTCGGCTTCAATTTGTAATTTGTGCCCGGTTGGCTGCAATATCACTTATAACACCCGACGTGAAGCCAAATCTGATGGTAAGCGTGTGATTAAACGGGTCATGCCGCGCCAGAATGAAGAAGTAAACGAAATATGGATGTGCGATAAGGGCCGTTTTGCTTATCACTATACCGAAGACAATCAACGTTTGACTTCTCCTTTGATTCGCATCGGCAACGATCTGGTACCTGTTTCGTGGGATGAAGCTCTCAATGCCGCCTCGGGCAAGCTGCGGGCCGCTGGAGCGGATATGCTGGCCCTGGCAGGCGGACGATTGGCCAATGAAGACTTGTTCAATCTGGCGCAGTTAACCCGGGCGCGTGGAGGTGAGACTATCCTTTCCAGTTACATGGCTGGCGGGGATTTGGTAGCGAAGGTCGGCGCTGGCAAAGGCACAAAACTGAGTGAACTGGGCGCGGGTTCTGCTATCCTGGTAGTAGCCTGCGATTTGCACGAAGAGGCTCCGGTCTGGTGGTTGCAAGTGAAACAGGCCGTCGAGCGCGGGGTTGCCTTAATCGTCATCAATGGACGGCCAACGCGCCTGGAGCGCTATGCCAGCCATGTGCTGCGTTATTCCTACGGAGATGAAGCTGCCATGCTGGCGGCTTTATTACCAGGCGCCGAGTTTGGAGACGCTCCGGAGACAATCCGAGAAGCGGCCAAGACGTTTGGGCGAGCGGAAAACGCATTGATCTTCTTTGGCAGCGATGGACTTGGATTGGAGGGCTCAACCGTCCTTTCACGAGCCTGTGCAGAACTGCTGGTGAAAACCGGCCATATCGGTAGGCCGAATAACGGCTTGATTGGTGTGTGGCCAAACGGTAATACGCTAGGCGCCTGGGATTTGGGTTACCGGCCAAGATCTGATCTGGCGCAAAAACTTGCAAAAACATCCGTAGCGCTGGTCGCTGCATGCGATCCGGCCGGGGATGATCCATCTCTGGCAGATGCCATTCTCTCGTCCGGGTTTGTCATCGTCTTGGATCTCTTTTTGACTGAAACCGCTCAATTGGCGGACCTGGTGTTACCTGCACAGGCCTATACCGAACGAGAAGGGACTTATACCTCCGGTGAGCGGCGTGTTCAACTTTTTTATCAGGCTATACCGGCTGTACCCGGGCCTCTGCCAGACTATGCGATTGCAGCTGAGATTGGCAAACGGCTGGGAATAGAGCTGGAAGAAAGATCCAGCTCGCACATCTTTCAGCAGATCGCCAATAACTTTCCAGCATATTACGGTCTTAATTACGAGAGACTGGCCGAGTTCACTGACCAATGGCCGATTGTGGGACGCCAGGATCTGTATTTCGGCGGTACGATGTATGACAACCGGCAGGGTTTGGGGATTCAACTGGCGCCGGAGCATCTGCCAGGACTCCCGTTGCACATGGATAATTTTCAAGTGCAGCCAGAGACGATCAAAGCATCCGATGGTGAATTAGTTGTCGTTCCGGTTACCCGGCTTTTCGACCGGGGTCAAACGATGCTTTCTTCCGAACTGATCCAGAAGAGGCTGGCTAAAGCGGAGTTGTGGCTAAACCCTGAAACAGCCGGCAGGCTTGGCCTGGCCGATCTTACCCAGGTGGATTTCACCCTGAACGGCATCACAACACCGGTAAGCCTTCACCTGGATGCAAATTTACCCGCCGGTATCGGCCTGGTGCCGCGTAGCGTGGATCTTCCAATCAGCGCTCCGGCATTGGTACGCTTTCAAAAAGCTGTAGAGGAATAAGGGTTTTGCATGGACACTGCTCAGCTACTTGAATGGATCATTAAGGGAGCCATCATACTGCTCGTTTTTACGGGCGGGTTTGCTTACACTACATTATACGAACGCAAGGTACTGGCGCGCATGCAGACACGAGTGGGTCCAAACCGGGCTGGACCGTTGGGGCTTTTACAACCGGTTGCTGATGGCATTAAATTGATTTTTAAGGAAGAATTGATCCCCGACAATGCGGAGAAGCTGATATTTATCATAGCGCCCGTGATTACTCTGGTGCCTGCTCTTATCATCTCGGCCGTTGTACCCTGGGGTGGCATTGCAGTCATCGCCGGGCGGCAAATCCCGTTGTACCTGACCAATATCAATATTGGCGTTTTGTATATTCTGACAGTTACTTCAATTTCAGTCTATGGCATCACCCTGGCTGGCTGGTCTTCCAACAACAAATATTCTATGTTAGGCGGTTTACGGGCGACCTCCCAAATGATGAGCTACGAGCTCTCGCTCGGTCTGGCATATTTAGGACCGGTGTTGGTAGCAGGCTCAATGAGCATGGTCGACATCGTCAACGCCCAGAAAACCATCCCATTCGTATTAGTCCAACCAGTAGCATTTTTGATTTACCTGGTAGCCAGTCTGGCCGAGGTCAACCGGGCGCCGTTTGATATGCCTGAGGCCGAACAAGAATTGACCGGCGGTTACCATACTGAATACTCGGGCATGAAATTTGCCTTATTTTATATGGCGGAATACATCAAGATGATTGCGATTGCCATGATTGGAGTGTCGCTTTTCCTGGGCGGCTATCGCGGCCCGGGCGTAGATCTCTACCCCTGGCTTGGTCCAATCTACTTATTTGCAAAAGTCGGCATCTGGTTATTCTTTATGATTTGGGTGCGTGCAACCCTGCCACGCATCCGCTACGACCGGTTAATGGCCCTTGAATGGAAAATTGTTTTCCCATTGTCTTTACTGAATGCCGTGGTCACGGCGGTCGTAATTGTGCTGCGGGGAGGATAAAGCGATGTTACGAGGTATTTTCGACGGTCTCAGCACCACTCTGAAGTCAATGTTTGAAAAACCGGTTACTGTACAGTATCCGGAAGAAAAACGCCCGGTGCGGTCTCGTTTTCGCGGCCGGCATATCTTGAAGCGCTATGATAATGGGCTAGAAAAATGTATTGGTTGCTCCTTATGCGAAGCTGCCTGTCCTGCGGATGCGATTTTTGTTGAATCCGCCGAGAATACCGATGATGCCCGCTATTCTCCAGGTGAACGTTATGCCAGCACTTATCAGATCAATATGCTGCGCTGTATCTTCTGCGGCTATTGTGAAGATGCCTGCCCAACCGAGGCGATTGTGCTGGGTGACAATTATGAACTGTCTTTTACTGAACGCAGCCAGTCGATTTACACAAAAGATAGGCTGCTGGAGCCAGTTCGGGAAGGCGGCCAACTAACACCTCAGAAAACGCCGCCGGATTTATATACCCGTTCGGTGCCTGAGATGAAAGATCCAAGCGATTAGAGGGAGGGTCTGAATGTCGTCCGGAGTAATTATTTTTGGTGTGTTGGCGATAGTGGCAGTTGCCAGCGCAATCGGGATGCTGATTAGCCAGAATTCAGTTTATTCTGCCTTGTTCCTGGTGGTTAATTTCTCGGTAATTGCAGTTCTATATTTAATTCTGGGTGCACCATTTATTGCCCTGGCACAAATTACCGTTTATGCCGGAGCAATTGTGGTACTGTTTTTGTTTGTCATTATGATGCTGGGTACAGAACGACTGACCGGTAGTGGGCCAATCCGCGGCCAACGTCTGATTGCGATTCTGGTAGGAGCAGTTTTTTTAGCAGAAGTAACTGTCTTTCTGATCTGGCGGTCAGGGCTGACGGGGGTTATTACTCCATCGGCAACCGATCTATCAACGCCGGTTTCAATTGGAAATGCCTTATTCACCACTTACACTCTGCCTTTTGAAGCTACTTCCCTGATATTATTAGTCGCAGTCATCGGGGCAATTGTACTGACCCATCCCGAGCAAAGCATCAGCCGTAAGCAAACTCTCAAGACAGTTCAGAAAAAGGAAACTCGAGGTTGATATGGTTCCAATCTCCTATTATCTGGGTCTTTCAGCCATTCTGTTTGTAACAGGTATCCTGGGGGTTCTGCTTCGGCGAAATGCACTGGTCATTTTTATGTCACTTGAGTTGATGTTTAATGCATCAAACCTGCTTTTTGTGGCTTTTAGCGCTTATTATAAGATTTTGACCGGCCAGATATTTGTTTTCTTTGTCATGGCAGTTGCGGCGGCAGAAGTAGCGGTTGGGCTTGCCTTAATGGTAGCGATCTTTCGCACCAAACATAGCGTGGACGTGGACCAGGTGAATGTATTAAAAGGCTAGAAGAAGACAATTGGGGAGCCAGTTATGATATTGAGCGAGATTGCTAGAATTGATCCTACCTTCGGTCTGGTACCCTGGGTGGTGCTGCTGCCAATTATCGGTCTGCTGCTCAATGTACTGATTGGCAAGCGCCTGGGTGAGCTTGGGATCGGCCTGATTGCCAGCCTGGCATCGGGCGCTTCATTTGTAATATCCATACTTTTGATGCTGGCCCTGGGTCACACCCATGGACCGGTTACAGTATCATTCCTGGATTGGATTACAGCGCCCGGCTTCACCCTGGGTTGGAATTTTCGGGTAGATACACTGTCTGTGACCATGATGTTGGTTGTCTCTGGGGTCGGCACTTTAATCCACATCTATGCAACAAGTTATATGCACAGTGATGTCCGGTACAATGGTGAGCCATCACGCTATCGTCGTTTCTTTGTCTTTCTCAACCTGTTTATTGCCGATATGATGTTGCTGGTAAGCGCCAACAACTATTTAATGTTATTTGTGGGTTGGGAGGGTGTGGGCCTCTGCTCTTATTTGCTGATCGGGTTCTGGTTTGAAAAAGGTAAGGATGGGATTGGCAATGCCCTGGCAGCAAAAAAAGCTTTTATCGTAAACCGGATTGGCGATTTTGGTGTATTAATTGCCATCTTTATCTTGTTTACAACCTTTCATACGCTGGATTTTGATGGCATCTTTAGCAAAGTTCAACTAAATGCCCCGGCCTTCCAGGGAGTGATTCTGGCTGTAACACTTTTTATGCTTTTGGGCGTCACCGGTAAATCGGCACAACTGCCACTGTATGTCTGGCTGCCGGACGCGATGGCGGGCCCAACTCCGGTCTCAGCCTTAATCCATGCGGCCACGATGGTGACTGCTGGCGTTTACCTGGTTGCGCGCTCGAATGCCTTGTATGTGGCCGCTCCGGCAGCTCAGGCCGCAGTTATGTGGGTAGGTGCTCTGACTGCTCTATTTGCAGCCACGATTGCCGTGGCACAATTTGACATAAAAAAAGTGCTGGCATATTCTACAATCAGCCAGTTGGGTTTTATGGTGGCAGCAGTCGGGATGGGCGCCGTCACAGCCGCCATGTTCCATCTGATTACCCACGCATTTTTTAAGGCACTTTTATTCCTGGCGGCAGGTTCAGTCATACTGGCCATGGAGCGAGGATATGAGACGTCTGAACATGGCCATACGGGAAATGCCGAAGAATTTGATCCACAAGATATGCGCAACATGGGTAATTTGCAAAGGAGACTGCCGTGGACTTTTTGGACTTATTTGATGGGCGCCCTGGCTCTATCTGGCATCGCACCGCTGGCGGGCTTCTTCTCGAAAGATGAGATATTGACGGTTGCCAGCCTGACTTCCCCCTGGATATTTGTGTTGTTGATCCTGGCAGCATTTTTGACAGCTTTTTATATGGGACGCCAGATTTTCCTGGTCTTTTTTGGTCAGGCACGTTCAGAGGCAGCTGGCAATGCCAGCGAGAGCAGCGCCGTGGTATTAGTACCAATGGTTATCCTGGCAATCTTATCAGTCATTGGGGGAGTTCTCAATCTGCCCGGAACGACTTTCCTGGAAAAATGGATCACACAAACGGTAGCAGGAAAACCTGATCAATTTGTCCTGCCACTGGCTGTTACGTCGTTTGCCCTGGCGTTGATCGGTCTATTCATGGCCTGGCTGGTTTACGGCATACGCAAGCCGCTGGCACATCCAGGTGAGCCTGATCCCCTGGCCCCTATATTGGGAAAAGTGTATAACGGTATGCAGAATAAGTGGTGGGTAGATGAAGTATATCAGGTCCTATTTGTTCGACCGTACCAGTCACTATCCGAATTATTGGCTCAACCTGTCGATCTAGGTGCAATCGATGCGATTGGCAATGAGATTGGCAGCTCGATCCGTTCGCTGGGGAATGGCTTGCGGCGGTGGGAAAATGGCTTTGTGCGTTCCTATGCCCTGACCTTGCTGATTGGACTGGTAGTCATTTTGGCCTATTTGATGGTGAAATAGCGCTGAAACTTGTGGATTGCTTTAAGGAAAACGTATGAATCTTCCAATTCATCCTCTTGTGCTGGTAACTTTCTTGCCAGTGGTTGGATTTCTGATTATTCTGTTCTTGAGTGAGCGACAGAAAAATGTGATCCGCTGGGTGGCTTTACTCACATCGATTGCTACTTTTGGTGCTTCTTTGTGGGTATTGTCTCTCTTCAATCTGGGCGCCCCTGGAATTCAACTGGAATTAAACCGCTTTTGGCTGCAAATATCTAACATTCCGATCGGCTTTCACCTCGGTGTGGATGGTCTTAGCTTGCTGATGCTACTGCTCACAACCTTGCTGACCCCGCTGGCGATCCTATCTTCTTGGACATCTGTGCAGGAACGGGTAAGGGGTTTTATGCTTTTTTTCATGCTGTTAGAAATGGGCATGGTGGGGGTTTTCCTTTCGCTGGATTTGGTATTATTTTATATTTTTTGGGAATTCACCCTGGTGCCAATGTATTTTCTGATCGGCATTTGGGGTGGCGAGCGACGAATTTATGCAGCAGTTAAGTTCTTTATATATACCATGACCGGATCAGTAGTGATGTTACTGGCAATCCTTTATATTGGCTTGCAGGCTGGCACCTTCTCATTACCGGTCCTTATTGCTACACGAAGTACCTTCGCTCAGGCGCAAACCTGGTTGTTCCTGGCACTCGGTCTGGCTTTTGCGATCAAGGTTCCGATGTGGCCGTTACATTCCTGGCTGCCAGATGCTCACGTGGAAGCCCCTACCGCTGGCTCGGTTATCCTGGCGGGTGTGTTGTTAAAAATGGGCGCCTACGGTTTTTTGCGTTTCAACCTGCCGCTTTTTCCCGAAGCCTCTTTGCGGCTGGCGCCTTGGATGGCCGGTTTGGCGATTATCGCCATCCTTTATGGAGCCGCAGTAGCGTACGCTCAAACGGATCTAAAAAAGATGGTGGCTTATTCATCGGTCAGTCACATGGGGTTCGTGATGTTGGGCATTTTTTCACTGACACCTTTGGGCATCGCCGGCGCGATTCTACAGATGGTCAATCATGGGATCAGCACCGGAGCCTTGTTTTTAATGGTCGGTATGCTTTATGAAAGGCGGCACACCCGCGATCTGTCCGCATTTGGCGGTTTATGGAAGGTGTTGCCGGTCATGGGCGTCCTGAGTTTGATCATCACGCTTTCATCGATGGGTTTACCAGGATTGAATGGCTTTGTAGGTGAATTCACAATTTTGTTGGGTTCGTTTGGCTCAAATTTCTTAGGTAGTCCGTGGTTTGCAGGTGTGGCAACTCTGGGCGTGATTCTGGCAGCGATCTACCTTTTGTTTATGTTCCAAAAGGTCTTTCTCGGCCCGATCACGCATCCGGAGAACCAAAATCTAAAAGACCTCAATCCACGTGAGATAATAACTCTGGCAGTTCTGTTAGTCATCATTTTTTGGATTGGCCTCTATCCCAAACCATTCTTCCAGATCATGAACCCCACTGTACAACAACTGGCGACCTTGTTGCAAACTTCTGCCATGGCGCTGCATTAACGGAGGACATCATCAATGACCCAATCTGACCTGATAGCAATTTTACCGATCCTGGTGGTCGTCGGCTGGGCGCTGGTGTGCCTGATATTGGATTTATGGGTTCCGAATGGAAGGAAGGGTATTACCGCATTTTTGACGGCGCTTGGTTTACTGGCAGCATTGGTAATCGTTATCATCCAGCGCGGGCAGACCGCTGTTGCATTCAACGGCATGGCGGTGCAGGATGGCTTTGCCATGTTCCTGGATATTATCTTCCTGGTCAGTGGCCTGGCCGGCATTGCCCTGGCAATTGATTATCTGAAGCGCATGAAAATCGAGCGGGGTGAATATTATATTTTGCTAATGTTTACAATTAGTGGAATGATGTTGATGGCCCATGCGGATGACTTAATTATGGTATTTATTTCGCTCGAACTACTTTCTATTCCACTATATGTCCTGGCAGGTTTTGCCCGACCCCGTCCCGAATCGGAAGAAGCCTCACTAAAGTATTTTTTACTGGGCACATTTGCTTCGGCATTTGTTCTGTATGGTGTGGCCTTGATCTTTGGAGCTACCGCTCATACTGATTTCAAAGGTATTGTCAACGCAATTTACGCAAACACCTTAAACCCGGTCCTATTCCTGGTCGCCTCTGGCATATTACTGGTGGGATTTGGTTTCAAGATCGCTGTGGTGCCTTTTCATATGTGGACACCGGATGTGTATCAGGGCGCTCCTTCTCCTGTCTCTGGTTTTATGTCGGTGGGTGCTAAAACTGCCGGCTTTGCCGCTTTGCTGCGAGTGTTCGTGATTATTTTTCCAAGCCTGGCAGCGAATCTAACGCCTGTTTTATGGGTGCTGGCGGCGCTGACCATGATCTTTGGGAATGTTCTGGCTTTAGTTCAAACAAATATCAAACGTTTATTGGCTTATTCAAGCATTGCCAACGCCGGATATATTCTGATGGCATTTGTACCTTTTGGGCAGGCACATGTGCTCAACGATTCAGTTGCTTCTGCGTTGTTTTATCTGGGTGCATACGCATTCACCAGTCTGGGCGCCTGGGCAGTTGTAATTGCCCTCGAAAAGGCTGAAGGAAAGGGCTTGCTATTAGATGATTACGCCGGATTGGCCCGCAAACACCCCTGGTTATCTTTATCCATGATGATCTTTATGCTGTCTTTTACCGGTGTACCGCTAACGCTCGGCTTTTGGGGAAAATTCTATCTTTTCCGCACGGCATTGCAAGGCGGCTTCACGATACTGGCGCTCATCGGTCTTCTGACTTCGCTGGTATCGGCCTATTATTACCTGCGTGTTGTCGTAATCATGTATATGCGCTCAGGCGATCCGGAAGTTCAGGGCGGGAGCCTGGTAAATTTCACCGCCATTATAGCTGCTCTGGCAGTAGTGGGTCTGAGTTTTATACCAGGACCTTTATTTGGTATGGCTGCACAGGCGATCTTAAAATTTCAATAGGCCGGATAAGCTGATAAAATCGAATACTGGCCTATTTTATATATTTATAAGCTTTAGTTTTGTTTATACAAACTCATTGGAAATGTTTTCTGGATTGTGAGGTGCTGCAATTACTACCTGATCACCTCCCAGTTCCTTGGCATGCAGCGCAGCCATATAGGCTGCTTTGAGTAATTCCGGCACAGACCGCCCGTGCTCTGGATAGCAAGCGACACCAATCGAGACAGTCAGGTTTTGAAGATAATGGTCTTCATATTGAACCATCAGCTTTTTTATCTCATGCCGTAAATGCTCAGCTTTGCGACTGACTTCTTGCATCGTGATTTCTGGTAGGATCATCGTTAAAGCATCTCCTACATAACGGCAAGCAATCCCGGTTTTTCCAGCAGTTTGTTTAACAAGCAAGCCGAATTTCCGCAGCAACTCATCCCCCGTGCTGTAACCAAACTTCTCGTTCATGACTTTAAAATCGTCCAGATCGATCAGAACTACATTAATCAGCTTGCTTTCCTGGTTGGCCTGATGGATCTTCAGATCCAGAAAATCCTGCATATAATATCGATTATACAGACCGGTCAGAGGATCACTGATCGCTTGTGTGCGTAAATGCTCACGTAACTGTAAATTCGAAAGCACCAATCCGGCTTGTTCTGCAACTGCGACAGCAAGTTGTTGCTGCTCAATTGTCAGGCACTGTTGATCAGGATCGGTTTGTAAATACAGCAAACCGATCTCCTGACCTTCTGAAAGTATTGGAACACACAGGTAACTTCCCGGAAGAGGCTTGCCGATATGGCGGCAGAGCATGCCGTTGCTGGTGTCGATAGCCAGATATGGGCGATTCCGGCGCAGTGCCCAACAATCATCATGCACAAGAGATGAGACTCGTGGGGGCGGTTGGCCCCAATTTGTGCGCGGTATAAGCTCCTGCTGCTGCTCATCCAGTGTAAAAAGCGCACCCGAAGAGTTTGGAAATAATTGGGGAGTATATTGAGAGATGATGGAATATGCTTCATCAGGTTGGAGTGAAAGTTGTAAGAGATTGCTAAGCTGAGTGAGGTAGGTGATCTCACGAGTGCGTTGTTCTAATTCTCCAACACGATTGGCCAGTTGAATCTGGATCTCCTGCAAAGCCTGCTCAGCCTGAACGCGTTCTTTGATCTCCCGCTGGCTGGCTTCATACAGACGGGTATTTTCAATCACGATAGCAGCCTGGTCCGCAAACAAACTAACCAGGCGAATTTCATCCCCCTCAAACTGGCCAGCTTTAATAGTGTCTGCAATATTGATAACACCGATAATTCGGTCTCCAA
>DATFYI010000341.1:0-2447 GCA_035315125.1 Anaerolineaceae bacterium | reverse complement strand
TGCCCCAGGATGAGCTCTGCTGCCCGGTTGCATAGCATAACTCGCTCCGAAGTATCTGCTGTCAAAACTCCGCTGGTAATTGAATAAAACACATTATCCATCAGGTTTTTTAACTCAGTTACTTCTGCCAATGTTCGTTTGACAGAAGCAAACAGGCTGGCATTTTCGATAGCGACCGCTGCTTGATTGGCAAAAGCAACCAGGATATCTAACTGTTTTTGAGTAAAAAGACCGCTACGGATACGGTTATCGGCATAAATAACACCGGTTACCTGCCCCTTGACTTTAAGGGGAACACAAAGAATTGATCGCAGATTATGAGCCACAATGCTATCTTGGCCTGTGAAGCGTGGATCTTCTTGCGCATTTGTGGTCAAGAGCGGTTGTCCATCATTCGCAACACGGTAGATAATCGTGTGGCTAATGGCTGAATCGGATAAATCCAGCGATTCCTGCTCCCAATTTCGGCCTAATCGGGGGCTCAGTTCGCCCTTTTCATTCCGTAATAATAAAATACCTCTTTCGGCGCCCGTCAGACGAATGATCGTATCCATTACAATTTGCAGGACAACATCCAGATCCAGGGAAGAATTAACCACTTGCCCGATTTGAGCCAGCGCACGTAAGCTTTGCCGTTCTTCTTCAAAGGAAGTAACTTGTTGCCGCAAGCGAGCTGCGATAATAATAAGTTGTTCAACACCCTCATAGATCTTTGAAGGAATCGCCGCCGATCGGGATTGATTTAAGGCAAATTGCATTTGTTCCACAATACCGGTCAGGTGAGCCAGTTGTTGATCAATGGATGCATAAGTTGAAGTGTTCTGTGAGCTGAGCATACTTTCTCGGTTCAATTTGCGTGTATATTTAAATTGGCATTAAATGTTTAACCCATGCCACCGCAGTCATCTGCCATAAGCGTTCATTGGCATGCCGGGCACGGTTGAGATTGAATGGAAAAGGACTGTAGATTGCCCGTTCATATTCATCCAACAGAATGCTTGCCGTTTCAACCGACCCGGGTAAAGCATTGACCAGGGCCTCAATTTGCTCCGCTGGCGTAGAAGCAGGAAGTACCTCTTCACCTAATAATTTTAGCATCCAACCCACACTAATGAATATTCTTTCGATGGGGGCAATTTCTGCCAGCCAGGCCCATTTCTTTAACCATGCGGGAACAAACCAACCACGCTTCTCCAAATGATCTTCTATAATCGTTGGAATGGATTTTTTATGGTTCTTTGTGTTCTTACGCAACCAATTATAAGGATAGGTGAGAGCCAATCCAAATGCAGAAATGATCAGTAAAAGCCCAATTACATATTGAAAGAATTTCAGCCACGAAGAGGGATTTTGCGCCTGGAATTGTGAGAAAAGGCCATTGGGAGATTGTTGATTCTGTAACGATTCACCGGATGGATTTATTGAAGAAAATGGGACGGCTGAGTTTTGACCCATATTCATGCTGGTCAGAAAAGTTCTGGCCGTTTGAGAAGCCGTCGGTTCGAATTCAATCCAGCCCAATCCGGGAAAATACACCTC
Organism: Anaerolineaceae bacterium; assembly: GCA_035315125.1. Lineage (GTDB taxonomy): Bacteria > Chloroflexota > Anaerolineae > Anaerolineales > Anaerolineaceae > DATFYI01. The sequence continues at coordinate 908 of DATFYI010000341.1, read as the reverse complement.
AGGCCAGGCATGACTATCATCGCGACGAACGATAAATTCTTGAATTCCTGAACCAACCAATGCCTTTATTTTTGAATTTGGCGTAACTGATTCTCCCTGGGCAAAACCAACCGCTAATCGAGCAGGTATTCCTAAACTACGCAGCAAGATCACTTCGGCTGCAGCATAATAATTGCAAAAACCCTTTTTATAATCAAATAAAAACCAATCGAGTGGTTCTTGATTCTGGGGTGGATTTGGGACTGTAGTTTGATAAGAAATATTTTTACGTAAATACTGAGTAATGGCAGCAACTTTGTCGTATGGTGTTTTTAGTCCAGCCACGATAGATTGTGCCAAAGCCCGATCGCGCCCGGGCAAATCAGCAGGCACCTCCAGATAACTTTGGCTGACCCAGCTCGGATAATCGGTACCAGCTGACAGTAATTGATTTTTAGTCGGGTCGCTTACCAGAGCTACCACATCCATTTTTTCACCGGCGCGCAACGGAGGTACCGCAGTCAAGCTAACCACGTCGCGTGTTGCGTCAGAGTTTATTGAACCTGATACTTGTACCGGACGGCTGACCGAATATGGGTCGTCTGGTAAATAGATCATTTGTGTCAGGGGCAGGTTGAATTGAATTGTGAAATCGATCTTTTGCCGTCCCGTCCAATCCGGATATTTTACCGGCCAATTTTTGGGATTGATCAGCGATTGCCCACTCAATGTATTTTTCCACAGTCCGTCCTGATAATAATCATAGCTTATTCCGCGCCAATAAAATCGGATGGCAGAATCAGGCACCGATCCAGTTTGGACAGTAATAATTATGTCATTACCGATATAAGTTCCCCTTCCAAGAGGCAATTCATTGCTGTAAAAGTCAACATTTTCAATAGCCGGGCTTTGCAATCCTACCACCGCCT
>DATFYI010000340.1:0-5847 GCA_035315125.1 Anaerolineaceae bacterium | reverse complement strand
CCAATCCGGGGCGGCCTGTAAAGCCTGATCGGCTCGCACCAACCTGCGCCGATCCGGATCCAATACCAACAAACGTCGCAGACCGTGCCCGGCATTCACAAACTCCTTGCGCCCCCAATTTTCCAGCAGACTGACTACTTGAACTTTAGGTTTCTCTAAAAGACGCTTCAATTCGTCGCCGCCACCAGGTATACAGTGCTCAATTTCGGGAAATAGCAGATCGATTTCGTTATAATTTATTGTGGAATGTGGAGGCATTGGATAAAGCTGAATCCAGTTCTGAACTGCCAAGCGCAAAGACTCTAACAATTTGTACATAGATGTCAGGCGTTGACTGCCTTCAGCCGAGGGCAAGCGAGCCAGACGATCTTCAAGTTGAAGGCTGCTGGTTTGTAAGTGCAATACCAATCGGCGCAAAGAAAGCAATGGCGGGATAGCTTTCATTTCATCACCTGCTGCTTGAACACGCACTTGTTGGACCAGGTCAAACCACCAATCTGGCTCGGCATTGGTCTCTAATGCATCCAACATATGCCACAATGCCCCATCCCAATCATCTCTTGCAGCGGCGCGAACCGCCTCGGACATGCGGCTTCGCATGCTATCGGGCGTCTGCATGATGTATTTAGCTAAGCTGGCCAGCAATATCCAAAATTGGGGATTACCTTCGGAACTGGGTAATCCACCCGCCCAGGTGCAAAGCTGTTGAATCTGTTCCAATTCTCCCGTCGAAGCCAGAGCGCCAATAGATCCGGCCGCCAAATGATATGCGCCTTGATAATCCGGCAATTCACCCAAGGAAATTATCTTCCGGTGGAGTTCCTCTAAATGCTTTACAGATTGTCCTGCTAATGGACCAGGTTGGATCAGTTCAGCTTCCTCCTGGCGAAGAAGAGCTATAGATCGGTTTGCTTCAATACGAAACGCGGAAACTTTTTCGCGTAATTGGTCAAATTTATTTTGGAATTCCTCGGTAGAAGGAATCTCAGCCGGCCATTCCAACCGAGCGGCCAGGGAGGGAGCAACCTGAGCTAAAAAGCGGTTCATCTCATCCAGGAATTGACGCCGATCTTCAAGCGTTGTATGACGCAGGTTGCGCTCGGATATGCCTGGCTCGGTATACTGCCCATTACCCCAGTCGATAATCGTGATGGAAGCTGTTTGCGGGTTCCAAAAAAGATGGTCTGGTTTAACATCGTTCCATAAAATGCTGGTTGCTACAACACCAGGTGTCTGGTCCGGAATTTGATGAATCGCAGCAAAGGTGGAAAAAACAGCTGAAAGTGCTTCAATTAAAATACGCTCTGGCAATTTGCCACTGCGGGCAATTTCCTGAAAGAAGGCATATTCGACCGGCGAAACTTCGAGATCGTTCTTATCCGCCATACCCATCTGGCTAATTCGTGCAAGAAGGGAAAGTTCAAAGCCTTTGGCGCGCTCTATCACAATAAAGAAACGCTCACTACCCTCACTGCCTGGCTTGGATTGGTCTAATAATACTGGAGCATGCACCCGCCCATCCGGCAGACTGCCAAGTAAAAGCTCAAGTGCTTTTAAGATACGGCCTTCGGTCTGGATTTGATCCGCCTGTCGTCTTACGTCCCCACTAAAGACACTTGGCTGCGGTCGTTTCAGAATGGCTGGTTGGTTGTCAAGCAACGATTCAACCAGGTAAACTTCACCAGCATCGCCTTCAGCCAACTTTTTCAACAAAGACCAGCTTGTCTTCTGACCAAGTGCGGTGCTATTGTCGGTTTCATGATTCATTATCTGCACTCGACAATTGTACCAAAAGACATTTATATTTAAATGGCAGATTATTCATTTCATTCAGAATGAGATTTCTAATGCAAAAGCCTTACCGGGCAAAAAGTTTAGATAAATGCTCATCGTGATATACTACCGTGAATTATGAAGTTGATTACAAACCGAAAATGAGATAGCTCTGATTTATTAAAAGTTCTACAAAGTTTTTTTGATAAAAAAAATCTCCCCTACCAAATTTATGATCTCATTCAAGAAATTATTTAATTTTTCTGGACTGCACCCAGCATTATTTACAATATTTCCATTACTCTCACTCTGGGCGGCCAATTATGACAAATTAACTCCTATCGATGTCATATCCGCTTTTTTTATTTGCTTACTTGGCAGTTTTATATTTTATCAATTATTTTTGAAGGTACTGAAGAATAGCCGGAAGGCGGGTTTACTGACTACTTTATTCCTGTTGTTATTCTTTACATATGGCCATGTCTATGATTTCGTCAAAGGAAAAACCCTATTCGGTATCATAATAGGCCGTCATCGATTTCTGGGTGCTCTTTGGTTACTGTTGTTATTGGCAGGGACAATATTGATTATTAAATATGGCAGCCAGGCGGTATTTCTCAACCGCTATTTAAATCAGATCGGATTGGTACTGGTTTTATTTTCTACCGGGAATCTTGGATTTTTGTATTACCAGAGTGAAACCCAAAAAACCGATCCGAAAACGGTTCTCGCCAGCATTCCGGGGCTTAATACGATTTCAGAAACATCCAGCCCGGATACACGACCAGATATCTATTATATTCTGCTAGATGGTTATAGTAGAGACGATATCATCCGAGATTATTACAAATTCGATAACAGCGCATTTATAAATGAATTAAAAAAGCTCGGATTTGTGATCCCCGCCTGTACGCAAAGCAACTATGCCTGGACAGCACTTTCAATGCCAGCCACCTTAAATATGAATTACTTTGAAGGCTACACGCATGACAGCACGTTTCCTGCACGTCTAGATTATGACGTCCAGGGTGATTACACCATCCATAGCCTGGTGCGGGCTGTTCTGGCTCAACAAGGATACACAATTGTTTCTTTCCAAAATGGTTTCCCGTGGGTTGAACTGCGTGACGCAGATGTTTATTATGGTGCAGGCACTTTCTTGCAAAGGGTATCGAGTGCTAATGAATTCGATGATTTGCTTTTAGAAACATCAGTGCTAAGACCCTATTATGATTTTGAAAATATCTCAGCCAATTTTGATGCGCGCATGTTAGGCATAGCAGACGATCCGGGCCAATCAACTTTCAATCCAACCGACCTGCAAACAACCAAATATACAGAATTAATGAATGAATTTATTAACATTGAAAAAGCCATCCGGTTGCCCGGAAAAAAGTTTGTCTATCTGCACGTACCGGCTCCCCACAGCCCCTATGTTGTGGACCCAAATGGAAATTTTGCGCCTACATCGGATCCAATAGTCGGATATACAAATCAAATCCAATATTTAAACAATCGAATCATACCGATCATTCGAGATATTATCAAGAAATCCAAAAATCCTCCCATAATTGTCATTCAAGCAGACCATGGCTGGGTGAATGATCCCAACCGGGTAGACATATTAAATGCTTATTATTTGCCAAACGGTGGGAACAAGCAGATTTACCCGACCATCACACCGGTCAACACTTTTCGTATCATTTTCAACACCTATTTTGGCGCCAATATTGGGCTATTAAAGGATGAGAGTTTTTATTCACCGGCGCTCAAACAATTTGATTTCAGTATCGTACCGTCAACCTGTACGAATCACTGACCTACTTGCTAAGTGAAAATTAGATCTGTTTGACAATTGAGAACGGCATTTCTATAATTATTGCAGATTTGGGATGCCCAAATGGGCGATAAAGATTTAAAAACATAGAAACCAGCCCGGGCGACATAGGACAAGGAGAGCAGCACGATTCAGAGCAGGTGTTTATTTCTTGTAATGATATTGTGCGTGGTGGCAATTATCGCCTGCCAGCCCGTCGTAGTTCCTGTTTCCCCAACCAATGCCCAAGCCACAACAGTTGCAGCTACAGTTCGAGCCTGTGATTTTGTCCCTGGAAAATCTGTTCCGGCTTATATCCCGCCAAGTAATAGCTCACCACTTCCAACCCCGGTCCCTATACCCATGACTTTCACGAACATAAAGATCGAAAGTGTAACCCTGGCGAGGCAAATGAATTTATACTATCAGATTGATGGAGATATTATCAATCATTACGTATACGCCGATTACAACGGAAAAGATTGGAAGGCAATCAGTCTGAAGTATAAAGAACTGATTCAAAATGGACTAAGCCAGACTGATTTTTACCTGGCCTTACAGCAGATGGTAAGCGAACTAGGGGATAGTCGAGCCTATTTCTTGAGCCCCAGCGGGCAAGCCCGCCAAAGAGCTTTGGCTGCAGACAATGAGTTAGTAGGGATAGGTGTGCTAACATCTCCAATTTCTGATCAAGGCCAGATTATCAACGCATTGAACTGGGTTTTCCCAGGCAGTCCCGCCGATAAAGCCGGTTTAAAGCCGCATGATGTTATCCTGAAAGTAAATGGTGAACCATTTATTGGAGCAAACGATAATACACTCACGCTCGGCCCGGCTGGCTCAAGCGTAACAGTGACCATCCGCTCTGGCGATATGGCGCAAAAAGATGTAAAGATGAATATCAGCAAGGTAAACCAAACTTCGTTAGTTGATTACTGCCTGGTTCCGGGGACGCGCATCGGCTACATGCGTTGGGAAGAGCTTAAATACCCATCCATTGTAGACCAGACGGTCGATGCTCTCAACCAGATGAGCGGCCTCAACCCATTACAAGGATTGATACTCGATCAACGAATGATTAATAATTCGAATTACACGGTTCTACAATTGCTGCTCGGTTTGTTTACTGGAGGTGTACAGGGCAGTTTTGTCTCTAATCGGGTTGATCAGAATCTGACCCCTGTTCCATTCACAGCCAATCCGGTAACGGATGTATCCGGATCACTGAACGTGCCTTTGGTGGTGATCCAGGATGAGACAACTGGCGATGCAGCGTTGTTTGAGGGACTTCTTCAATTAGCTGGGAGGGCCAAGATTGTCGGACAAACAAGTAAGGGAGACGCCTACCTCCAATATGTAGACGACTTTCCAGACGGTTCAACCCTGGTTTTACCTTCAATGACCTTCCAACCAAACGGCAAAATACCAGGTTATTGGGATAAGACCGGCGTCATTCCGGATGTCAGCGTTTCCGGCCGCTGGGACCAATATAGCGAGTCCAATGATCCTTACCTTGCTAAAGCTCTTGAGCTTCTAATGAAGAAATAACAGGGATTTCAAAAAAAGTAGGATGCGGCAATTTAACGATTTACAGGGATTGGGGAGTATACTAAAGGGCAATCCCTCCGATCGAACAATTCATCAAAAAAATTTTCTACTCCAAGCGGTACAGAATATTTACGGACAGGCTGAATAATAGAAACTTGGTAAAAAAGTGAGGCAATCTAGTTGAATATATCATTGGTTACTCCTATCGTTACCATCGTAATAATCATCCTGGTATTAATTCTTATATCAGGAATCCGGTTCATCCCTAATAACCGCATTGGCATCGTAGAAAAACGCTTTGGACAACGTTCGGTCAAAGGTGGATTTATCGCTCTCAAAGGGGAGGCGGGCTACCAACCGGATGTACTGCGAGGTGGGCTGCATTTCCTCGTCCCGATCCAGTATCTGGTGCATATTGCCCCGCTAGTCACCATCGCGCAAGGTAAAATTGGCTATGTTTTCGCCCGCGATGGCGAGCCGCTCAGCGCTATGCAGGTCCTTGCTTCCAATACCACTGCTAACAACTTCCAGGATGTGGCAACTTTCCTGAAAAGTGGGGGTCAGCGCGGCCCCCAACGGCAAATATTGCGGGAAGGTACCTATGCCATCAACCTGGCTCAATTTGTGGTTATCACCGAAGAAAGAGTTTATTATTTGCCATTGAGCCGGGATGACCAGACCGTCATCCAAAGCATGGCAGAAGTTATTTC
>DATFYI010000339.1:0-11879 GCA_035315125.1 Anaerolineaceae bacterium | reverse complement strand
TGGCCTCATCTGTGACGTATTGTTCATAATCTTCCGGCTGGACATCCTCACTGGCTTCTGCAAAGGCAATTGCCGCATCAAGCTCCTCATCGACGGCAGCCTGGATTTGATCCAGCTCTTCGATTGTGATTGATGTCTGATCCAGTATTGCCTGACGCAAGCGCTGGATTGGGTCCAACTTCTTCCAGGCTTCTATTTCCTGGGGATCGCGATAATGGGAAGATTCAAAGCGAGCATGCCCGCGCACACGATAGGTGATGCACTCAAGTAAACTGGGTCCCTGTCCCTGACGCGCCCTTTGAACTGCCGTCTGGGCTGCCCGGTAGACAGCTGCCACGTCATTTCCGTCTACTTGAATACCTGGGATCGCATAAGCTTCGCCGCGCCGGTACAAATCTTTTACCGCTGAAGATTTATCCACTGTCATAGAAAGAGCGTAATGATTGTTTTCACAAACAAAAATCACCGGAAGTTTCCAAAGTGAAGCCATATTGGCAGATTCATGGAAAACACCTTCGTTCATCGCACCATCCCCAAAGAATGCGACGGCTACTTGATCGGATTTACGTACCCGAGCGGATAGGGCTGCCCCGGTCGCGATCGGAATACCGGCTCCAACAATACCGAAAGCACCCAACATCCCTTTAGAAAAATCACATAAATGCATCGATCCGCCCATGCCCTTGTTTGTACCGCTACGTTTGGCAAACATCTCCGCCATCATTCGATTTACAGGGACGCCTTTTGCGACACAATGCTCGTGACCGCGATGAGTAGAAGTGACATAATCATCTGGGCGAAGTGCACTAATAATCCCCACCGCGACGGCTTCCTGACCAGTGGCCTGGTGCATCGTGCCTGGCATGGGACGGCTTAAGAATAAATAATATAGTTTTTCTTCAAATTCACGAGCTAAGACCATCTGTCGGTACATACCAAGTAGCAGATTTTGATCGAATCCGTTTATATCCATGGTTTGGATAGCTTCAAGATTTGGGTTCATCAGGCTTCCTCAATTGCGATTATCCGCACCGGAAATGACTCAGCACCTGCCAGCTTCACTGGCAAGATGTAGGTCATAAAACGTTTGTTCAGCAATCCCCCCAGGTTGGTCAAGAACTCTACCAGGGGTATACCAGCTCCAAGCAACGCCTCATGGTTGGGTTGGCCATAAAAGGGACTTCCATCCGGATTGCGAACTTCAATGCCAGAAGTATCTACCCCAAATACCTTTAAACCAGTGCCTGCCAGCCATTGAATGGCATCGGTGGTGAACCAGGGCCGGTAATGCTGCTTCTCGGTATGGTAGTAGCGATCAAGGCCGGTATAGCAATACACGATATCGCCAGGTTGAATGCGATCGCTGGCAACCTTCTGCAAATCCGGCAGAGTGATACAGTCATTTTGACCCCATTGAGAAATATCGAGGACAATAGCTTCGCCGATCAGTTTTTCCAGCGGAAAGTGGGCAGCATCCAATCCGTCTCGAAAATGATGGTACGGGAACTCGATATGGGTGCCAACATGGGTGCTGAAATGGACCTCAGAAAGGATGTACCAATGATCATCCTGGCGTTTGTATTGAGCGAATTGTTCCCACTGCTCGGTAAAACGGGTGTCGATTTCCAGGCGGTATTCCTCTTGGCCCGGAATGATGGTATGCGACAAATCAATAATCCGATATGCCTGCATAATATTTCCTTTCGTTAGTTAAACAGTTTGCACGGTAACCAGCGGATAGATCCGCTCAATATCACTAAAATTGCAGTCAGCGGTGCCTTCGGTCAGCACAGTTGCCGCGCTTGTTGCGGCTGCCCATTGGACAGCTTGGCGCCAGCTTTCACCCAGGGAAAAGCGCCATGTAAGGGTGGCGGAAGCCGCATCGCCCGCCCCGGCCGCATTAACCTCTTTTTGTTTGGGACTGGCAGCCAGGTAACAGCCTTCCGCGGTAATTGCCAGGATGCCCTGTTCGCCGCAGGTGATCACAAGGGTTTGGATACCATGCATTTGGCAGATACTCAGGGCCTTTTGTTTGAGATCATCCAGGGATAAAATATCTATCCCAAAAGTCTCGGAAAATTCACGGTTATTCATTTTAAGGATGGCTGGTTTAAATGGAATGGCCTGCCGGGCTGGCTCGCCGGGGCAATCGATCAAGATCGGAACGTTGTACTTCCTAGCAATTTCTGCCAGGGTACCATAAAAATTGGCCGGAATTCCTTCGGGGAGCGAGCCTGAAGCAACCACCCAACTGGCTTTAGCAACAACCGCTTCGAAACGACCCAGCAGGTCGCGGTAGGCATCCGGATTAACCTGATAGCTTTGAGCGATTAGGTGGCTATGCCGGTTATGCCTGATTTCAACAATGACATCTGCAATACGGGTCTCACCATTGACCCAGATTAGATCGTGCTGGATGCCATACTTATCGAGCAGCCTGACCAGCGCTTTACCGGTCTCACCGGCCACAAAACCCAGCGCTAGGGTTTCCTGTCCAAGAGCACGATAAACTACGGATGTATCGAACCCTTTTCCACCCACACTTTCGACCAGCTTTTGCGGACGCATGGTCGTCCCAGGTATAAATTCATCGATATAGATAACCCGGTCCAGGGCAGAATTGGCGGTTATTGTCAGGAACATTTTTGACGAGTCTTCTAAAGAAGTAGTTTTTGCGAAAGGATGCAATAGGCGTTCCAGTCGATCCGCTCGAGTGCATCGATGGCTAACAGCAGATCTTTGCCGGCCACAATGATGCCGTGTTTTGGCATGATCAGGGCGGCAGCATGTTTGCGGATGCGCTCCTCTTTGCCTTGAAATCCGGCTACGATATTTTTTGCAATCTCGGCGCTGTGAGCCGGTGCTTCGGGCACACATTCGATTATTCCAAACTTTTGCGTACCTTCCAGCACGGGGGGGATTGGTTTATTCGCAGCACAGAACGGCAGAACGTGGAATGGATGAGCATGGATAACCGCGCCTGCATCCGGAAAATTATGATAAATCCCCAGATGAGCCTTGCCTTCCCGCGAAAACAGCGGATTATTCAAAAGTTCATCATTATCCAGCCGCCCACACAGGATATCAGCCGGCTCCAACTGCCAGTGTTTTTGTCCTCCTGAAAAACGAGGAGTGATATACACCAATCCCTCACTACAAACGCTGATGTTGCCGCCGGAAAAGTCGGTCAGCCGGCGTTCAAACATCTCTCGTCCTACTTTGATAATTTGTTCAGGAATTGTTGGCATGGTTTCTTTTAATAACCCCTTTGGGTATAGAATCATGATGGATATAAAAGCTATGTAAAGCAGAATTTTAATAAACGGTCAAGTCTGGCTTTTATTTTATTTTATTATGTACAATCTATTAAAGTATAATATTTTGTTTGTCATATGTCAATGACAGATGTTATATTAATTCACATAAATGCTGCGCTACTTTTACATGTCTAACTCCTGTGGGCGTAACCCCACAGGAATTGGAGTCGGGCGTTCGAAAGGCTTCCCTTCACAATAACCACTTTCAACCATCACATGTTCGCCACGATCGGAAGCTTCGATGATGGCATGCATCAGGTCCAGAACATGAAAAGCCAGTTCCCCGCTGGCACGATGCTTGCGGCCGCTGGTGAGGGCATAAGCCATGTCGGCGACGCCAATCCCACGGCCAACGGTGGTAGTATGTGTGAGCGGCACTTCTGACCAGTGCTCCGCCCCTATTCGGCGCATAAGAACAGAACCGGCGAATTTATTGGGACCCGGCAAGCTCAGCGTTCCTTCAGCACCATAAATTTCGATCAGAGGCTGGTTAGCATAGCGTATATCAAAGCTGGCAATGATGGATGCCACAGGACCAGAAACAAAATCGATCACACCGGCCACATGAGTTGGGACATCTACTTTGATGATCTCTCCGTAAAGGGGCTGAGACAGAATGGATCGTTCAGGGAAGGAGATACGAGCAGAGCCAGTTACCCGCCTGGCAGGACCGAACAGTGAAACCAGGGCAGTCAGGCTATACGGACCGAGATCAAACAAAGGACCTGCACCGATCTCATAGTAAAAAGCGGGGTTTGGATGCCAATCCTCAGGGCCATGCGTGGCAAAAAAAGCTGTAGCCGCAACTGGTGTGCCGATCCAACTATCATCGATCAGCTTGCGACAGGTTTGCAGGCTGCCACCCAGAAAATTATCTGGAGCGGAACCCACCAGAACGCCTTTCTTATGAGCGGCTTCCAAAATCCTACCTGCATCTGCACGGCTGATAGCCAGCGGTTTTTCGTTGTAAATGCTCTTGCCAGCTTCGATCGTTTTTATGGAGATATCAGTATGGGAGGACGGGATGGTCAGGTTGACGACAATCTGGATTTCGGGATCCGAATATAATTCGTCCGCAGAAACCGATTTCAGATCATATTCCGCGGCAATTTTATCAGCCTTTTCCATATCGATGTCTGAAACCGATTTAACATCCAGAATATCGAAGGTCTTCATATTCTGGATATATTGATGACTGATATTTCCGCAGCCAATAATGCCAACCTTTACTTTGGCCAGCATAGACAAAATTCTCCTTTGGTTTAGCGACCCAATTCAATCGAACTGAACAAAAACAGAATATACATTAACGACCGGTCAGTTCTACCTGGACACCGCCGGTCGAATTTTCATCCAGGAATAAAGCTCGCTTCCCCTGGGTTCCCTGGTGCGGTTTTGGTTCACCAGGTGCTATGCCTGAATCCAACAGTTCTAGACTGGCCTTTTCTACATCATCGACCGCCAGGCAGAGATGATGCAGGCCCGAGCCGTTCTGTGCTAACCACCTCCAGAGTGGGTGATCAATAGTTAAGGGTTGGACAAGCTGTAGCTGGGTATTTCCAAGATCAATATGCACTAATAATGTACTATCGTTATTGACCTTTTCTCGGAATAATTCCTGGAACCCGAACCGGTCGCGCCAGACCTCCAGCGCCTCATCTACATCCGGAACAACGATTGCAATGTGATCCAATTTATTCAACAAGGTATCCCTCTCGAATGAAAAAGTCGGCTGCGGCGCCGTATAAGGTAGCGTTTGAGAATGACTCCTTGATGATTTTCAGGTCGCGCTTGGCTTCTTCAGTCATCAAGAAATCGCGGATGCGCCGATCGATGCGCTGGATAAAATCAGATGATGAGTTTGCTACTCCACCACCTATTACAATCATATCTAAATCGAGCAAATTTACCACTCCACCCAGATTAATGGAAATCAAACGGATCACCTGCTCGATAATCTCAACCGCGGCCGGATCGCCGGCCTGGCTGGCCTGGATGACCATGCGGGTGGTTACCGGCTTGCCATCTGCCATTTGTATCAACATTGGGCTGCGATTGCCATCAGCGGCTTGCTGCCCCTGGCGGGCAATAGCCGGGCCGGCTACGAAAGTTTCAAAGCAACCGCGTCTGCCGCAGCCACATGGGTAACCATTAATCTCATCCAGAGTGATGTGCCCGAAGTTCCCGGCAAACCCGTGAGAGCCACCATATAAACGATCCTTCAGGTATAGGTAACCGCCATAACCTGTCCCGATCGTGCACCAGGCAAAATTGTGTACCCCACATGCAACCCCCCAGATACGCTCGGCTAGGGCTGCCTGGTGAACATCGGTTTCGGCATGTACGGGTAGCTGGAAAGCATCACTCAGCATTTTGCCAAATGGTAAATTACGCCAATGCAGGTTTGGGTTTAATACTGCTTCTCCTGTTTCTGCATTTACATTGCCACACAGGCTCAGACCAATACCACGCAGATTAAGCCCTGCTTGAACAGCCTGGTCGATAAAAGGTCGGATGGACTCGATCAATCGCTGTGGATCGCCTGCACCTGAAGCTTCGAAAGGCACCGGAAAATTGTGGATGGTCCCCTCTACTCTGCCATTAGAATCCATCCAGGCCGCATCGACTTTCGAGCCCCCGATATCTAAAGCCAGACAGGTATTCGTGCGTTCATTCATTTTGGAAGGAAATCCTTTTCCAGAATATAGCTAAATCGTTTGTCGGCGGGACTTTGATAAATCCAGAACCCGTTGCCAGCTTTTCATAAAGCTGCTGCGGAAGAGCTGCACCGGCCCAAAACCCTCAAAATCGTCAATTTCCAACCCGTCGCTCAGGTAACCGCGCCGGAAATCAGGCAATTTTTCCATCAGCTCATCAATAACTTTGTTAGGCACCGGATTGAAGAGGCGATACACCACGGGTGGATCTGATTCAATCAATTTGTCAGCGGTGCCTTCCCAATTAATTGTTATACAAACTTTTCCACCCACCATTTCAGTAAAATGATGCAATCCACGCGCCCCACCTGCAATAAATACCGCCGAATACCCCCGTTCTTCCATCACAGCGTAGACCCGGCGCGCCACGGCCAGGCCAGCCTGCCAGAGCACATCGGGTGAAATATCGATTTTTTCTTTTTCAACATAATTCTTTAAGTAATCATCGTAAATACCGGCGATGTGCGACATATACATTCTTGGACGTTTTCCGGTGTGCCGGGCAATCTGCTCATAGGTTTCACACAGCGCAATCATTTGGCTCACACCGAATATTTCCGTCGCATTGATTGGGGTATTTTCTCCAAGCAAAGTTTCCATAGCGGTTAAACCTGCCCGTGTTGTTGGAATCTTACAGCAAATATTCGCACCCAGCTTTCGGTTGTCTAACGCCTGGCGAACAATTTCCTGTGATTCTTCATCGTTGATTGGGTCTGTCTGTATGCTGACGTATCCATTCAGGCCAGCACTGGCTTTGAACATCGGCAAAAAACAATCCGCTATCGGTGCGACCAGCTTTCGCTGAAATACCTCCGCCGTATATTTATCTTCACTCGTTTCTCGGATTGTATCGTCCAAAAGCCTGATCGCAGTTTCCCGTTCTTCTGGATGTTCGATCATTTTTTGAGAATAAGAAGGGTTGCATGTGCAGCCTGTAGCCCCATTTTCAATCGCCAGAGTAGCCTGCCTGCGAGTTGGATTGTTGATCCAAAACTTTGTTGGTGTCAGCCTGTTGATCCGTTGAAAATATTTTTCTTTCATGCTCACCTCTGGATAGTGCTGGTTAAACTCATTTGCTGATCAATTCTTTATTTACAACGTAAGGCGGAATTTCACCTTTTAGAGTGGCAACGATACTTTCTGCTACCATCATTCCGGAAGCTAAAAGCGTATCGCTTGAATATCCGGCAATGTGCGGTGTTAAAATGATGTTTTCCAGTTCAAATAAGGGATTATCCCTGGCCGGTGGCTCTTTTGAGAAAACATCAATGGCGGCGCCGGCAATCTTTTTTTCTTTCAATGCATCATATAAGGCCTGTTCATCGACGAGCTCGCCGCGGGCCGTATTAATCAATATAGAGTCCGGTTTCATTAATGATAATGTCCTCTGGTTGACAATATGACGGGTTGATTCCATCAATGGGGCATGGACGGTGACAATATCACAGGTCTTGAATACAGTATCCAGGTCTACACTGTACACACCATATTTCTCACAAAATGCCGCATCGATCAAAGGATCGTAGGCGTAGACATCCATATTAAAGCCGGTAGAGCGCATGACCACGTTTTTCCCAATCCGCCCAAGACCGATTATACCCAATTTCTTCTTTGAGACGTCCGTACCGATTATTCTCGGCCATTCCCCTTTGCGGACAGCAATATTACCCAGGACAATATTCCTGGCTAAAGCGAAAATCATGGCAAAGGTACTATCGGCGACCGTCTGCTCCACTGCGCCGGGGGTAAATGTTACGTAAACATGTTGGGCGGTTGCTGCTTTTAGATCAATATTGTCATAACCAACCCCATTTTTGGCAATAATCTTGAGATTTTTCCCCTCTTGGATAACTTTTGGGGTCATAGGATCAGTGCCCACAATAATTCCATCATACTTCTCGATCACCGATAGTAGTTCGGTTTCTGTCAACGCCTTACCCTTGTCGCTGATATCTATTTCTATTCCGGCCTCTTTCAAGATTTCTCCAGGTTTCTGTTTGATGGAAAAATTACAAAAGGAAACCGAAGCTACTAATATTTTTGCCACCATGGTTTAGATCTCCTGATCGGTTTGGATCGTATAAACAGATCGCTTTCCCAATCGCTGTCGAGGTATGGGACAGCCTCATTATTCATTTCCAAGACTCTCTGGAGCAGGTATGCCGAAGACCCTGCCGGGATTCGATATTAGAATATGGTCAATTTCCATATCGTTAATACCATTTTCCAATAAATAGCCTTTAAATTCGCGTAAAATATAACCTAATCCCGGCCAGCCGCCATAAGAGCTCATATAGCTCCTTTTCCCCATATCCCCTGCTAAAAAGATTTGGTCAATAAAACCACCTTCAATCAAGGCTTTAATTAGATTTACTTTTGTCATGTCCTTATTGATTTTATCCCGGCCCACGTGATCAATTTGTACGTTAAAACCTTTGGAGCAGATCTTTTTTAGATATTCTGCATCATTTGGGATATCTACATGTCCCAGGATTACCTTTTCGGGCCTGGTTCCAAATTCTTTCAGCAATTCACACAATTCCAGAGCCATTGTACCCTTATCGCAGTTGGTGCTGATGGGTAGCATTGTTTCTTGCTGAACTACAGAAGCAATTTCGACAATTCTTCTTTCGAGCGCTGTGATTTGTTGATAGCTGGTTCCAATCTTGATCATACCCGGCCGGATGCCAGTATCCGAGATGCCCTGTTCGATTTCAGCCTTCAAAAGATCGATAATTTCGTTATCGCTGCTTGTATTTAGCCAGGGTGGTATAAACTCTTCTTTGTGGAAACCAGTTGCGCAAATGACCTGGACGCCTGTCTCCTGTGAAATTTTCTGATATGCCAAAACATCCCGGCCAAAATTAAGAGGTGTCATTTCCACTATTGTTTTACCACCTGCGGAAGTAAATTCAGCCATATCTTGCTTTATTTTTTCGATGTCGTCAAAAATACTGTCACTGTATTTAGTAGGATCACCCGGGTTCATTGCCAGGTGTTCGTGGCTGTAGGTAATCCCTAAACATTTTGACGGGATTTTACCCAGGACAGTGTTTACAACCCATGCATCGTTCATACTTGCTTTCATAAACAGGCGTCTGGTGGGTTATTAATTCAATGGAAGATTGCGAAATCTAGATTCGCACAATCCTCTAATCAACAACCCGCATTCGTAATGAACTCTTTTGCTCCCACTTTTACTATGGCATTGATACCAGTAAAAACGATACTGAGGCCCTTATCCAACAATTGTTTCGGCGTCTCATTATCTCGTACAACCACACCGACCGGTTTACCCATTTGCAGGCCAAGATTTAACACTTTATCAAAGGCCGATCGCACCAATGGGTGATCGACCTGGCCAAGAACCCCTAAGGACATCGATAAATCTGAGGTTCCAATGAAACATGCGTCTATCCCATCGACTGCCAGTATTTCCTCGGAGTGATCTACACCCTCTTTTGATTCAATTAAGGCAATTACCATTGTCTCGTAATTGGCATCTTTGAAGTACTCGGATTTGGATTTACCATACCCAAAATCTTGACAGCGAGTTGTAGCTAATCCACGGTCGCCTCTGGGAGCGTACTTAACTGCCCGAACGGCCGATTCCGCTTCTTCTTTATTCCCTACATCCGGTATGATCATCCCCATGGCACCAAGATCCATATATCGGAGGATCGTTTTCGGATTATTTTCGGGCGTACGGATAAAAGGCACAATGTGCCGGATTTCTGCGGCCCGTACTAATTCCTCACAATCACGGAAAGAAAGTGTGCTGTGTTCTACATCGATAAATACGAAATGAAAACCGGCTAAGCCAAGCATCTCGACCAGAGCCGGATAAGGCCCATTCACTATGCAGCCCAAAACTGGCTGTTTGTTCAATAGCATTTCCTTGACAATATTTTTATACATAGAATACCTTTTAGGAAATTGGATAGTCTCGCACTTCCAGGATAGTTTCGTATACAGCCCGAATCCGCTCCGGGGCGATGTCGGCCTGGATATTATGCACGGGAACGAACACAAAACCACCCCCGGGAGCCAGGATTTCGATATTACGGCGTACGTCATCTTTGATTTCATCCAGGCTGCCAAACGGAAGCACACGCTGTGTATTCACGCCGCCGCCCCAAAATGATAGATCTTTTCCAAACTCTTTCTTAAGGCGGCCCAGGTCCATATTTGCTGCTGTGAATTGAACTGGACTTAGAATATCCACACCAATTTCGATCAGGTCCGGAATCAAATTGTAAACAGAGCCACAACTATGCAAAAATATCTTGGCATTCGTCTTGGAATGGATGAAATCGAACAACTTTTTATGAAGTGGCTTAATAAATTGCCTGTACATCCGCGGGGAGATAATTGAACCAGTTTGCATCCCCATGTCATCCCCCTGGGCTACAACCTGCACATAGTCACCAACCTCACTCAAGTAAGCATCCCAAAACCGGATGGCCAACTCCAGGTTTTTATCAAGGATAGTTCTAGCCAGTACGGGATCGGATCCGAGGTCTATTAAAAACTGCTCAAAGCCGCGTAGAGCACACCCTAACTCGAAGGGACCCCAACAGATATGACCAACAACGATTGCATAATCTGTGTCTTCATAAAGGCTCCGGGCATATTCCTTCACGCCATCCAACCGCCCAGGTTCAAATGGATCCGGGCTAGGCGCTTTGATTATTTGTTCCAGAGTATAGGATTCCATAGGATGTTCGACCATGTCGTAGTAATAGCCGACTTTGCGCCAACGGATGTTCAATTCATCATAGAAACTATCATCCGGCATTTCACGAGTTTTGGCTTTCCAGGATGAGGACGGCCGCACCGGCCGGGTATCTACCTGAAATAATTTAAGAATGTCGTTAGCGGGAAAAACGGCATCCATCTGGCGGTTGATGATGTATGGCTCACGGTCATCGACCATCCCTAATGAACGTCGCAGGTTAATATAGGCTATTCGGGTGATTGTAGTATTCTCTGTAGCCCCCAGATCGATCGGAACTTTATCGGGTTCCTTGTGATTCAAAGCCGTAAGAATACGTTCCCGTGGGTTCACGCAGCCTCCATTAGTTATTCTATTGGATATTGAAATTATTTCTGCGTTGGATTGTTTTTAATAAGAATTATCGACATTCTATCACATTATTTGCAATTGTCAATAACAAATGCGATTAATAAAATGAATAGAAAAGCAATTGAGCAGACTCCATAGCCATCATAGGTATCCACTTCCTTTACCGTATTGGCAGCTATTTTTCCCTTCATTTATGGTTTGACCCAGCTCAACACCTAGACTTTCATAATAACACTCATTATATAATACCTCTGTCACCATTCCAGATATTCCAAAAATTCTAGCTCTATTTCGCTGTTTACCAGGTTCGGAATATCTGCTTCAAGATGTGCTGCTAGATGGTTAAATTGGAGATAGCGCAGAACTTCATTAAACAATTAATATTATTTATATAGGTTCCCGATAGGATTTAGCATATCTACACAATATCGGCCTAATGATCAAAATTGTAAATTTGGACCTGGGTATTAATCATTATGAACAATTTGATTCGCCTGATTTATGGGTTCACGAAATTTCTGGTTATGTCCTTCGCTAGTCAGTTTGGGCTTCAAAAGGAATCATTATTCCCTGAATTAATCATGCGATTTCTACGTAAATCCTTTTTTAAACCACCTTATGAGACACTCTCTATTTCCTCGAGATGTTCTGAGAAACCTTTTCAAAAATAATCGATTAGGTTAATTGTATTTCCTTTTATATCAGATTAATGTTTTAATCTTATCTTAGGCCCTGCAGGTCGCCTTTCCAAATGAATGT
>DATFYI010000338.1:0-4210 GCA_035315125.1 Anaerolineaceae bacterium | reverse complement strand
TGGATTTATTTTTGATTAATTTTCAATTATAGGATAGCACATTGGTTTATGAAATACAACACAGGCTTCAAGCACAAAAAAGAAACAGGGATAAAAGGGATGGAGGGGATAAAAAAACGAAGAAAGCATTGTAATCGGGATAAATGTAAAAGAACTAAGCTTAAATATTTTCTTTTATCTCTTTATCCTCTTCATCCCTGTCAATTTCTTAAATGGCTTTTAAGTTTTCTTTTTCTTCTGGTTTTGTCCGACGGCGTTTGGGTTTTTGCGGTTCGGGCCAGACAAACGCGCTGGTCTGGTTCAGCTTTGAAACCCAGGACTTCCCGTCGCTCAAAGTCAAAATGGAGATCGAGGCCGGCTCGATCATCAGCTTATGAAAGCCAATTAAAGGCATATCCAGGTAATGGGTGATGGCCAGACGGATCACGTCGGCATGGGTAAACACCGCCACCAATTGTTTCTCATGGGCGGCGGCGATACTTTCCAGCTCGGCGCAAACACGCTGCTGCACTTCGATAAATGTTTCACCGCCCGGAAAGCGCACTTCTTCCGGCTTTTCATAGATCAGCTTCCAGGTTTTATAACGGCGCAGCAGGCCGAAAGATTTCCCTGCCCATTCACCATAGTTGAGCTCGATTAAGCCCGGTTTGATCTGAACTTCCAGCTTTAAAAAATCGGCCAGAGGGCGGGCAGTTTCGTAGGTGCGTTCCAGCGGGCTGCTGTAAACCGCCTGGATGGGCGCGGCCGCCAACTGGCAGACCAGAGTTTGTGCCTGGCGGCGTCCACGCTCATTGAGATGGATGTCCGGCATCTGGCCTGCTAAATATTTTCCCATGGTATCGTTATCACCGTGCCGGATGAGAAGAAATGTAGTCATAACCCTGAACTCATCTAACTGATTGATGATCTCTGCGCTGCCGGATTATTTTGGTCCACTTTTTTCCGAGCCTTGCGAGCCCGGCGAGCCCTGGTTCTCTTTGCCGCGCTCCACAATGTTTTTCTGGGCGCGCCACCTGGCCAAGCGTTCGGCAATCCGGATCTCGTAACCCTGATCGGACGGATTGTAAAAAACTTTTCCCAGCAAATCGGCTGGCAGATATTGCTGCGGTATAAAGTGGCCCGGAAATTCATGCGGGTACTGGTAGCCCTGGCCGTGCCCGAGACCTTTGGCATCCCGGCTGGCATCCATCAAGTGCACCGGCACCGGCCCAACGCCCTGCTCCTCGATCAACTCTTTGGCCTTGAAATAAGCTCCGGCCGAGTTTGATTTGGGAGCGGTCGATAAATAGAGGGTCGCCTCAACAATTGGATAAATACCTTCCGGTAAACCGATGTATTCGAAGGCCGAAGCCGCGGCAGTGGCTACCAGCAGTCCTTGCGGATCGGCCAGACCAATGTCTTCGCCGGCCAGCACGACCAGACGCCGCAAAATAAAGCGCGGGTCTTCGCCGGCCGCCAGCATCTTGGCCAGCCAGTATAGAGCTGCATCCGGGTCGGAACCGCGCACCGATTTAATAAAGGCCGAGATGGTATCGTAATGCGCATCCCCGTCCTTATCGTACAGCACGGCGCGCTTTTGGATCGACTCCTGGGCGACATCCAGATTGATACGGATGCTGCCGGCTGCATCGGGCGGGGTGCTTTCCACCGCCAGCTCCAGGGCATTGAGCAGATTGCGAGCATCGCCATTCGCCAGGCGCAGCAGGTGACGTCGGGCGTCGTCATCCAGTTGAATACTTCGTCGGCCGTAGCCGCGCTCCGGGTCAGACAGCGCCCGTTTCAACAGAACGTTAAGATGCTCTTCACTGAGAGGTTCGAGCTGAAACAGGCGCGAGCGTGATACCAGCGCCGGGATAACGTCAAAATACGGGTTTTCAGTGGTAGCGCCAATCAGGGTAAACAGCCCATTTTCCACATGGGGAAGCAGGGCATCCTGCTGGGCTTTATTCCAGCGGTGAACCTCATCGATGAACAGGATCGTGCGTTTGCGATAAAGCCGGCGGCGTTCCAGCGCCTCACCGATCAGGCGGCGCAGATCGGCCACGCCCGCCAGCACAGCGGAGATGCTTTCGAACTGCGCCTGGGTGTGCTGGGCAATCACCTGGGCGATGGTGGTTTTTCCAGTGCCGGGCGGGCCAAAAAAAATAATGGAAGAGAACAGGCGATCCGCTTCGATGGCACGGCGTAATAACCGGCCGGGCGCAATGATGTGCTCCTGCCCGACGATTTCATCCATGCTGCGAGGCCGCATCCTGGCAGCCAGGGGCGCATCGCTCTTCATATTTTCCTGCATGGTATGCTCGAATAAATCCATCGTAGAATTATTCTACCATACGCGCAAATTTGACAGGGTAAAAATAACCCGGCAATTCAAATATTGAAGATTATTTATATTTATAAAGTGAAAGACCGGACCCTCACCCTCTGCTTACGGCATGCTGGCGCGATCCCGCAGTGAGAGAAAAAAAACTCCCTTCCCCCGCAGTGGGGAGGGCTGGGGATGAGGGTTACTTGGGGCCTTACAGCCCGCTGCTTATCTCACAATTCCTGGCGAATATCGCCTTGCGGCCCATAACCCAGCAAGAGTTTTTTTTCCTGGTTGATGACCGTTTCGATGTAGACCGGCCGGCCCCACAGTTTATAGAGATTTTTGAGGGTGGCTTTAGCATAGGGTAGATCCAGATTCACATCTTCGTTGTGATGAACCAGATACAATTGCGCCCGGTTTTCAAAGTTGGCATTCTCAACGTCAATAATCGGCTGGCCGAAGTTGGTCAATTGAAACAGCAGCCGCTGCTTTATATCCTTAAAATCCCGGCTCGAAATTTCGTACTCGTTGGTCTCCGGGTTGAGATCGTAGGAAAAAATACCCTGTTTTCGCACAAATTCTTCCGTCAGGAACTCATCGATAAAGCCGAGATCGTTATAAATGTGGTGCACTTCAAATACCTTCTGGCGACCAAGCCCCAGCTTGCGATCCCAATTGCGCCGGGCTTGCATGTCTTCACAGGCCTCGTATTCAGGCCCAAAAGCGCCACGGTTCCAGCGGTCTTCAATATCCCGGTAGAGCTCCAACCCCAGTTTATAAGGGTTGAGATGGCCTTGCTGGACGGCCACCGTACCGGAATGATGATCGGCATAATCGATCAACTCGTCCGGTTCCAGGGCAAAGTCCGTCATGATGTGGGTATGGACAAAGGATGCCCAGCCCTCATTCATAATCTTGGTCTGGCGCTGCGGAGCGAAATAATAGGCTTCTTCCCGCACAATATCCAAAATATCGTATTGCCAGTTTTCCAGGGGAGCATGCTCCAGCAAGAACAGCAGCACATCCCGTTCGGGTTCAACCGGCACCTTTTTTTGGCTGATTTCTTCCTGATCCTGCTTGCGTTGCTGTTCGGCCAAATAAGCCGGTGGGTTGATAAACGAATCCATATAATCCTTGGCCGGCAACTTATAGGAAGTGCTTTCAGGGCGCCCCTCCGGCCGGTCTGGCGCGGCGTGTCGTTCAATCCCGGCCCGGTGGATATCGATCAGGTTTTCTAACGAGAGGCAGGTATCCAAAAAGTTTTCGACGTCATCCCGCCCGTAACGATCGATGTGCCTTCTCACCCGGGCGGCGTGGTTGGCCATTTCATCCAACATTTTTCGGTTGGTATGTGAAAACCACAAGTTGGTCTTGAAGAAATCGGAATGGCCGAACACGTGCGCGATCACCAGCTTCTGATCGACTTTCTGATTGCTGACCAACAGGTAGGCGTAACAGGGATCCGTGTTGATCACCAACTCGTAAATACGATGCAGCCCGTAGGCATAAGACTTGGAGAGGCGCTCAAATTCCATGCCAAAGCGCCAGTGCGGATAGCGCAGCGGAAAGCCATCGTAGGCCGCCAATTCGTTGATGGTGCGATAATCCAGGATCTCGAACTGGACGTCAAAAAAGTCGAGCCCAAAATCGCGAGCGTATTTCTCCAGAACACCTCTAAGTTTTTGCAAATCATCCGGAAGGTTCACAACTAATATCCCTTGCCCAGAAATACCTTTATGGCAGAATAAATATCCTGATCATCGGTGATTTGAGCCGTCACCAGTTTGTCGTCATCCAGGTGATTTTCCAGGAAGCCCCGGAATAGGTAATCTTCCTCACTTTGGATCTGGCCAAAGCAAAACAAATTGCTGGCGGGTAAGAGCGTCTCCTGCAATAGCTTGA
>DATFYI010000337.1:0-9942 GCA_035315125.1 Anaerolineaceae bacterium | reverse complement strand
CCCACAGGCAAAAAGGCTGTTGGGGCAGGACGAAGCTTTCAGGTAGTTTTCCTAAACGAATATCAACTACAGGATATTGGCTTGATATATCCTTTTGTACCACGGCAAGCTGAGCGCCATTTTTGAAGGCCTGATCCACGTTTGCAAGCTGATCAACTTGTTCATCTGGCAGTGCTACAAACATGCTGGCAGGGAGTACCTGTCTTGAATCAACGGAAGCCTCACTGATGTTCAGGGAGGCTCCTTCAAGACGAGTATTCGTTAAAGCTTCAAGCACGTCTGCCAGGATTAACAAGGGTCTTTTTCCTCATGGGCTGGATAATTTTTGCCGAATTGAATCCGGTGGAATGTTCATCAGCACCACCAGTTGTTGCACGATATCGTGGAATACTGGAGCGGCAACGATTGATCCCCAGATCGAAGTCTTGGGTTTTTCTAGCCAGATATAGACCAGGAATTGTGGATCGTCTGCCGGGCCCCAACCCACAAAAGAAGCATTGGTTTGAGAAATGGTATAACCGTAAGGAGTTGGAATTTCAGCCGTACCAGTTTTTCCTGCACAGCGATAGCCATCGACTACTGCGGTCGAGCCTTCTTCTTCGACAGAAGTTGCCAGCAAGTTTGTGATGGTATGAGCTCCTTGGGGGGTGAGAGGTGTTCCAACCACCTGTGGGGCTGTGTCATATTGGCGACCATTCTGGATCACAGACTTCAGCACATGTGGAGCCATCATTTTACCGTCATTTGCTTCGGCTGAAATAGCCTGTACCATCTGGATCGGTGTCACTGCCACGCCCTGACCAAATGAATTAGTGCCCAGGTTAGCCGGGTACCAATCAGAATCACCTGGCAGGCTCAGCGGCCAAATCACTTCGTCACCCAAATCGATGTTTGTTTTGTGACCGATGCCAAAAGCCTGTAAATAGGCGTAAAAGCGTTTCGGCCCCATTTGTTCGGCAACCCAGGACAAACACACATTCAAAGAGTTTTGCATACAGGTCAGCATTGTCTGAGGGCCCCAGGAGCCGCGGTTCCAGTCGTAGATCGTAATTCCGCCCACCTCAATCGAACCAGTATCCAGGAAAGGAGTATCCGGTTTGACCACACCCGCATCCAGGGCTGCGCCCATCGTTAATACTTTAAATACGGAGCCTGGCTCATAAGTTGTACCTACTGCCCGGTTATAGGATGTGCTTCCGGGGAACAGTTTGGCATAGTCCCAATATTGATTGGGATCCAGGCGAGGTGTGGTAGCCATGGCCAGAATTTCCCCATTCCGGGGATTTTCGACGATCACAGTGCCGGAAACCGAGCCGGTACTTTTAACGTATCTGTCCAGGGTGGTTTCAACCATCGACTGAATCTCGGTGTCGATCGTCAATACCAAGCTGGCTCCTGGCGGAACTGTTGGAATATCCTGAATTTTGTTTGGATCAACCGGGACCACAACATCTTTTGGAGTACCTGATAATAGATCGTTAAATTTTTCTTCTACACCAAAATATCCTTGAGCCTGATCTCTGCTTCGCCAGGAGACAAACCCCAAAATATTCGAAGCCACCGTATTTTCAGGATAGCTCCTTTTTAGATGAGGGGTCCAGGTCAGCCCGCTTAAACTGGGGGTAGTGTCGCCTCTGCTCTGGGGAGCAGCAGGTCCATTTTGAAAGTTCGCTTCAATCTGCTTGATCTGGTCGATCTTCGCAGGGTCAACGAAATCCGTCAGTATCGTATATTCACTGACTCCAGGCACAAATTTTGCGCTGGCTTTATGCAAGACATCATTGTAATCCAGTCCTAAGATGCTTGCAGAAACTGCAGCAATTGTGTCAGGGTTTTGGACATCCGACAGGTCGACGCCTACTTCGTAAACTTCTTCGTTTCCGGCCAGCAGATGTCCCCAGCGATCATAAATATTACCACGTTCCGGATAAATGCGCTGTTTGACATATTCGTAGTTTTTCTCAGCTTTATCGTTTAAAGCGCGTCCCTGGGCGCTGGTTTCGATGCGGATCATTTGCAGCATGATTAACACAATCAAGAAGCTGAGACCCAGGCCAATGATGTTAAAGCGGGTAAAGGGAATATTTTTCATTCCAGCCCTCCACCCATGGAATTATTCAATTGCAGGGCGCCCTGGAACAGCCACTCCCAGAGTGATTCGGTGTAATCAGACTTGATTAAAGATTGTGGTTGAGATTGAGATGGGTTGATTGGGGCCAACTGTGCCGCCTGGCGGCCGGGGTAACCGGCGATAACCATATAAGTGATATTACTGGGGTCGGTTTCCTGATATCCCAATGCCTTAGCCCGCTCTTCCATTTGAGAGGCAGATGAGAGCTGACCCGCCTGAGTTTTCAGATTGGCAATCTGGCGCTCAAGGTCATCTCTTTGTGTTTCCAGGTTTTGTATGGCAATGCCTTCGGCTGAAGTTTGGGCGGAGATACTCAGATAAAGCCCAGATACCAATGCAACCACAACCAAAGCTACCAGGAAAAGGACTATGGCCTGAACCTGGGAGCGCCATGGAGCTTGTTGATATGCCTGGATAACATGCTGGTTCATAACAAATATACCTCTACGAATAAATGTTCTTATTGTTATGCAAATCTCATGCCAGTTATAACTTTTCGGCTATTCTTAGATGTGCGCTGCGCGATCTTGAATTTGCTTCTATTTCTTGGTCGGTTGGCGCAATTGGATGACGGTTGATCTCAACGATCGTGGCGGTATGATGGCATGTGCAGACCGGTTGTTCAGGAGGACAGATACAATCACGACTTTCTTGGCGGAAATATTGCTTTACAATACGATCCTCCAATGAATGAAATGAAATCACTGCCAATCTCCCCCCCGGCGATAAAGCTTCTACCGCCTGCGGTAAGGTGGATTCCAGGGCTTGCAGCTCTTGATTTACGGCGATGCGCAGCGCCTGGAAGGAACGTGTAGCGGGGTGGATGCGTCCCCGCTGTCTCCGGAACACCCGGCTGATGACTTCGGCCAACTCCTGGGTAGTCTGTATGGGTCTGGCCTGGCAGATGGTCCGAGCAATTTGACGGGATTTGGTTTCTTCGCCATAGCGCCACAATATATCTGCTAGCTGGTTTTCCGGTAGGCGGTTGACCAGGTCGGCCGCTTGCTCGGGTTGATCCGGGCTAAAACGCATATCCAGTGGTCCATTTGTGAGGAAAGAAAACCCCCTTTCGGGTGTGTCCACTTGCATGGAAGAGACTCCCAGATCAAACAGGATTCCCTGAACATTTTCCCAACCCAGCTTGTGGATTTGTTCTAGCAAGCTGGTGTAGGAAGCTTGCTGCAAGTGTACCCTTTCCCCATATTGAGAAAGGCGCCGGCTTGCTAGTGCCAGCGCCTGGGGATCGAGATCCAGTCCTAAAAGATTTCCGGATGGAGAAGAATTCTCCAAAATCCCTGCCGCATGGCCGCCTGCACCGACGGTACAATCCACGTAAAGCCCTGGGCTAATTGGGCGTAAAGCGGTTATAATTTCATGGTAAAGTACAGGTAGATGAGGAAGCCGATTGTTAATCTCAGAATTTGCCATAATTCGTTATAGCTGAAGGTCTAGTGTGGCATAGCGCTGGTTGTTAGCCTCAGCGTCCTGAAGAAGATCATTCTGCTTCTTCCAAAGCTCTGGTGACCAAATTTCAAAATGATTGCCAACTCCCACGACCATGGCACTGTTTTCCAGACAATTGGATTGGCGCAGGAACTGGGGAATAAGAATGCGGCCGGCTTTATCAAAATCAACACGATCGGCACGCGAGAACATCAATCTCCGGAGCTGTCGAGCATTGGAATCGGTTACACTCATCTGGTTAACACGTTCATAAATGTTGTTAAACGAAGCAGTGGTCATTACGATCAGATTTTGGTCAAACCCTTGGGTGATGTACGCGCCTTCCGCCAGCAGCTCCCGGAAGCGTGCTGGTATGGTCATGCGGCCTTTCTCATCGATGATGTGTTCGTACTGTCCCAAGAACATGTGTTCTATC
Source organism: Anaerolineaceae bacterium (assembly GCA_035315125.1). Classification (GTDB taxonomy): domain Bacteria; phylum Chloroflexota; class Anaerolineae; order Anaerolineales; family Anaerolineaceae; genus DATFYI01. The sequence goes on along the minus strand of DATFYI010000337.1, from coordinate 5,932 downwards.
CCTCGTATTAATACGGAACGCCGGGAATGATCCGGCGCTCCACTATTAACCACTATTAACCACTTATATCCACCAGTATAGTCTAATTATTGACTCTTTGCAAGTAGATTCTCAGATTGTTAATCATCTCTAAGGAAGAGAATTTTTCTAAAAGGTGTGCTTTCTGAAATGTAAGGAGTGTTTTTATAATCATTGATGCGCATGCCCATGTGGCCCGTGAGTATTCAACTCCTGAATCCATCATCGAAATCTCAAAACGGTTTGACATCGACAAGATTGTGCTATGCACGAGCCCTAAAAACAACCTGGATTTGAATGATCCACCCAATATTCCATTCATTAAATCCCCAATGGGTATCTATCTTCTCAATCGTTTGCTAAGATTTGCTTATAATTCATTCATTAAAGACAATGGGGATGGTAATAAACACGTTTTGGAAATCAGTAAGAGTATTCCAGAAATCGTTGTCCCATTTTTCTGGTTAAACCCGCTTGACACACTGCAAATGAGCAATCTAGAAAATAACATTCGAGATTATCAGATCAGAGGGATAAAACTCCATCAGGCTTGGAATCCGTTTAGAATAGACGGTTGTGAATTCAACCGGCTAGTAGAAATTGCCAGGGCGAAAAAGCTTCCCATATTCATCCATTTGTATTCGAAAAGGGAAACTCGGAAGCTGCTTCAATTTATCGGTAATAACCAGGATGTAACATTTATTATTGCCCACATGCTCGGATTGGAAATCTTCAAAGAGGAGCGGCACATCCTTTCAAATGTTTATTTTGATACATCCGGATCTGAAAGAGTAAGGGGTAAAGATATACTCGAAGCGATCAATTTATTTGGCCATGAACATGTGATTTTTGGATCTGATACGCCCTATGCTAGAATTGGGGATCAAATCATTAAGGTCGAGCAAATGAATATAAATGATTCTGTGAAGGAACACATATTCCGGCTGAATATAGAGCATGTCTTATCGGCAATTTCATAATATCTGCATCCACAACGATATGGTCAAATAAAAGGAGACTGCCAAATGTCAAAATCATCCGGAGAAAATCCAAACTATGGTAATTGGGTTTCGATGCGCCTGATCTGGGGACCAGGCCTAGTCGGCTTGATATTCATCGGCTTAACCTTAATATCCCCCTGGTTCTTTGTACTTGCTATTCCTTTTTTATTGATTTCGCTCTATTTTATTTATGCCCGCTATATGTTTTCTCCGCAGGGTGGGAATGTGCAGGAGCAGGTTCGTGGATTGGTGCTCTCCTATCTGGATTGGAATGGAAAGGGTCAGGCGCTGGACATTGGTTGTGGCAGTGGCGCCTTGACGATTGCGTTGGCGAAAAAATATCCGGAAGCAAAAGTGACCGGCATCGATTATTGGGGAGAACAGTGGGAATATTCGAAAAAAGTATGTGAAAGAAATGCAGAAATTGAAGGCGTCACAGAGCATGTGACATTTCAAAAAGCCAGTGCCTCTGCCTTACCCTTTGATGATGGCTCCTTCGACCTGGCAGTCAGCAACCTGACTTTCCATGAGGTGAACGACACAAAGGATAAACGACAATTGCTTTGTGAAGCGCTGCGGGTGGTCAAACCTGGCGGCAAGTTCGTCTTCCAGGACCTGTTCCTGTGGGAGGCGATTTACGGAAAGCCCGAGCAATTAGTAGAGCTGATTAAAAGTTGGGGCATCCGGAAAGTGGAATTTATTAAAACCTGTGATGCCCCGTTTATTCCTTCCCTTTTAAAATTGCCATTTATGATTGGGAAGATTGGCATCCTGTGTGGAAAAAAGTAGGTCTCAGTTCAGGCTGACTGTTCCGGCAGTGCCGTCCACCGTGATAATTTGCCCATTTTGTATAAGGTGAGTGGCTGAACCTGTTCCCAAAACGGCCGGAATGCCATATTCGCGAGCCACAATTGAGCTATGGCTGAGCGGCCCACCGATATCGGTAACAATTGCGGATGCCAATGCAAACAGTGTAGTCCAGGCGGGAGTAGTGATGGGAGCTACCAGGATATCACCGTGCTGCATCTGATTGAAATCCTGTGGTCCATGGATAACCCGCGCCGGAGCGGTCACTTTGCCCTGGCTGGCGCCAAAACCATTAATAATGTTATTCTCTGCATTTAACCCCATCGGGGTCATTTTTTCGATGTCTATACCGAGGTATTTCGACCCCTGTGGCAGAACCATCGGTGGGGTTATCTGCTGTTTGGCGCGCCAAGCCGCCTTGCGCTGGCGGATGGCCTCTTGAATAGGCTCAACAGGCTGGCCCTGGTCAAGTGCCTTTGCTGCCTGGTCCAACTCTTGCTCAAGAAGCCAGAACACATCCTCTGGCTGTTCAAACATAGCTGCACGAACTAGCCTGCGCCCCAGCTCACGCAGCATTTGCCTGAGCAGCGGGTAACCCAGGCCAAGGTCAGCAAAGCCATCTTCGCGCAGCGGGGCATATTTTTGAGCGTTTTGCAGCAGTTTTTGGAAAATCCAGCGCATTGGACCATGCAGCCGTTTGAATAAAGCTTGGCTGGCCCGCTGGCGACTTTCGCTGAGGGTTTGTAAACGGACATACGGGTTGGCGGCTTTGCCCAGCAGATACATGCGGCAGGTTTCCAACAAGGGGGTGGGATCGTCCGCTGCCACGGACTTTGAAAAGTCCAAATCGTAAGTTGAGTGGCCGTACTTTGCAAGATGTTCCTGGAAGCGGCTTTGCCATACGCTCCAATCAACCGTATTTATATCTGCCATGGCTGCCTTATTTTCCATTTCAAGTGCCAATTGGGCAGCGGGAGTTGCGGTCAGGTGAGCAGCCAGACTTTCACGGCTGCACGCCCACATGGCCAGATCGTAAAGCGCAAGATCTGCCTGGATAGGATCAGATTGAAAGCCCATAAGAAAGACTGGCGCGGCTGGATCACCTTTTTTCTTGATCAAGCGGTTATAAGCCTGAGTAAAAATAATTTCGCTGGTCTGGGCTGCCGGGATTAACCCGGATTGCAAAACTGTATACATGCTGATTGCTTCCCGGGTCAATTGTCGGACGCCCGTGGGTAGCTCATTTGCACTATAATCCGCCAGCGGCCGGCTCTGCCAGTGATGGATAACCTCCAAATAATGGGATCGGGCTTGCTGCCAGCGCACTTCGGATGAGCTTAAGATGGGTATCATTTTGAAAAGTGAGCCAAAGACCATGCGGGTCATCATCCAACGGCCATAATTTATATTTAAATAGCCATAATCGTTAATGGTTACAAATAAGGTTGTTTTCCATTCCCTGGCACCCGTAAACCATAAAAGCAGACGGCGAGTCTCTTCATCGATGATCGGACCTGCCAGGGTAGCAAACAATGGTGTAAGCGGCTCGGGCATTTGCTCGATGATACTGCCGCGGACGTATGCACCTTTGGGATCGGGTAGCTTCCATTCGGTGGTTGTTTCAACCTGTTCGGCTGGTAATGCAGTGATCGGTCGCGCCTGTAAAATGGCGAACTTGCCTGCGGAAAAAGCCCATTCAATATCCATGGGCATGGAATAGATGGTTTCGATCTGTTCGCCCAACCGAGCCAGCTCGACTGTTTGCGAATCGTTCAATACTGGGACAAAACGTCTGTCCGCTGGCAGCGGTTGTTCTGCCGTTCCGCTTTCGAGCAGGACGGTCAGCACTTCTTTACCAGCAGTCTGGCGCTCTATCAGCCGCCAGGTGCCTTTATCGACGATCATCGTATCCGGTGTGACCAGACCGCTAACCACGGCTTCGCCCAGACCCCAGGCGGCGCTGATCATGATCTGGTTGCGCCTGCCATTGGCCGGATTGGCAGTGAACATCACACCGGCTGTCTCAGCCGGCACCAGAATCTGTACCACCACGGCCAGGCTAATGGTTTCTGAGTTGATCTTATGCTGCAACCGGTAGCCAATCGCCCGAGCCGTCCAAAGGGATGCCCAACAGCGTTTCAACGCATCGAGAAGTGCTTCATTCCCGTGAATGTTCAGATAGGTTTCCTGTTGGCCGGCAAAGGACAATCCAGGCAGGTCCTCAGCCGTGGCAGAAGATCGTACAGCCACAGCCGGGTTGCTGCCAGGCAAACTGGCATAAGCTGCCAGCACCGCTGCTGTAACTGCGCCCGGCAGACAGCTGGTCTCGCTCAGAAACAGGCCTTGGATTTCGTTTGAAGCTGTTTCAAACGTAGCTGCATCGTCCGGCTGAACCTGCTTCAGAGCTGACAGGATGCGTAATTGGAGATTGTTTTCGGAGACAAACGCATTGTAAGCCGCGGTTGTCACATGGAAGCCAGGCGGTACGGGCAAACCTGCCTGATAAAGGCGCGCCAGGGATGCGCCCTTGCCGCCCACAAATTCTAGTGTGGCGTTCGGATCTGACAGAGAAAGTGTATAGCTGGTTAGCATATTTTCCTCCGCAGTTTGTTTTTTTATTAAGTATATGCCGGTCAAGCCAGGTTGTTACCCACCAGAATAATGAAGAAGAAGTCTACTTTTCTTGGCCCGCCTCTTAGGCATGATTGGCGCTGCACCTTTTATGTTGGGGAGGAATTATTGGTTTCCGGCAGAGATATCGTAAACAGGCTACCGCAGCCCGGTGCACTCTGCACTTGAATAGCGCCATGATGTTGTTCGATCACCTGGCGTGCAATCGACAGGCCCAGTCCGATGCCGCGGAACAAATGATCGCCAATACTATCCATGTGGAAAAAGCGATCGTAGATATGCGGAAGCGCTTCGGCAGGGATGCCGACACCCTGATCTTGAATGATGATCCAGACCTGGCCGGCCTTGGCGTTGATTTCAACCAGAACATTTCCACCATCCGGGCTGAACTTAATGGCGTTATCCAGGATAGCTCTGATGGCGCGTTCAAGGCTTTTAGCATCCCCTTCAATGGCAGGTATTCCAGAAGGGATGACCAGTTTGATGCTCACCTGGTTTTGTTCAGCGTGCTTGCGCTGCTTTTCAACCGCTGCTGCAACCAGAGAGCCCAAGTCAACCAGCTGGAATTTTGGCAGGATGAGATCCATTTCTTGCAGAAATAGAATATCATTGGTCAGGATAGTAATATCCTGTAAATTACGAGAAACCGAGTTAATCGCAGAATCGAGCGCTTCACCATTCAAAATGCCCATCTGAATGACCTGAACGAACCCATTGGCCGCCATCAAAGGAGTGCGCAGCTCGTGGGCTATGGCGCTCAAGAACTGGTTACGAGCATGCTCGAGCTCGGTCAGACGTTGGTATGCATCCGCTAATTCTTTTGCCTTCAGTCGCAGATCTTCAATGGCCATTTCGTCGTTCTCACGCAATCGCCGGCTGACTTCCCTGACCATTGCCATTGAAATACTGCTGCTGTTTTCCAGCATGCGGCTAAAAGCTTCTTTGTCAATTTCTAACACGGTCGTTTGGGCTGTGGTAGTAATTGTGGCGGCGCGCGGCGCATTATGGATAATGGCCATCTCGCCGAAGAAGTCCCCAGCTCTCAAGTGCTTAAGAAAACGCGCCTCGCTGTCGTTTATCAGCTTAGTGACACGTACTTCTCCAGCCAGGATGATATAAAAGATCGTTTCCAGAGCGCCTTCGTGACACAAAACCAGATCTTGTGGGTAAGTCACGATTTTGCCTGAGGCAATCATATCCTCGGCTTCTTGGTTTGATAGACCTGGGAAAGCATGTTGGAGAGTCAGGCTCAGGGGGATCGTATTTTCCATGCCGGCGATGCTTTTTTTTGTTGATTACCTGTCCCTGCAAAGGGGAGTGTGGCGCTCCCCTTTGCAGGTATTCTTATTTTAGCATTGGGCTTCGTGGACGGTAAAGTATTCCTGCATGGGAGCGAAGTAATAATCCAACCAGCCCTGCTCATAACTGTTGGCTTGACCCTCCGGGATATTGGTATGCGTTAAGGTCAGGCGAGT
>DATFYI010000336.1:0-5520 GCA_035315125.1 Anaerolineaceae bacterium | reverse complement strand
AGTAACTGCTGACCAGGATGCCATCTTCACCCCCTGTAGCTATTCGCTGACGGATGTTCAATTATTGCAAGGCTCTTCGGAAAATCTCGTTCAGGAGATTGTTTCTTTTCGAGGAAGATTCTGCGATCAAGCAAGGGTAGGTGATTTGATTCAGGCCAGCGGCACTGTTGAGCAGGCGATCGATAGATCAGGACATGCCTGGCATCGCTTGCTGCTGGGAAACTCCGTAGCAGATACTATGTTTGTGATGAGGTGATGCATGAAAGATCAGCGATTCGCCTGGGCTATTACTGGCGCCGGCCACACCCTGACTGCTTGCGCCGATCAATTGCTACGGTTCAAAAACATCGATGTCTTGATCTCCATGGCTGCTAAAGAGGTTATCCGTATGTACTCGCTACAAGAACGCTTCGAGAGTCCAGACCTGAGGGTTATTTATGAAACGCAGGCCAGTTCTCCGGTAGTGGCTCGCTTGTATAATGGAGTGTATCGTGTGCTGGTAGTTGCTCCGGCTACTTCAAACTCAGTAGCCAAGTTTGTTTGTGGCATCTCTGATTCTCTCATTTCCAACCTTTTTGCCCAGGCAGGTAAATCACATGTCCCGATCATCGTCTTCCCCACTGATCTGGCTGCTGAAATGGATACCACCGGACCGCATGGCGAGCCGGTTAAGGTCTACCCTCGGCCGGTCGATTTAGAGAATACGAATAAACTAAGAGATTTTCCAGGGGTAACCGTGGTGGAAAGCGTGGAGGATTTGACCCAATGCCTCGCTACTTATTTGTAACTGGAAAACTTGCCGCTCAATCTCTCAGCGATATATTGGCAAAGATATCGCCTACCCTCGAATACGAAATTGCAATCCATCCAATTTCAGTGGCCGCCTTGATGGATACTAATTTTATTGCAAAATACCTGAATAGCGCCTGTGCCTGCGATGTTATCATGATCCCCGGTGCTTGCCATGGTGACCTGAAAACCATCGCTGATAAAACAGGAGTACGGGTTATCCGTGGGCCAAAGAGTCTCAAAGACCTGCCTGATTATTTTGGTAGCGAAAACAAATTAGAAGGATACGGGGAATACCAGACAAAAATACTGGCAGAGATCGTAGACGCACATCAGATGAATTTGGAAGAAATCCTGGTTCGTGCAGAATATTTCAAAGCCAGCGGGGCAGACATTATAGATCTGGGCTGTCCAGTTCAAGGCAGATTTCCTGAAGTAGGTAAGGTGGTTTCGGAGTTAAAAAAGTATGGTTTTACTGTTAGCCTCGATACTTTTAACCCTGATGACGTTTTCCTGGCTGACCAGGCCGGCCTTGATTATTTGCTCAGCATCAATTCGCGCAATTTGGGCCTGGCACCCCGTTTAAAATGTAAAGTCGTCGTCATTCCCGACTTCGACCAGGGTTTGGATTCTCTAGAGCAGAATATCTCGCAATTAGAAGCCTGGCATGTTCCATATATTATTGACCCGATCTTAAATCCAATCAGCTTTGGATTCAGCGAGTCACTTAACCGTTTTTATGAAACCCGCCGGCGGCACCCACAGGCCGAGATGCTGATGGGATTAGGTAACCTGACGGAATTAACAGATGCAGATACAACTGGAATCACTGCGGTGATGGCTGGTGTGATCACCGAATTGAATATAAATTACGTGCTGACAACCGAGGTCATTAATTGGGCACGCGGGGCTGTGCGCGAGCTGGATATAGCGCGTAAGCTGATGTTTTATGCTTGCAAAAACCATATTTTGCCCAAGCATCTGGATGATGGCTTATTAACGATCAAGGATCCACCTTACCTGGTCTACACGGAAGAAGAATTACTGGCAATGAAGTCCAAAGTCCGCGACCGCAACTTTCGAATTTTTACAGATCAAAATTACATCTACATTTTTAATAATCATTTATTTATCAAGGGAACTGACATACGCACTTTATACGCTCAGTTGGGTGTGGAAGATGCCTCCCATGCCTTCTATTTGGGCAAGGAGCTGCAAAAGGCCAGCTTGGCTGTTCAGTTGGGTAAGAAATATATTCAGGAACAGGATCTGCGCTGGGGTTATCTGAGTCATGAGGATATTGATTGACCGGTTAATAAGGATTATCGGACATGATTATTGAAACTATTTTTTCAACCCAGGATGAATGTGGCCAACCCAACTTTGCCCCAATGGGCATATGTCTGGGTGAAAATGAGATCATTGTGCGTCCATTTCGAAATACACAGACCTACCACAATTTGTTAACTACCGGCTACGGCGTTGTAAACTTTACCGATGATGTGCTCGCCTATGTGCAGAGTGCTTTGTTTAACGTCGTTTTACCTTACTTCACAGCACATGCAGTGCCTGGGATTGTTTTCCAGGGAGCATGCTCTTGGCGTGAAATTGAAATCATATCGCAGAGTGGGACTCTTGACCGTTCAGAAGTACATTGCCGGGAGAGATTTCGGGGTTGGCAGAAAGACTTTCTTGGTTTTTGTAGAGCTAGCAATGCGGTAGTTGAAGCAACCATTCTGGCAACTCGCCTTCACCTTTATTCACCGGCCGATGTGACCAAAGATTTGGATAGTTATGAACAAATCGTAAATAAAACTGGGGACGAAAAAGAACAAGCAGCTTTCCAGAAAATACGCGAATATGTCGGAAAATGGATGAGCTATGATTGAAATCAAAACGCCGGCTCGCCTTCATCTGGGTTTGCTGGATACAAATGGCAACTTTGGCCGCCTATATGGCAGCATCGGTGTAGCCATTCAGAATCCAAACGTTCTCTTGGTTGCAGAACAGGCTGATTCCTTAGTTGTGGAAGGCCAAGAATCGCAGCGGGTTATCAAGTTCGCCAGGCAGTTTTTAAGCCGTTATCCCATTGTTCCTGGTGTTCACCTGACCTTGAAGTCAAATATCCCATCCCACATTGGTTTAGGTTCGGGTACTCAACTGGCTCTGGCTGTTGGCACTGCCCTGACTCGTTTGGGAAATCTTAACCTGTCCCTGGAAGAGATAGCACTTGCTATGGGCCGTGGCGTTCATTCCGGCATTGGCATCAATGCCTTCCGCCAGGGTGGTTTTGTACTGGATGGTGGACACCGGATTGGTAAAATGGATGATACATTGAACGCTCTCACGTTCGTCGAGAGTACTATACCGCCGCTTTTATTTCACCGGCCTGTTCCTGAAAACTGGTTTTTTGTGGTCGCCATACCTGAAACAGATGCAGGCCTCAGTGGCGAAAAAGAGCTAGCCGCTTTTCGCGCGTTGCCAAAAATGCCACCTTCGCACGTCGAAAAAGTGTGTCGTTTGTTGCTGATGAAAATGCTGCCGGCCCTGGTTGAAAATGATATCTTCATCTTCGGCCAGGCCTTGACTGAAGTACAACGTTTGGTGGGTGAAAGTTTCGCAGGTATCCAGGGCGGTCAGTTTGCTAACCCATTGTCAGAACAAATAATCGGTTTCCTGCTTGAAAGAGGTGCAACTGGAGCAGGTCAAAGCTCGTGGGGACCAACTGTATATGGATTGGTAGACGGGGCAGAGGCGGCCTGCCATCTAACCAGTGAGGTCGATAAATATCTGAACGATATCGGGAAAGGCCAGAGCTTCTACGTTCAACCGGACAATCATGGTGCTAGGCTGATTGACTAATCGAGCCAATTCGAGTAATTCTAATGGGTATATCCTCAAAAAATGTGATCAGGTAATTGCTATGCTGACAATTGCTGTTCAGGCTGGTGGTGAATCCCGTAGAATGGGACGCAACAAAGCCATCATTCCTTTTTTGGGTAACCCATTAATTGAACGTGTTATTGATAGGGTAAAACCATTAGCCGAAGAATTGTTGATAACCACGAATCAACCGCAGGATTTCAAATTCTTAGAATACCCTTTAATTTCAGATATATTTCCCGGAAAAGGAGCTTTAGGGGGTCTTTACACTGCCCTCTATGCTGCCAGTTCAAACATTATCGCAGTTGTAGCTTGTGATATGCCCTTTGTTAATCCAGTCCTACTCCAGGCTGAGATCGATTTGTTGACCAAATTAAATGCAGATGTAGTCATACCCAATGGCAAAACAGGATTGGAGCCATTTCATTCAGTCTACCGAAAAAAGACCTGCCTGCCAGCAATTCTTACCGCTATCAACACAAATCAAAAAAGGATCATTTCCTGGTTCCCATCTGTCAATGTGCGCGTGATGGAACCCGAAGAGGTTTTTATCCATGATCCGACACAACTGGCTTTCTTAAATATCAATACATTGGAAGAACTGGCGCAGGCTGAACAAATTGCAATGACAAAGCAACATTAATCTGAATAGTTTCATTTGCTATTAATATATGAGTATTATTATCTAATATATATTATTATAAATTTCACTCTGTCTAAATTATTGTTATCGAACGGACAGAGGTTGATCAGAGAGTAAACATTTAGAGAGGAATCTATATGAGAAGCGCAAATGCAATCGTTTTTGCCACTAAAGGTGGTTGGGATGTGTTTGATACTACCCGCAGTGTTGTAGATCACATTGAAAATCTATTAGAAGCTGAGCGTACAGATAGTGATACACCCATCATTGAATGGCACGGTGACCATTATTATGACCCTGACCAGGAATTGCGCGAAAAACTTGCCCGGGCTAAAACCTTAATGGATGAAGCAGAGTTACTCTGTCAGGAAGTTTTAGCATCAGTATGAGCTAGCCAGATAATAAATTCATAGCGCCTGGGCATTTGCCAGCAGAAATAAGTTACCAGGCCATCCTGCTGATGGGGTTAACCCATTTTATGATCCCATGATCCTCAAGGCTGGGATTGTTCCATTCCATCAGATTCATTACTCTGAAGGCATGGACAACTTACCTATCCCTTTGACCGGCAGTTTGCTTTTACTGATTGCTCCACGCAGTTTTCTGCGAGACGCTTTACCACCCTTCATCGCCCATTTGGCCGCCTCTGGCCCCATCCGCGTCTTGGACGGAGCAAATAGCTTTCGTGGGTATGCCATTGCTCGCGCCTTACGCCGCCAGACCAGTGGTGTGCAGGCAGCCTTAGAACGGATACAGCTCGCCCGCGCCTTCACTTGCTACCAGGTGCTCACTTTACTATCAGAAACAGCTTCCGGGGTCATTCCCACCCTGGGGCTGGATTTGTTGGGAACTTTTTACGATGAGAGTGTGCCCGTTGATGAACGGCGCCGTCTGCTGGAACAAAGCATTCTTCATCTACAGCGACTGAGCCAGACAGCGCCAGTGGTACTCAGCGCGTCCCCTTCTGCTGGCAGCCAGCCTGACGAATGGCTGACTATCCTGCAAGAAGCTGCTGCTCGGGTCTGGCGGCTGGAAGCGAATTCCGCCCCAATTCCCCTTAGACTCTTGTGAAGAAAAATGAGCCTACCCCAATCTGGTAGACACGAAGAAAAGCTGGTAGAACTAGGGAACTACCAGGAGAAAAAGAATGGGTAAAGGCAGGCGGTTTAATGCAGAGTTCAAAATAGAAACGATCAAGCTGGTAA
>DATFYI010000335.1:0-5146 GCA_035315125.1 Anaerolineaceae bacterium | reverse complement strand
CCTTCAAACCCTAGAATAGCGGCGGCTTTTCCATGGGTCAAGCCATTTACTTGAAAGGGAATTACCCCCAGGCGATCATTTACATGGTTTGGATTGGTCAAGCCATACAAGGTAATCCCTGGGAGTTGTTCTAGTTTAGTGAGTGCATAATGGGTTAACTCCGCTTCATGGGCGGCAATGGCATCCATACCGACCTCCGAGAGTTGTTTGAGGGCGGCTGCCAGAGCAATTGCGCCGATCACATTCGGGCTACCTGCTTCATTGCGTTCGGGCGAGGAGTTCCAGATCACTTCTTTGAGTGTAACAATTTCCACCGTCCCACCCCCTCGGATAACCGGATCCAAACTGTTAAAAAATTCTTTTGGACCGATCAAGCCGCCTGAGCCAAGCGGGGCGTATACTTTGTGAGCTGAAAATGCAATGAAATCCAGGTGACGAGGCGAATCGGCTGGTCCAACGTGTATTTTGCGGTGAGGGAATAGCTGGGCGCAGTCGGCCAGCAGCTTGGCACCGTAGCGGTGCGCCATTTCGGCAATATCGTAGATTGGCGGCATGAAACCGGACACATTGGAAGCGCCAGTTACGGCCACCAGTTTGATCTTACCGGCATTGCGTTCCAACTTTTCCGCAAAATCCTGCATGTCGAGCGAGCCATCATCCAACACATTGGCATAAATCACCTGCGTTCTGGCTCGCCAGGGCAGGTCATCCGAATGGTGTTCCATGCCGGTTGTTAAAACCATATCTCCCGGTTGGAATGGGAAAATACTGGCTAACTGGTTGATAGCTTCCGTCGTGTTTTTACAAAAGATAACGCACTCGCTTTCCGGATCAGCATCCACAAAGCTCAGAACGACTTCACGTGCTTCATCATATAAATGAGTGCATAGCAAAGATTTGAAGCCTGAGCCGCGATGGACACTCGAATACCAGTTATATAGCTCGTCGGTCTTCTGCTTAACCCGTTGGAAGGCTGGCGTGCTGGCAGAGTTGTCTAAATTAGTGTAGGTTGTAAAACTCCCATCCAGCAAAGGTACCTGCTGGTCGATACCAACGATCTCATTACGAAGTTGATCGGTCAAAGATTGACTGGTTAGCGATGGTTGAAGCATAGAACACGCCCTCCTTGAAAGGATAGACATAAATAAACTGGGTCAGTTTTGATCTGATACATTTGGAAATCCAATTTCGTTCATGGCTTTGTGGTCCCGGCGCTGAACGAACATTTCCAGCACACGACGGCGTGAAGAGAGAATTTGATCTTCGACGATTTGTTCGGCATCATCCACATTGCGCATGGAAATGGCTTCTGCCAGGGCTAAGTGCTCGTTGCGCATCTCCTCGGCGCTGTCGCGTAAATCTAAACCCAAATGGAAAATGCGCGTCATCTCATTTAGCAGGTTGGCGAGGGTGTCTGCCAGCTTGCGATTGCCAGATGTAAGGGCAATGGCAACGTGGAAAGCGTTATTTAACTCAAGAAATATCCCATAACTTTCTGTATCCTTGAAACGATACGAAAAGTTTGCTCGTTCCAATAGTTGCGCCAATTGTTTATCACTGGCCCTTTGAGCAGCCAGGCGTACCGAGGATTTTTCAAGTATCAGTCTCAGATCGTAGATATCATCGATGTCTTTGATGTTAATGGGTGTGATGATGTAGCCAAAACGCGGGACGGATTGGACGTAACCTTCTTGTTCGAGACGTTTTAATGCTTCGCGAATAGGAGTAATACCGAAGTCGTAACGCTGGACCAGCTTGGATTGGGCAATCTGGCTGCCAGGGTCAAGGACACAGGTGATGATATCCTTTTTTATAGTAGCGTAGGCTTTTTCTGCCAGGGAAATCTGGTTCATTGCTTCATTTGGAATGTAAAATAAAAATGATATATCAGTAATACACTAATAGTATAAGATGGATATGCCAAAACTTCAAGTGATTTTGATCAATTCATAAAAATTATCTAAGATCAATATCAGGCAACTAAATAAATATTCATGATTTATCCGGTAAGTCGATTGTAAATGTTGTGCCCTGGTTGAGCTGGCTTTGAACTGTAATTGAGCCGCCATGCGCCTGGACTAATTGGCGGGCAATCGCCAGGCCCAACCCACTGCTGTTCTGATGGGAGCGGTCGCCGTGCCAGAAACGATCGAAAATAAAGGCTAGATCTTCGATGGGAATACCGCTGCCATTATCTACGACCTGGATGCGCACTCCAGGTGGGTGGGGGGCGGCGCAAAGCGTAATGGCGCCGCCGGATGGCGTGTGAACCAGGGCATTGGCGATCAGGTTGCTTAGCACCTGGTCCAGCCGTCCGGCATCCCCGGAGATGATCATTGGAATGTCGCCAGGCCTTATATCTACCCTAAGATTAATGCCGGCCGCTTCAGCCTGCCCACTGAAGCTGGTAGCCACATCGCTTAAGAGCTCCTGGACATCGACCGGTTCTTTTTTCAGGGAAAGCTGGCCAGCTTCCGCCAGAGATAAGGTGCGAAGATCGTCCACCAGGCGAGTGAGTTGGCGCGTTTGGTCTATCAGAAGATTAATCTGATCGGGCTCCGCCTGGTAAACACCATCAAGAATACCTTCCAGGTTGCCCTGGATAATATGCAAAGGAGTGCGCAGCTCATGAGCCACATCGGCGGTCAGGTTTCGGCGAAGTTGATCGGATTGTTGCAGTTCGGCTACCATACGATTAAAAGATCTTGCCAGACGGCCAAATTCACCCGACCCATCTTCCGGGACGCGAACAGTGAAATCGCCGTCTGCGACCGCATCGGCAGCAGCCATAATTCGAGCGATCGGATTAACAAAGCTGGAGAAAGAACGCCTGGCAGCCATGGCAAACATCATTGGAAACAAGATGGCGAAAACAAAAACAACCGGTAAAATCCACAAAGTCGGCAGGTTATTATTTCCGGTCAGGCGCGCCACCAGATAAATAATCCCGCCCACAAAGATGAGCAAAAAAATTATAGTAGGTATTAAAAATCTAAAGAGGCGCCACAGTAAAAATTTGCGTTTGGGTTCCCATTTTGGATGGTCACGATAACGCAAGCGCGAGTGATGGAATTGAGAGTCGAAAGGATTCATTTCTCGAGCTGCTCGTTCATTTTATAGCCTACGCCAAAGACGGTCAGCACGTAGTGCGGTTCGGTGGGATTGGGTTCCAGCTTGCGGCGCAAGTTTTTAATATGGGCATCGATGCTGCGATCGTAGCCTTCAAAAGCAATTCCATGCAGGCGGTCGAGCAGTTGAGCCCGTGTGAAAGTCTGGCCGGGGCGTTGGGCCAGGATTTCAAGCAGATTAAACTCAATCCGTGAAAGCTCAACCGAGATGCCCGATCGTGTAACAGTGCGGGCCTCCTGATTGATTTCTAAATCGCCTAATCGCAACAAACCAGACTGCTGGATACTGCCGCGGCTCCGTCGCAAAACAGTACGCACCCGTGCGACCAGCTCGCGGGGAGAAAATGGCTTCGAGATATAATCATCAGCGCCTAATTCCAAACCAATGAGCCGGTCAGTTTCCTCGACTCGGGCGGTCAACATGATAATGGGGACGTCACTTTCGCGGCGCAATGAACGGGTCACATCCAGGCCATCCATAGCGGGCAGCATCAAATCAAGAACGACCAGGTCGGGATGCTCTCTGCGAGCCATAGCCAGGGCTGTCGCACCATCTGCGGCGGCCAGTACTCGGAAACCGGCTTTCTCAAGATAATCGCGCGCCAGCTTCACAATCAGGATTTCATCATCGACGACAAGGATTAGCTCATTCATAATTAATCGGTCCGTTCAGGCTGGCCAGTCAGAGTCTTTTCAGGCATACGATCGTGCTTAATTCTGGCTGCCAGTCCTTCTGCCAGGCCGATGGCGCTCAGACCCAATAGCAAGTGTACGACCTGAATAATCCAATGGCTGGAGTTAACCAACAGATCACTTTGGACAAGACCCAAGGCCAATGTAATCAAGCCCAGGATCATTGACAGGGCTACAACGCCAGCCCGCAGGCCTGATCGGCGGGCCAGGATGGCCAGTGTCCAGAGTGATAGCACCAGCACAGTTCCGGATAGGATGTGAAGCGAGATCAGGTTAATGGCATTGCCGGTCCAGAAAAGTATACCCAATACAATTTGGATCAGACCGGTCAAACGAACTAACATGCTGGCGACAGTAGTAGCAGTTTTCATCTTATTTTTCCCCTTGCTGACAATTGATCTTTTCTAACAAAACCTGAAATCTATCATTATCCATTGTAATCAATTTTTGGCAAAAAATAACAGGGCTATTCTTTTTTGCAGATGTTTTGCAACTGGCGCAGCATGCTGCGCCAGTTGCAAAGCGAAGTATTTGATCTCATGATCTAAAAACCTGATTCAAGCTGATTGGGTAGGCCCCTGGGTCTTTTCAGACTGTGGGTTGGAAGGATCTTTGCCTGCCGGACCATAGCCCCAACCATGTGGACCCTGGCCCCAAGGTCCTGGACCGTAGCCCCAGTCGCCACGACCGGCCCAATGACGCCTGAAAGCGAAGCGAAATACCCCGCTTATCAGGACGAAAATCAGCAGGAAGAACCCGATCCCGATGAGCGGGCCAAAAAATGGGAAAAACCCAGGATATCCGATACCAGGATAAAAGCCGAATGGCGGATAGCCATAACCATAATAAGGCAGCTGGGGTGTGGTTCCACTGCCAGTCTTAGCGGCAGCCGCAACACCGGCTTGATAACCCTGCGCCAAACCGGCATGGTAAAGTGCAGTACCGGCGCCTGCTAATAAGGCTACCAGAACCAGGATCATCAAGATCCTCCATAAAGTACTAAAGCGAAACATTGTTTACCTCCTGACGAGTTATTTGAATGACGAGCGCTTGAATTGTGCTCCAACTTGTTTTCAGTATGCCAGCAGGTTGTGAAGAAGTTATGAATGTATTGGGGAAGTGTTGTGAAAATGGCTCTCTTGAGGCATAATTAAAAGAATATTAGTTCGTTGAGACCCATCCCATAAAATCTGGAGACGCCTGGTGTTTAAAAAATCTTGCTCAACAGCTCTTGTAATTATTCCTGTCCTGGTAGTGCTTTTTGTGATTGTATATATACTGGTGCTGCTGCCGTGGCACACCCATTGGGGCGCCAGCGCGGCAGA
>DATFYI010000334.1:0-5324 GCA_035315125.1 Anaerolineaceae bacterium | reverse complement strand
GGATGCGGATATTGTGCTATTCGACCCCAACAAAAAAGTCACCCTATCCCATGAGCATTTGCACGAACGGGTGGATTATAGCCCTTACGAAGGGCTGGAAGTGTGCGGATACCCTCAAGCGACCCTGGCGCACGGCCGGCTGCTGGTACAAGACGGACAGTTCCTTGGTCCAAAAGGCCAGGGACATTTTCTGCAAGGCAAGGCGCCTGTTTTGTAAAGCGCCGCCGATTGGTTGAGCTGGCCAAAATAACACCCGATAGCCGTAAAAAGAAGTACTTTCAAAAGAGTAAAATACAATGAAATCTGATGCAGTGAAACCTCCAAACACAGTTTTAACCGGAAAGATCATCCTGCCGGATTGGTTAATTACCAGCGCACAAGAAAAACCGCAGCGCAAGTGTGGCGTGCGAGTGGTTGGAGACCGTATCAGCGACGTGGATTCAAATGAGCGCTTGCGGGAACACTATCCGCAGGATGAAAAGTGGGAGGCAACCGGCCAGGTGCTTGCCCCTGGATTTGTTAATACGCATACGCATCTGTACGGTGTACTGGCGCATGGTATTCCGCTGGAAAAAGCCCCGGCTGGCTTTTGGCCTTTTCTGGAAGATTTTTGGTGGCCTCTGGTCGAGAACCGCATCGACGCCGATCTATTAGGCGCAGCCAGCGACTTGCAGTGCGCCCGCATGTTGAAAAGCGGCGTGACAGCCTTTTATGACTGCACCGAAGCGCCATTTGCGCTGCCGGGTTGTTTGTTTAGCCAGGCTGAAATCGTCCGCAAACACGGCCTGCGCGCCATCTTATCGTTTGAGGCCACAGAAAGAGTGGACAAGCAAAACGGACAGCTTGGCCTGAAGGAAAACGCCGACTTTATCGAAGCATGCCGGCGGCAAGGTGGCTTAGTCAGCGGGATGATGTGTTTCCACACCACTTTCACCTGTTCGAGCGATTTCATCCAGCAGGCTTTTGAAATGGCAGCAGATCAAAACACGCTGGTGCATATGCATTGCGCCGAAGGCAAGTATGAGCCCGAGTTTCTGATGCAGAAGTACGGCCTACGACCATTTGAATACTATACCATGCTGGGCGTGGCCGGAGAGAACATGCTGGCCTCGCAATGTGTCCAGATTAACGAGCTCGATATCGCTTTGATGGCTGAAAAAGGGGTGCGCATGTCCCACATGCCGCTTTCCAACTGTGAAGTGGGTGGTGGAATTGCCCCGCTTCCCCAGCTAATTGAGGCCGGAGTGACGGTTGGCCTGGGCAGCGACAGCTATATCGATGATTTCTTTGAAGTCATGCGCGGCGCTTTTCTGATCCACAAAGCCAACCAATGCAATCCCCAGGTCATGCCGGCCCAACTGGTGTGGTATCTGGCCACCGAAGGCGGCGCCCGCTTGATCGGCCTGGATGCAGTCGGTCGGCTGGCGCCCGGTTGGCAGGCAGACCTGCAATTGATTGATAGCGACCTGCCCACCCCCCTGGCAGAACACAACCTGTTTGACCAGCTTATCCTTTACCGGAACCAATCTAACGTTCGCTCGGTCATGGTAGCCGGAAAAACTCTGGTCAAAGAGTTTGATCTGGCTGGTGCGGATATGCAAGAGCTTTATGCAAACGTCCATACGGCCGCCAATCGCCTTTGGAAATTGGAGTAGGGCCATGATCCAGCAAACCTTTTTATATGAATGCCCAACGGATATGGAGGAAGCAATTTCCTTGCTGGCCGAGCCCGGTATTTGCAGCCTGGCGTTGGCTGGTGGAACCGATTTAATGATCGATCTGAGGCAAGGCTCCATAAAAGTTGATCGTATTGTGGATATCAACCGTATTCCTGAGCTAAAAATGATCCGGGAAAATGAGCATATTTCAATTGGCGCGGCCGTAACTTTTTCTGAGATTATCGCAAGTCCCGTCCTGCAAACTAAATCCCCCTTATTGGTAAAGGCTTGTCGAGAAATTGGCAGTAAACAAATCCGCAACGTGGCAACCATCGGTGGAAATGTGGCCCATGCGGCTATTTGTGCAGATAGCCTGCCGGCACTGGTCTGTTTGGAAGCCAATGCCGTCATTCAATCCGCGGCCGGGCAAATTTGTATACCGGTCGCTCAGCTTGTCAGTGGGCCCGGTCAGACCAGAATACCGGTAGGAGGTTTGATCCAATCTTTTGAAATAAACCCGTTACCCGGTGGTTATCGAACAGCCTATGAGCGGATTGGCCGTCGAAAAGCCATGTCCATCGCGCGCTTGTCAATGGCAGCGATGGGCTGCCTGGGCGGCGACGGGAAAATAGCAGCCATTCATTTGGTGCCGGGGGCGGCCTTTGCGCAATTCCAGCGTAGCACGGCAGTAGAAAATCGGCTGTTGGGTGAGACGCCATCCGAACGGCTATTTATTGAAGCAGGCCAGCACATGGCAGCACTTTACGAAGCCGCATCCGGAAAACGCTGGTCGGCCGCCTGGAAAACCAAAGCCATTGCGGCCATCACTGAAAGAGTCTTGCGCAGCATCTTTGGAGGACAAAATGAAAGTTAGTTTCAAGCTGAATGGGTCGCCGGTTTCAATCGATACGCCTGTCAATATAACCCTCTTAAGTCTGCTGCGCGAGAAATTTGGCCTGATCGGAACAAAAATTGGCTGCGAAGTGGGTGAATGCGGTGCTTGCTCGGTTTTGATTGACGGAAAGGTCGTCAATTCTTGCATGCTGCTGGCGCCGCAGATTAACGGTCGCTCGGTCACCACAATCGAAGGCATCCACGATTCAAACGGCGGCCCGAACGATTTGCAACGCTCGCTGGTTGAAAATGGCGCAGTTCAATGCGGGTATTGCACACCAGGGATGGTCATGGCGGGCGAAGCGCTGCTGGCCGAAACGCTTTCACCAACGGAAAATGAGATCAGAAACGCCATCGCCGGCAATCTATGCCGCTGTACGGGTTACCAACAAATTGTTGAAGCCGTTGAAACGACTGCCACTCTTCGCCGTAAGAAATTGGCCGCACAACCGGCCAGCCTGGAGGGAATACGATGAGCGAGTACCAGTTTGTCGGCAAACCGGCCAACAATGTGGATGGCTTTGCAAAGGTCATGGGAAAAGCCCGTTATATAGGCGATTTAGAACTGCCGGGCATGTTGTACGCTCAGATTTTACGCAGTCCCATTCCACACGGCCAGATCGTCCGCCTGAACGTCAAACCGGCGCTCAAAATCCGAGGCGTCCTGGCTGTGATCACCTGCAACGATTTTGTCGATCATGGCAATTTGGGCTGGCCGGTAAAGGATTCCTATGTACTGGCTTATCAGAAAGTGCGCTACGTAGGCGATGCCATTGCAGCCGTGGCTGCTGAAACTGTTGAAATAGCCCGCGCCGGAGTTGAAGCCATTGAACTGGAATTGGAAGAGCTGCCGGGCGTATTTGATATGACCAAAGCGCTGGATAAGGATGCCCCCCTGGTACCAATCAGCGCGCCCCTGGGCCAGGGCAACCTGGTTGAAACGCTGATCGTTCGCAACGGCGAGCCCGACCCGATCCTCTCAAAAAGCGATTTTCTGCTGGACGAGACCTATCTTTGCCACCACCAGGAACACGCCTATATCGAAACTGAAGGCAGCCTGGCAATTCCCAACGAGGACGGCGGTGTAACCGTTTACTCAAACGACCAAAGCCCATTTATCAATCGCAATAATTTAATGATGGTGTTGGGTCTCCCTGTAGAAAAAGTGCGGGTCATCCAGCCTCCGGTGGGCGGTTCGTTTGGCGGCAAGGACGATATTAATTATCAAAACTCTGCTCAGGTGGCCCGCCTGGCCTTGATAACTAAAAGGCCCGTGCGCCTGACCTTGACCCGTGAAGAATCCATTCTGGCATCCTATAAACGGGAAGCCATGCAAGTCCATGTGACCCTGGGCGCCGATAAAGATGGCACGCTGCGCGCCGCCAAAATAAAAATGATCGCCGATAGCGGCGCCTACCCATCCCAAACCCCACTGGCAGCCTGGCGAGGCACGATGCATGCAGCCGGGGCGTATCGCTACGATGCAGTAACTGTGGATACCGATGTCGTTTACACAAATAACGGTTATTGCGGCGCTTTTCGCGGTTTTGGCAACACCGAAGCGGCGGATACCATCGAACAGGCCATCGATGAGCTGGC
Source organism: Anaerolineaceae bacterium (assembly GCA_035315125.1). Classification (GTDB taxonomy): domain Bacteria; phylum Chloroflexota; class Anaerolineae; order Anaerolineales; family Anaerolineaceae; genus DATFYI01. The sequence continues at coordinate 1,173 of DATFYI010000334.1, read as the reverse complement.
TTTTCACCTGCATCGCGATCCAATTGACCTGAGGTTGCAAAACTGCCTGCGCTCGGGTGATCGCGCCCCGACCGGCAACACGATCAATCAAGAAGTTGGCTTAACGGATTGCTTGAATTGGGTGCGAGAACAATCCAATTGGGGCCAAAAGCGCACAACTTATAACCTGATAAAAGTTCGCGAAGAGATCCGGCGTGGAATTGGGGTGGCCTGTTATTTTCACGGCAGCAGCCTGGGCGGAGAAGGCTCCGATTATGCCACTTCCACCCTTAAAATTGAAAATGACTACAGCCTGACACTGACCTGTGGTCTGACCGATTACGGTCAGGGCAGCCGCACCGTCTTTACCCTGATTGCCGCAGAAGTATTAGGGCTGCAACCGGAAAGAATCCAAATGTTGCGTCCGGATACCCAAACCGCCATCGATTCAGGCCCAACCGTAGCTTCACGCTCCACCATTATGGGCGGAAATTCCAGCCGTGTGGCCGCTCAAAACCTGAACAACCTGCTGGTATTTGCCGCAGCGAATTATTTTGGCTGTAATCCAGCTCAAGTGCTGCGAGACGGTGAAAAATACATCGGTCCCACTGAAGATCCCATCTCGTTTAATCAGGTAGTCGACCATGCCCGCCAGATGGGGCTGACCCTTTCCAGTTATGGCACCTGGAATATGCCGCACATTGAATGGCACTTCGATAAGGGTACCGGTACCCCCTATTATTGTTACGTGTTTGGAGCCGTGGTGGCAGAGGTTGAAGTGGACCAACGCCTGGGCAAAATTGATGTGCTCAATATCTGGATGGCCCACGATGCAGGCAAGATAATCTTCCCACAGGGCGCTCGCGGGCAAATGCTGGGCGGCATCGCCCAGGGACTGGGCTATGGCGTGCTGGAAGAAATGAAATTCAATCAGGGCTACCCACAATCGATTAATTTCGATGGCTATCTGATCCCAACTGCCCTGGATATGCCGTCCGTCAAAGGGACATTCATTGAAACCCATTTCAAAGAAGGACCTTTTGGTGCCAAAAACCTGGCTGAACCCATGATGATCGGGATCGCACCGGCCATTGCCAATGCAGCTTTTCAGGCTACTGGCGTTCGCAACCGGGTTACACCGCTCTCATATGAACAGATGTTATTAGGTCATGATCTGGTGCAGCCGGCTCCGAT
>DATFYI010000333.1:0-9297 GCA_035315125.1 Anaerolineaceae bacterium | reverse complement strand
TATTGGCCGGGCAAATTCAGTCCTTGATCCGGGCGGTTGTTGTTGATATGCGCATCAGCCTCTTCCAATTGCAAGATCACCCTTGCCAGACGGTGGGCCAAATTATCAGGCAGTTCGCGCTCTACATGTTGTCGTTTAGCCATCAGTGTCAACTGCTCGATTTTGGGCGCCCACACGGTCATTAACCACGGCAGGTTATTGATATCTTCCAGCCCAAGCATATGTTCGAACTTGTGCCTGCTGCAGCCATTTAGGCTGCCGGCTCATTTATTTCTTACAAATCCCTGAAATACCTTAATGAGTCCATAACCACCAGAAACAATGAATATGGCTCCGATCAGGTTGGCAACCACCGTCGTCCATAGATAAGTGCGGATCGATACCTTATACGCCCCAGCGGTTAGGCTTACAAACTTTGGCCCAATTGCAGGCAGCATCCGGCCGAGGATTAGAAATGTCGGGGAATCGATCGGGATCTGGCCGAGATGAAATGGCAGTTTTGACTTCTTTTCCTCAAGATCCGCTACATAGCCAGCTTTTCTCCCGATAAAATAATCCGCCATCGCTAATATCGTGTCCCCGATGGTATCTAAAAGAACTGCGGCAACCGGGCCCATCCAGGCAAGAACCAGAAGAGTGATAGCATTGTTTGGGATAAAGGTAAAATCCAGCACGATGTAAACGAATAAGCAAATGACATATCCCAATCCCTCATTCATTACGAAGAATTGATTCAACGATGCAATATTATAGAATTTAGCGATCAGGAACGCCATAATAATAAAGATCGCAAGCGCTATATATTTGCTGATATTTATCCAGGTGTTATTTTTCTGGACGTTATCTTTCTGAGCGATATCTTTCTGGAGATTATCTTTCTGAGCAATAACTTTCTGAGCGATATCTTTCTGGGCGATATCTTTCTGGGCTATATCTTTCTGGACTTTATCTTTCTGAGCAATAACTTTTTGAGCGATATCTTTCTGGATTTTATCTTTCTGAGCGATATCTTTCTGAGCGATATCTTTCTGGACTATATCTTTCTGAGCGATATCTTTCTGAACCATATCTTTCTGAACGTTATCTATTTGAGCATTATCTTTCTCGGCGTTATCGCTCTGCGATATGTTCACGGAGACTCCTTAGGCTCAGTCTTGGCGTTGCTTCAGGAACCTGGATCTCATCCGCAAGCCAGAGAGCATCAGCGATTACCAGCGCTGAATCCGGATGACCACAACGGCGCGCATTGGAAGACAGCTGCTTTAAGACCTTTTGATCATCCTTGAGAAATTCTACAACAAATTTGTTCAATTCTCCTGGATTCTTCACAATTTCACCAGCTTGCTGGTCAAGGATAAATTGCACGTTTCCCTCTTCCTGGCCTGGCAGGTAATCAATCATGAGGATAGGTAAGCCGGCGGCTAAAGCTTCCGATAGGATCAAGCCACCGGCTTTAGTTATCAGAAGATCGGCGCACAACATCCATTCTGGCATATTGCTCACGAAATTTTCAACCCGGATCGGAAAGGACCACTGACGCTGTCTGGCTTGCTCATAAAGTTGGTTGTTACCACCCGCGATGACAACTACCTGGAATGGTAATGAGACGGTCTCCAACTCTTCCAGGTGTTCAAGAATCCCGCTGACCCGTTGACTACCTACAAAAAGCAGGGTAGGCAGATTTGGGTCCAGAGCGAGCTTTACCCGCAGCTCGGATTTCGTGAGTTGGGTAGAAGCATAATCAGGGTTCACCGGGATGCCACTGATGAATATTTTTTTGGGATCAATGCCAGAGTCGATTGCTTTAGACCGGACTGCTTCGGAAGCGACATAGAAGCGGTCGGGGTTATTATTGAACCACATGGCATGAACATCAGCCAGGTCCGTCACAACGGTATAGAAAGGTAGCCGGTTTTTCATAAAATTCAACACTACCCCGGTTGGGCCGCCAAACATCTGATTGGTGCTCAGGATGGCGTTTGGGTGTATTTCCTGAATGATCTGGTTTATATCCTTATACAACGCCAGTGTGAGCGTGTCTTCAACCAGCGCACTTGCCGGGCGAGAATCGCTAATCTCATAGGTGAACCGGTAGAACCCCGGGTTGGTGGTGACCAAATGATTATAATTTAATTCCGAATATTTTAAAAACTTTGGCGCCGGTTGCTCAAGGATTGGGTTAATGATGACCGTGCTGCTGTCTTGTGGATGGTGAATTTCCATAGCCTTAGAAATCGCATTGGCAGCGCTGCGGTGGCCGTACCCACAATCGCTTGTAAGAATGACAAATTTCTTTTTTGAAGTATTAGTAGACATGTTCTTTTATACCTTTATATGCCAGTGGTTGGCCGATTGATAACATCTTTTCGATTATGCATAGCATAACGTTTTGTGGGATTGCATTCATGTATCCAAAGTGCTAAAAAAGTGTTATTCCAGCCGTTCAAGACCGTTTCTGTATTAACCATTCCCCAATTCGAGCAAGTCTTCAATGTAAATTGGTTCGGCACTCTCTATATGACCAAGGTATTTATTTCCAAACGGTTTCTAAAGGAAACGATGCCAACAATTCCTGAACAAATTGCTTCAGTAGGACAAGAGATGAACTATTGGACAACCCGCTTTTTTCGCGGGAAGGTAAGGCTCACCTGGCGATCTATCACAATTTCCCGGATGCGGGTGCCGTCATCCATGCTCACCCATCAGATGAAGGTTACTCAAGTTCGACGGGTTAAAGCAAGTGTGGTGATGTCATCCAATTGAACTGCCTCACCCATGTGTTTACGCAGATTTGTTTCTATCCGGTTTAGAAGAGCGGAAGTTGTCAAATCTGGCTTCTCTAAGAGCTCTTGCAGGGCCTTTCTCCCAAATGATTGTCCTGCCGGGTCCTTCGCCTCGATGACGCCATCGGTAAATATCAAAAGGGTGTCGCCTGGTTGCAATTGGGTTTTCTTGACTTTATAATTATTATTTGGCATCATCCCAACTGCCAATCCTGTGGGCTTCAAACGAGTTTTGAGCTTGCCCTGGTTAAAAATCAGCGGCGGCTCATGACCGGCATTGATATATATTAACTGGCCTGATGTCGGATCCAAAATTCCAAAAAAGATTGTTGCAAACATATTCATGGCGGCGTGGTTGTTCAGAATGTAGGTATTGGTGAGCTCGATCGCGTTTTTTAGAGTCAGCCTACTGGTAGAATTGAATTTACGCCGCTGCACAGGGCTGGCTGCGTCTTTTAAATCCTTATTTGAGCGATTGCGCCAGTGAGCTGCATCGTATTGCTGTGTGTAGGCGCGCAACAAACTACGGACAAGTACCATGAACAACGCTGCGGTAATTCCTTTTTCACACACATCCCCCATGATCAGGTTTACATAATCATTGGAAAGAAGGAATGAGTCGTAAAAATCACCGGCTACTTCGGGTGCCGGTTCAAAATGCGCTGCTAGTTCCCAGCCAGCGGGTTGCGGCAGCTTATCTGGTAAAAAACTGAGCTGAATCTGCTGTCCAATTTGCACATCTCGACCGGACTTTGCTGTGTCTTTCAAGGTTTGTTCAGCGGTACGCACTCGCTGTCGATCCAGGTTAGCGCTGATTCGCGCTTTCAACACGACAGGGATAAAGGGTAAAAGGATATAATCCTCTGCCCCGGATTTAATACATCTTTCAGCCTCTTCAAGCTGATCACGCTCGGCAAGAATAATCAATGGGATACCGCGCAGAGCATTATCCGCTTTCAGACTTTTGATAAATTCTTCAGCGCTCTTGTCTTGCAATGGTAGGTCGATTAACACCATTTCAATCTTTTGCTGCAGCATGAGCTCGAGAGCTTTTTGCCCGTTCTCAACACTTGAGACTGTGTATCCGAGGTTTACCAGATATTGAGAGACAGATGTGGATGAATCATGGAGTGAATTGATTAACAGCAGATCACCATGCGTGGCCCGATACATGATGAATATATTCTGGTTATGATTTTGCAGGCGTTTGTAATGAAATTGATCTACGCTTTGAATGGCAAGGTAGACACCTAAACCGCCGATTGCGCGCTCTTCTAATGGTTTGGTGAAATACTCAGGTGGGGGCGGGGGTCTTAAAGTTGGATCAAAATAGCCGGAAGTATCATCTAATGTAATCGTTAGTGCATGGTCGTCCACATCAGCTTCTATGGAAATGAGCCCCTCTAATCCAGCTCGTTGATAACCATAATTGATGATGTTGGTGGCGATTTCATCCACAGCCAGGCGCAATTTATAGCTGCGCGACTTCTCTAGCCCAGCATTTTTAGCAGCCAGCAGGATATATCTTCCAATTTTATCCAGGGAATCCAGTCTACCGGGCACAATTAAAGGCTGCATATAAGCCTCATGGTTAAGTGAACATAAATCCCAGTCAGCACATTTTATTCCTTTCTATTTTATTGGGGTCACCTGCTCTAGCAGCCGCTTTACTTCAAGGATGTGCTGTTGTTTTAAGCTGTCTCGCAATAATCGTTCCGAGTCAGTGAAGTAATGGTGGGATTCCATTAAATGTAATTGGTTGGTGTACCACTGTTGATCCGTGAATTTGGTCCCATAATTATCTTCCTCCTGGCGTAAATCCTGGCTTCGTTTCCAAAAATTTTCATGTCCCAGGTCGTCCATGTCTGCATCTGCCATAATCCTTTCCAAATGGGTTTTGGGCGACTGTGGCAGGCGTGTCGCCTGGATAATTCCTCGTATTACAGCAATGTCAGCATCAGAATAACCAAAGCCCGGCAAAGCCTGCTCAGCAAGTTGGATACTGATCGACTCATGATTTTTTCGTTGACGGATGAAGCCCAAATCATGGAAATAAGCCGCGGTCAGCAATAACAGGTGGTCTTTTTCACTTACTTTTTCCAGGTTAGCTAACCGGTCTGCTGCCGGCACCACCTCATTATGAGTATGTAACAGATTATGGTAAGTCAGGTCGGGCGATATTTCATTCGCCAACTTGTCCAGAGCATAATCCTTTGCTTTTTCAAAATCCGGCTTTTTTACCATATATGGATCCTCATCAGGTCAACCTCATCTGTTTTTCTTGAACTCCCAATCAATAATAGAAAGGGATCAGTTGTTCATTCGTTGATAATAAAAGAGTGGTTTTACCAGTTCACTTTCCGGGGCGCCTTTTAGGCCTAACAATTTATAAATTCCAACCGGCTCAGTTTTCCCTTTTACGAGACGCGAATCGGCAAACTCGGCATTAAACTCATCTTTCACCAGCAAAAAAGTACTTTCACTGATTAATATCGGCCAACCAAACTCCTTGGTTTGATCCTGCAGGCGAGAGGCAAGGTTGGCATTATCCCCAATAATGGTGTAGTTCATACGTAGTTCTGAACCTAATAATCCGACAAAGACCTGTCCTGTGTTCAAACCGATGCCCATTTCAAAACCATCCATCGATCGACCTTCAGCTTTCCATTGGATATTCAGGTCATACAATACCTTGCGCATTTCTAAAGTAGCCAGAACAGCTCGGCGGGCGTGATCCGGATATTGAATAGGCTCACCAAAGAAAGCAACGATAGCATCCCCTTCGTACTTGTCTACAGTCCCGCCATGTTTGTGAATAACGCTCGTCATAGCAGCAAGGTAAGGGTTCAGCAAAGCAACTACTTCTTCGGGAGTTAGTTTTTCAGATATGGTCGTAAAGCCACGAATATCAGAAAAAAGAATCGTCAGCTCTGAGCGTCTGTTCAATGAATTGATATTTTGTGTTTCAATTAATTGATCGACCATTTCTGGCGAAATAAACCGGCCAAATAGCTGGCGCACTCTACGCTTTTCAATCTCCTGTGATACTGCCTGATCAAGGCTTGGAATGATGACTCCTAAAAATAGCATCGTTGAGGGTGTGATGACAGCAAATTCCCATCGTAATTGGGTAAATACCTCGAATTGAATGAAAAAATAGAGAAGCAGCACCCCAGCCAGCAAAGCTATGGCCAGGGTGGGTCGAGGAATTCTGGAAATGAACCAGGCTGCAATTGCAGCTAAAACGATTAAGATAATGGTTGTCCAGGGCGGGGCCTGGTTGATATAAGCTCCATTCAAGATAGTTGAAACGGTATTGGCTATGACTTCTACACCCGGCATTGGAGAGCTTGGTGAAAAAGGTGTGGGATAGTAGTCTTGCAATGTCTCACTGGTGGAACCGATCAAGACAATTTTGTTGCGAAAGGCCTCTGCTGGATAATCCCCCAGCGGTACAAATGCTGCTGAATACTGGTGCGTGTAGGTTTCAGGTGGACCGGCGAAATTGACCAGAAAGCGGTCTTGATTATTTAGAGGCACGTATTTTCCATTGAAAGTCACACCGGCCAGGCTGGGATTGCTGGGTGGATCAACTCCCAAATACAGACGCGCCAATTGAAACGCCCAATTATAATAAACTTTACCGTTGAAAGACTGGTAACCTGTCACCCCACGTGTAATTGCATCCTGATCGCGGGTGACCTCAGTGATGCCAATCCCCGATAATGCTTTTTGGAAAATCGGAATAGGCAACTGGTTGGTTACACCGCTAAATTCCGTGGTGCGATAGATCTGGTTAACCGAAACGGTTGCTCTGGCATTTGACAGTGCGTTTGCCAGAGCTTGATCATTGCTGGGATCTGCAGAAGGGTCAAAAAGGGAAATATCCAGGCCAATTACCCGCGCCCCAGCATTGGATAACCAGTTGACGATATTAGCCAACCGAGTACGCTGCCAGGGCCAATGTTCGTGAACCCAATTGAGTGAAGTATCATCGATGGCGACGATCACAATTTGATTATTGGCTGGTTGCTGCCCCCGTAAACGGAAAAAGGCATCCCAGGTCGCTAATTCCAACCCATTGAAAGGGTTGGTCACATTCGGAAGGTTTCCCGCGATTACGAGCAGGATCAGTATTATCGCAGTGATGATGATAAACCAGCGTTGCCGGTTATTATTTTTAGCCTGGTTTTGTTCCATAGCAGCAGTCTCATTCGTCTGGTGGCTAAGTCGCCTCAAGAGAAATTGTTTTTCCTTTTGACGATAGTTGAAATCTTAATTGATGATTTCTCCCTGGGTCGGAGTACTGGTGGGGATGAAAATCGGGAGTAAGGTTATCCGGCGAATTGGAATCTGTAAGTAAGGCGTTGGAGTGCGAGTGTGTTTTGGCTTAGGAGTCTTCGTATAAACTGGGGGCACTGTCCATGTGGGTTGATAAATTATGGTCGGCCTCGGTGTGCTTGTGGCTGTCAGTGAGGCTGTTGGAGTGGCTGTGAAGGTGCTGGTTGCCGTGGGCGTCTCAGTTGCTGTAGAAGTGTCGGTAGCAGTATAGGTGACAGTCTCAGTAGGTGTAGAAGTTGACACGAGATTTGCAATTTGAGTGACCATTACAACTGCTTCGGGGCTGTTATCAAGCCAGGACTGGATGTCTGTGTGATCCATTTTCTCGATACCGGGCAAGTTATTCGTATTTGCAGAAACAATCTTCTGTCCGGAAGTCATATCTACGTCGCCGGCTTTATTTTGATATCCACATTTGCCTTCAAGACAGCAAACAGTAATACGATTTGTCTTGGGTTCTACCCAGACACTCATATAAGATCCGCGTACTGAGGCTAAGCCAGCAGGTGTATTTACATCCAACGAGCCGCCCTGCAGGATGATAAATACTCTGCCGGCTTGCAGCTGGATTTTTGCCAGAACTCCTTGAGAGCCATTTTGTTGAGTATCCAGAGAAAAAATAGTCGATGGCCCCAACCGGACGATAGAACCCGTAGATACATCCAGGCGAACCTTACTTTCTTGCATTGTTTGAAGTTGCATAGCTGATTTTAGGAGAAATCCGTCGTTCACCGGATTGAATGAGTCCTGTACATTATTTTTTACTTCAACCACTCCAGCGATTTCCGATAACTTTGCGCTGAGAGTGTTGTTATTTGCACCGGCAGGCGAAGTTAGATAGAGAACACCTAGGCATATGACCGTAAGCGCAAGAATCCCCAAGCCAATAACCAATATTAAGGGGATAACTTGTCGTGTGTTTTGACGTTTGTTCGTGTCCATAAAGACCTCTCATCAGACATAGATATTTCAATTGTCTAACAGCTCGGTCACAGCCTGTAACGAAGCAGGTGGCTTGGTCGCCGTGCGAGAAATAGACGGTTGTTGATCTAAATTAAACGAAATTTCAATAACAGACTGAAAATTTGCATAACTTCTCATGATCATTATTGTCCATCTTCAATCGGAGTGCGAGTTGGCTTTGGTTTTGTTCTCGGTTTTTTGGCAGGTGGCCTTGGAGTGAGAGTTGGCGGTATATAATGCCAGGTGGGAGTAATGATCACGGTAGAAGTACTAGAGGCCAGCTCGGGTGTGAAAAAAGGTGTCGAAGATGCCAGTGGCGTAGAAGATGCTTGCGGAGTAGACGAAGCCAGAGGTGTTGGAGACGCCTGAGGCGTAGATGATGCTGGTGGTGTAGAAGATGCCAGCAGGCCCGCAATTTGGGTGGCAATTGCTGCCGCTTCTGGATTGTTTGCAAGCCAGGATTGGACGTCCGTCTGGTCCATCTCTTCTACGGTAGGCAAGATATTTGTATTCGACGAAACGATCTTTTGCCCGGATGTCAAATCGACATTACCGGCCGCGTCTGTAAATCCACAATGACCTTCAAGACAGGTTACAACGATCTGGTTGGAATTGGGCACCACCCAAACGTACATATAAGATCCCCGCACTGACGCCAAGCCAGCCGGAGTATTTACATCCACTGTACCGCCCTTCAGGATAATCCATATCATTCCAGCTTGCAGCTCGATTTTTGAGATGACTCCTTGAGTGTTTGTTTGTTGTGGATCCAGGGAAAAAATGGTCAAAGGCCCCAAACGGACGATAGACCCGGTTGATAAATCCAGACGCACGTGACTTGAATCTTTTGTTTGCAACTGCATTTGAGATTTTAAAACAAAACCATTGGTGACGGGGTTATATGGGTCCTGTATCGTCGTTTTGGCTTCAACAACCCCAACGATTTCCGATAACTTTGCGCTTAGATCACTATTCTTCGCACCGGCAGGTAAAGTTACAATAATGACTATGCCAATAACCAAAATGACAAGGATCGATATAATAGCAACTTTCCATGTGCTTAACCGCTTGCTTTCATTCATTAAGGCCTCTTATTTTCATAAAACCCTCATCCATGCGGAGGATTCGACTGTATTAATAACGTATCGTCCTTAATCTGATCGTTGCTTCCAACTCGTCTGGCAACTCTTTCATTTTTGCTTTCGTCTGA
>DATFYI010000332.1:0-6560 GCA_035315125.1 Anaerolineaceae bacterium | reverse complement strand
GTATCGTCGGGAAAATACATTCGGGTGGATGGCGGGATCATGGTGAGATCAGGGATGCCTTCGATCAGCAGGTTGGCTCCCAGCCATTCGGGTTTGAGCGCCGGCAGATCCATCCGCCGGGTGATTTCGCTCAATTCTTCGACCGAGATCAGCGATACCTGGCGGACGTTGCGGATTTTGGTGCCGCGCGGGTAGTAGGGGGTACGGCTGTCTGAATTCCAAATCAGTCCGGCATGACGGTCGCCTTCGAGACCGGCAAAAGTGACCGTCACCTGCGGCTGGGCAGTAGTCACCAACGAGCTGGCTTCCAGCCCTACCAGTACTTTTGATACGCTTCCATTCAGCTTATTGATAATTTTCATGATAGGCTCGTCTTGCCTGTAAGGCCGCCTCAAGGGCCGCGATCAATTGGTGGGCCTGGTCGGGGGTTATAAAACAATTGATCTCGTTGGCAATAAATAACTTTTCACATTGTGGGCAATTTTCCAGAATGCAAACACCGATATTATCCTGAAAGCGGCTATCGTCCCGGTCGAAATAAATACTTACTTCCAGGTTGTCATCGAGCAGTGAGATCATTTTCCCCTCCGCAATGGATAATCCGTAAGTCTATTCTCCTTTATTCTACACTGAATTATGAGTTCATTTACAACGATTTTCTCAGGCTACCTTACAACTGGCTCAAGCTGGGTCGTCTCCCCAGGCCAGCGCTCGAAACAGATTTTCGCCGGTAGCCACTCCGTAACGATCGATCAGGCGCTCGTGGAAGCTCTCCCACAGCTTTTGGGTGGCCAAAATTGCCAGGTGCAAGGCCAATTCGTGGTAGCTTGGCCCACCTGGTGCGCTCAACTCGGCCCCGTGACCCTTATCCGGGTGGTCCTTATTGAGTGTTTCGTGGCAGTGCTCAAAGCCATCCGGCGGTTGGTACAGGCCGTCTTTCTGCGGGCAACCTTTCAGACCGTAGACAATGTTGAAATAGCCGCTTTGCAACCCATCTGGAAAATCTTGAGGGTTGCACTCCGATCCAAGCAGCGGGGCCAGTTTTTCGGTATTGCCCTGCGCCAGGTTCAGCTCCAGCCAATTGCTGTGGGCGTAGAAATCGGCCAGGGCATGACTGGCCTGCCCAAAAGCGGATAGGGCTGCTTTGCGATTTTTAGGTTGGATGGTTGGACCATCCTTTGGTGCGCTCAACAACAGGGCTTTTTCCATATATGTATTAAGGCCCTTTTGCCATAAGCTGCACAGCTTTTGGCGGTTATCGATATTGTCAAAATGGCGCTCGCTGCTGAGCTGGTCCAGGTCGCTGGCCAGGTTAGCGGAGGTGATCCATTCCAGCGCTTTGGGAGAGAGCGTTTTACCGTCGCCCAGGGCGTCTTGCAGGATTTTGATGTGGGCAGCTTTGTTCATCTGATAAATGTCCCAAGAATAAAAGCGAGCAGGCCAAGTGTAGCGCTTATATAAATGGCGCGCATGGCTGCACGACCTGCCTGAGGATTCAGACTTTTTAAGAGCCGATAAACGAAAAAGAGAATGAGAACATCCATGATTGAGATCGGGATCAAATAACTCAGGCCGGTTTCACCCCACCGGACGGGCAAAAAGGAAAACAGGATCACCAGCGCGAACAGTAAAGCTGAAATTCGCAGGGCAGTCTGTTTGCCGTATAGAATAGCCAGGGATTTTGAAGATCTTTTCTGATCGCCGGCCATGTCCATGGCATCCCCGGCGATTTCCTCGGCCAGATCAAAGATAAAGGCAATCGCAGCAAATGTCCATACCATTGGGGTGGCAGCCCCTCCGACAACACTGATGCCGCCTATAATAAAGGTGGTAGCCACATTGGCACTGACGATCAGGTTGCCCCACAATCCGGCCGCTTTTAGCTTCCAATTATAAAGAAAACCCAGCAACCAGGCGACCAGACACACGCTAAAAGCGATGGGATGGACAATCAATGCCAAAACCAGGGCAATGACGGCTGTTACGCCGCCAAATACAAGCGCCTCGGATGGGGTAAGCAGGCCGGCGGGTAAGGGCCGTTGGGGCGCATTGATCCTGTCCACTTCCAGATCAAAATAATCGTTAAAGATCATGGCCGAACCGGACAGGAAAAAACCCAATAAAAACCCTAACCCCACACTTGAAATCGATGGAAGTTTACCGAGAGCGATGGCCTGCCCAACTACCACGCATATGCCAGCCGCCGCCGGCAGCTCGGGTCGGATCAGTTGAAACATGGCCCTGGATTTTTGTTGGATTGTTACCGGCTTTAGAGACATCTCTTCAAATCACCCAACGAGCATTTGTAGGCGCAAGCGAATCGCAATTGCTAAATTCCTATCCCAATATGAATTATATCTTGCGTTTCCATGGTCGAGTTTGCAATCGCCATTTAAATGCCCCCGATGCGCCGCCGGTATGGTTCAAGCTATTTTAGGTTTCTTTTGGAGCTGAAACGCGCTGTTGAACAACTTCGAAAACGGTATGGGTGGTTTGGGCATGGGCCTCTTGAAATATGAGCGAGCCCCGTGGAGTCACCCCTGCTACTTTTGCCTTTTGGATTTGCTGTAGGGCGGTCATGTCGCTCCATACTGTAATAATCTGCCACAAATCCTGATCCTCGATAGAATGGACCAGAAATGATTGCTCAAAACCGGGTGGGGTCTGCTGCGAGTTTCGCTGGTAAGCTTGCTCTAACAACGGCCAATTTTCTTTAGCAACATGCGCTTCTGTTATTGTTATCATCATAGACAGATTCTCCACTTTCAATTCTTTTCAAAACAATGTCGGTCGAGGCCCTTGTTTATAAACCCAATAATAAGATAAAGTATATCATAAATATCATAGTAACTTTGGATTGGCAGTTGTAGCTCATATGTAGTATTACAACACGGTGTTCGGATCGATGACGTATTGCCACCAGTTATAAGAAATGCCGTTGTCTTCGCCGCTCAGGTGTGGAAAATGGCGTAACCACCATAGGTGATGCAAGCGGATGTCCCCGTTGCCCCACTCCCGATGGTTAACCAGCGTTGGCTCGCCGCTCAAATCTGGAAAATGGTACCAGGTATGGCATCTGCTGCGTACAACCGACGGATTGCCCCAATCATAATCCCGCTGGCTGTTGGGAGCGAAATGCACATTGCCAACCTCGGCCTTACCGGGCGTGATCCTATCGTAGCGGCAGAAACGCTCCCATAAGTTTGCCTCGCCGTGGGTCTGGCGAAAAACCTGTCTCAGAATCGACTCGGCCCGGTGTCCCATATCCTCCAGCATCTCGCCCACCCCGCGTTCATAATTGAACCCCATGATCACAAAACGGCGGTTGCTGGCTACGGCGCTGAGCGGCTCGGAATTGCAAAAGAATGCGCCCGGGCCGGCCATCTGGCTTTCGTAGAAACCGGCATAGGGAGAGCCGAACAGCCAGACCTCATCGATGTTGTTCTGATTGATTTTTGAAACCACATCGAACTCAGCCAGAATGCGGTAGTAATCCGCCGCATCCGGTTCGTGAAAACCGCTGTGGCTGCGAGAGTGCCGCATAAAGTCATCGCCGGTGTATAGGAAGCCATCCCTTTTAATTGGGAAACGCTCGACCACCTGCGTTTCGACCACTTCAAAATTGGCGTAGCCGAAACTGCAATCTCGCAGGTCGTTGATATAGCTCGCCATCAGCCGGCCTGGATCATTCCAGCGCATCAGCTCAATTAATGATTTGCCGCCCTCCGAACGCACCGGCGGGTTGTAAATAACCGCCAGCACTTTGCGGGTTACCGGTTCCGGCCCTGGACCGGCTGGGGTAAGGGGCGTTGCCGGCTGGATTGCGGCTGGCCGGTTCGCCAGGCGGCGGAAAAAATTTGAGATGCCCATCATATTTCTCCGGCTGATTGGATACTGCAACTCAGCCCTTTAGTTAACGATCCAACAAGGCCAGGCATTCCGGCATATTTTTTCGGCCAAAGCCGATGCGAAAGTGACTTTTGAAAACCGGGTCATAGTTGCTGCCCGGCAGCAACAGTACGCCGCTGGCAGCCACCAGTTGTTCGGCAAAGGCACCGGCATCCTGCCCACCGGTCAGGCTTGGAAATGCAATCGGTCCGGCTTTGGGGGATTGCCATTCAAAACGGTCGCTATGCCGCCGGAAGAAATCGTTCAACAGGCTCAAGTTCGTCTGGATAATCTGGCGGTTGCGTTGAATGATCCAATCTGAATTGCGTATAGCTATGCTGGCTAAAAGCTCGCTTGGAGCTGAATTGCAGATGGTCGTGTAATCTTTGAAACCGGCCATCTTATTATATAGCTCGCCATCCTGCGTTGCGATCCAGCCAATTCGCAGTCCTGCCAACCCAAAGCTTTTAGACATCACCCCCAATGAAACGCCATGCTCGTATAGCTCACATACTGCCGGAAGAGCGTCCAGTGGGCTATATTCCAGCCCGCGATAGACCTCGTCAGAGAATAGGATCAGATTGTGCTGGCGGGCAATGGCGATGATGGCGTCCAATTTGACACGGCTGAGCAGGTAGCCGGTCGGGTTATGCGGGCAGTTAATCACGATGGCGCGGGTTTCCGGCCGGATGGCGTCGGCCAGAAAATCGAGATCCAGCTCCCAGCCGTTGGCCGGACTGGTCTCCCAATGCGTAACCTGGCAGCCGGCTGATAGGGCTACCTGGGCCAGCGATTGGTAACATGGATAATGCACGATAATATGCTCGCCAGGCGTCAAGGCGGCGTTCATAAAAGTAAAAATGACCTCTTCAGCGCCGCTATGCACCAGGATTTGCTCAGACGAAATGTTCTGATACAAGCTGGCAATCTGGTTGCGCAGCTCCGGATTGCCTTTTGATTCGGTATACCCCAGCCAAAGATCATCAAGCCGCTGGCGCGCCTGCGGTTCCATGACCAGCAGGTCTTTTACACCCAGGCTTTCACAATCTGAACAACATAACAAATAAGGAGCGCTGAATTCGTAGTTTGCAAAATATCTTTCCAGGCGGAAGGGCTCAATTTTCATAGCCCCTTTATATCATGGTTTATTCACTTGCAGGTTATCAAAAGTGACGTGATTGGCGTAAGTTTGAAGACCCACATGCCCATTGGCATTGTTATGTCCATCCGGAGAGGAAAATTGCTTTTTCCCGTCGAAATAAACCGTGAGGGTATCGTTGGCCACATCGATCAGAACTGTGTGGGATTTGTTCGGGTCATATCCCTGCTTATTCTGAGCCAGAGTTACAAAATTATTTTCAACCATAGCTTGCAGTTTGCGGAATGGCCCCCCGTCTCCGGAATTTTGAACGGCCTCAAAGCGGTAATAGTGCTGTTCATCTTTATAATGAAAAATGATCCCAACTCCACCTTTACCCCCATTGGTATTAAAGGTTACTTTATAGGCAAATTCGCCGGGTTCGAGAGCTTTGGAGATAATATTGGTGCCTTCTAGAATTTGAAAGCGGTTTTGCCCATTATAGTAGATGCCCGAATTCTGCTGCAGCAGTCCATTTTTTATTGACCAGGAGGATGGACCGCCCCAGGATGGTTTTGCGTCCACAATTTGCCAGTTTCTGGCCAAAGTACTTGGGTCACTAAATTTCTCAGTAAAGATACTACCGTAGGGGGCAGGTGTTTTTGTTGGCGAAGGTGTCTTTAGATCGGATTGCAGCCCGCCAAAACCTAGAATTGCTGAGGCAGAGGCGGTCTGAGCCGGCAATGGGCTGACCAGGATGCTGGCCAGGATTATACTGATCAGCACTGTAACAGTGATGATGCCATAAAAGATTGGGTTTCCGGTAAATTTATGCATTTTGCTCACCCTTTCCGATAGTTCAACTGTTTAGATGTTCACCTATCGGATTAGGTTGCAAATTCTGCACCAGGATCTATGAAATGTTGTTGCCGTTCAGCCGGATGCCCCATTCCTCCAGGACCAAGTTGGGGATGGCTCTTATACGGCTGCGTTTTTCTCCCCAGGCAATTGTCTCAGGCAATCGGGCAGTTTCGGTGCATAATCTTTTTGGATCGGGGGTTATGCCCACCCGGCCCAGATCGAGGCGGTCAGCGTCCCAACAGGTCTGCAGGGTGATATCCCCATCGATTTTACCGCTGGTATGCTCACTACAAGCTGAATAGAGCAGCTCGAAGTCGTCATCGTTCAGATCTAACAGATTGCCACGCAGCGAGGCGGCGTATTCAGCTCCTAAGCGAGCGTGGGTGTAATCAATACCTTCATGGGGTCGTTTAGCATCGTGCAGGACGGCAAAAAATTCCACCACTTGCAGTCGTGCGCCCGTTTTTACAGCCAACATGCGCCCATTTTCTAAAACCCTGGCCCAATGCGAAATGCCGTGCACACCGTTGCGGGGCAAGAGATATTGATTAAGGATGGTTTGTAAAAGCTCGTTTGAGATCATTGGGTTGATGGTTTGTTCAAATCGTATGATAGCAGTTTTTCAGATTTAATCTGAAATAGCGCTATGCGATTCATGTTTGAGTTTGGCCTTTATTTTTTCGATCGACCGGATTGATTCGCGAGACAGGTTTGGATCAGTGCTGCTGCTGGT
>DATFYI010000331.1:0-6017 GCA_035315125.1 Anaerolineaceae bacterium | reverse complement strand
GCCGGCTTGAACCGCCTTTTCAACATCTACGGCCTGGTACCGGCCCATTTGAACTGGACCAATCCTTTCACACTTTACCCGCTCTTCACACATATGTTCCTGCACGCCGGCTGGCTGCACATCCTCAGCAATATGTGGGTGTTAATCATCTTTGGCGATAACGTTGAAGACCGCATGGGCTCTTTCCGCTACCTGATCTTCTACGTTCTGGGCGGGTTGGCGGCGGCTTTGCTGGAGATCTTCTTCTCGACCGACCCGTACGTGCCTTCCATCGGCGCCAGCGGGGCCATCGCGGCGGTGATGGGCGCCTACCTGGTTTTTTACCCGCGGGCGCGCGTACTTACGCTCGTCTTGCTGATCATCATCCCCTGGTTTATCGAGCTGCCGGCCATTATCTTTATCGGCGGCTGGTTTCTCATCCAGCTCTTTTCAGGCATACTGTCGCTCAGCACCAGCGGCGGGGCGGCGGCAGCCGGCGGCATTGCCTGGTGGGCGCACGTCGGCGGGTTCCTGTTTGGCGTACTGATGGGCCCGCTTTTTACGATTGGCCTGGGAAGGTCCAACTTGCGCCAGGATCAATCTTATCCCTGATAAGACGACGAAATTAAAATATAGTATACTTGGGGAAATTATTAAATTTACATGAGAAAAGCCCCATGAATGATTCGCTTTTATTGAGCAGTACCACCGCCAGGCCAACCGGGATACCCTGGCTGATGCTGCCAGCCCGCACCGTGTTGTTTGCTGCATTCCAGGCTCTTTTTGCCCTGGGTTATCTATGGGCGGGTTTCTCCAACGCCTGGGACGCCTCAGCCGCCTGGTGGCCTTTTACGGTGACTTTTGCCAACCTGGTGTGTATTGGGCTGCTGGTTTCATTCTTTCGCAGCGAAGGCAAAAGCTATTTGAGCTTATTCCGGATCGACCAGGAACATCTTAAAAATGACTTATGGATTGTCCTCGAGCTGCTGGTGATTACCGTTCCGGTGGCCATGCTGCCTAATTTCCTGCTGGCGAACTGGTTATTTGGCAATATCAGCGTGGCGATGGCTCTTTTCATCCGCCACCTGCCGGGCTGGGCCGCCTACGCCGGCTTTTTTCTTTTCCCGATTAGCCAGGGCCTGGCCGAGCTGGTCACTTATTTCCTCTACATTCAACCGCGCCTGGAACAGCAGATTGAATCCCGCTGGCTGTCTTTATCTCTGGCGGCAGTGGCGTTGGGCTTCCAGCATCTGGCAGTGCCCCTGCTTTTCAATGGGCAGTTCATCCTCTGGCGGATGTTGATGTTTATCCCCTTTGCTTTCATGCTCGGCATCGTCTTGCGCTGGCGACCGCGCTTATTGCCATACCTGGCGGTCATCCATATTTTGATGGATATGGGCACCGCTTTCATGCTGCTGACCGCATAAACAGAATTTAGAAAATAGGGCCAGGGCCAGGCCGTAAAAAACCGGCGCATTTTTGACCGTTGGCCATGATATTTCTCTTCAATTATTATTTTGATCCAATAATTAAATAAATTCTGAACTAGATTTAAATATCTGCTTGCTATACTGATAATAGCTCTGCCCATGGCCGCCCATCGACAGGGATAAAAAGGTTTTAAAGTCAAGCAGTTTTTTATTGGATTCTGCAGAGGAGATAGAAAATGAAGAGTAACAAAAATGTGATACCGATTATTTTGCTGATCTCCGTGCTGATGAGCGCGTGCGGCCTGGTTGCTTCGGCCAGCGCTCCCACTTCCACTCCAGCGGGTGCAATGGCGACAGAATTTGTGCAAACTATCCAGGTGCTCTCGACTCAAAATGCAGCTTTATGGTTGAGCGCTACCCCTCAATATGCGGATACCCCCACTCCAACCGAAACCAGCACGCCAACGATGACGCCCACCGCCACCGAAACGCCGACGCCCACCCCGACCCTGACCGCCACAAGGGTTCCGCCCGTCTACATATACATCTACATCACGAATACGCCCTATCCCTACAATTATAGGAATTATAGGGATTACAGGGATTATTGCAGAGACCATCCTGATAGATGTCACTATGACCACCATACCCCCTACCCGACCCATACCCCAACGGCAACCCCCACATAAATCCTGCCGCAGATAAAGTTTAAACCCGCCTGGCCGTGCAGCCAAATTACGAAACAATCAGGCCCGGCGGGCTGAATAAACCAGCCTGGCTCAGGCTACATCAACCCGGCCGTGTCGGTGGACAGCCAGGACATGGATCTGATTGCCATTTCAAATGAAATTTAAAATGTAGTGTTCGGCTGGCTGTGTTAAGAAGATTCAAGATCTATAGATAATCGTTGGGGGCAGCCACGGGGGTGGCGGTTGCCAGGCCTGCTCGTCCTGCCGGTGGCGGAGACGGTTTTACACTTAGAACCACATCATTTCCATTGTGCTGCAATAAGACCATCACATCCCGGCCTGGTTTGGTTTCCAGGATGGCCGTTTGCACCTGTTGGCGTTGTGAAGTTACCGACAGATTGTTAATTTTCTGAATAACGTCGCCGCGAGCTATGCCCGCTTGTTCCGCCGCACTGCCGTGTTCCACATCCAACACATTACCATTCGGATCGATCACTACCCCCAGAACCTGGGCGGGGTAAGAGGCAAAATTAATCACTGGAACTGTGGTTGGCGAGGGTTGCAAGCTGGCGCAGCTTGATAGAAGCAGAAGCTCGATCGTGCCGATCAGCAAAGTTAAAAATAAGCTGGACATTTTCATTGGCGCCATGCTGAATACCTCCTTATTTGATATGAATCTGTGCCTCTTCTCCTCTCCCTCCGGGATCGCGCAGCATGCCGAAGGCGAGGGCAGGATGAGGGTTTTTTCCAGGATTAGTTCAAGGTGTATGGACCTACAGGCGCAGCGCAATGGTACCCGGTTGGTATATTAACTTGCCAGTTGTGGGTAGAATGTAAAAGTCATATAATCCTCCTGACATAGAATGATTTATAATGTTTTGTAAGGGGTAAATCATGATAGAAGATAAACCCACTTCAAAAGCTCCAACCTATAAACGTTCCGGCAGGCCATTAAAGAAACTCGCCTCTGGTGTAGCCGCAGTCAAAGCTGGCAATATCATGGATGGGGCGCAATTATTATATGAGGTTATTAAGCTTGACCCTGAATGTGAAACAGCCTGGTTATGGCTTTCTTATTGCTTTGATAATACTTACCAAAAGAAATATTGTCTTTCTAAGGTATTAGCAATCAATCCCAACAATCAAAATGCCCTTGAAGATCTGGCGCGATATACTCAAACACCCAGACCGTCGATTAATGTAATTACTTCTCCCAGATCCGCAAGAAATGAAACTGGACCACTCATTTTACCCCAACAAGAAGCAGCACAGATTTCAGATCAAATCAAACCTTCCACAAGTACGAATGACACAAAGGTGGATGTTCCAGGAACGAAAGCCGCTGAGGAAACTGCTGATAATCACGAAACTACACCCATCATTTTACCTCAACAACAAGCAGCACAGATTTCAGATCAAATCAAATCTTCCACAAGTTTGATTGACGCCAGGGTGGAGATTCCATTATCGAATATCGCTGAGGAACTTGCTGATCCTCCTGAACAGGATAAGCAAAGTAAAACAAGACTATTTTTATTGCTTGGCTCAATCCTGGTGATCTTAGGTATTGTTACCTACATGGTTGTTCATTTCTCTACGAATAACATAAACCCGAAAACTTCTGTGAGCCCTACTGCAACGAATGTAAATTATTCTCAAATTACTTATAAAGTTTGGTGTGATAACTGCTCTGATGTCCAGTTTATTTCTTATGTCCCAACCTCAGGGAACAGTTTAGATATCGTAAATTTGTGGCTCATTGATGTACCCTGGCAAACAACCATTCAAGGTGTAGACGGCAGGCAGGCAATCGTAAAAGTCTCCAATAACGTAGGGGGGACAATCCATTGTAGTATTTCCGTCAATGGTAAGGAGGTTACCAGCGCGGTTTCTCAAAGCGAAGCGGATTGTGAGACAACGATCAACGCTAAATAGGAAAATAATCTGGGCGCCAAATTAGTTGAAACTGCATGCTTGTGACCAATCCACTTTCCTCGATGTATAATAATATTGAGTTTTCCTTTTTCAATCAATAAATTTCTATTGATCAACAAAATGGCGGGGTAATCCTTACTCAATCAGCAATCAAGGGGTGGGTATGAAAAAGGCATCTGCACTAATCCTGTTCATTTTATTATTTCTGTCTTTATCCGTGCCGCAAGGGACGGCCAACGCCTACCAGCCATCCGGCGGCGTGAATGTTTTTACGGGCTTGCCGCAATTGATCTGCGTGGGCGATACCATCACCCTGGAAGGGGCAGCCGGGGCGGATTACCCGCCGGTCGAGCCAACCGGGCCTGGACAAATCCCGCTGGCCCCGCTGGTCGTGATCAATTTGCAGATCAGCGCTTCGCACGGTGTGATAAAACCCCCTTCCATTATTAAATCCACCGATTTTACGTATTTCACGTTTACGTACACGGCTACCACTCCCGGCGACGACGTGATTAAGCTCAACCTGAACAACGGCCTGGCGACCAACCAGTTAAGTTTTACCGTGCAAAAATCCTGCGATTATGACGCCTTTTTGCTGACGGTGATGAATTTTTCAGCAGCCAAATCGGGTGTGGATTTCCGCAGCATTTCGCGCATCACCGGCATGGGCACCATGAAGCGTCTGCGGTCGGGCGACCTGTACCTGCAGGGCGATGGCAAGTGGGACCTGGAGGAAGATATCCTCAGCAAACCCCCCGACTGCGTCCAATATTATACGCCGCCCCTGATCGCCAGCGGCCCGTTCGACCTGGATGGAAAACTGGATGCGGAAAACGAATCAGTCGATACGATCCTGGCTATGTTACCCAGCGGGAAACCCGTATTTCACGGCATCAGCACCTGCATCGAAGCGAATGGCAGCGTGGGGCAGGGCTGGGGCATTGCCATGGGCGGCAACCCGGACCTGGCCGCCAAGATCCAATCGACATTTCCCATTTCCGGCGGCACGCAGCAGGTGGAGCTGCAGGGCGGGGGTATGAACATTGTTCAATCGGTGGGTGATTTGGATTATTTTGCCCAACTAACGCTCGTTCCCAGGTGAAAAGATGAATACCATGCGAAATCATTCCCGGGCTTTATTTCTTTTCATTGGAATTGGACTGGCGCTGCTGTTGTTGGCCTGCAATTTGAGCGGCATCCTTTCACCGGTGGCGGCTCAGTCGACAAAGCCGGCCGGGCAGTCCAATGCGGAAACACAATCCAATCCGGAAACACAGAGCAACGGCGTCTTGACCCTGCCGGATCCGCTGACCGGGTTATCGGCGCTGAGCAGCTACCAATTCAGTTATACCACCGCAGTCAAAGGAACCCAGAAGGGGCAAGCGT
Source organism: Anaerolineaceae bacterium (assembly GCA_035315125.1). Lineage (GTDB taxonomy): Bacteria > Chloroflexota > Anaerolineae > Anaerolineales > Anaerolineaceae > DATFYI01. The sequence goes on along the minus strand of DATFYI010000331.1, from coordinate 598 downwards.
TCGAATCCAATTTGACGATCAATGGACTGGTGAACGGTGCAAACAGCTCTGAGCTGGTGCAGCAGACCAGCACCGGCGATTCGGATTTTTACCTGCAGCGGGTGGTGTTAAACGGGACAGAGTTCAGCCAGCAGGCCTCCGGGGGCATCTGCCGCACAGCCGCCAGCGTGAGCGCCTTGGTTTCAGACCAGACTCTGAAACTGCCGCCCGTCTTTGGCGCAAAAATTGCCGGACAGGAAACGCTGAGCGGCATATCTGCCACCCATTATTCGTTTGACGAGAAAGCTGTGCCCTGGCAGGCCGGGCAGAATGGCAAAGCCAGCGGCGATGTATGGATTGCCCAGCCGGGCGGGTACGTGCTGAAGTACGTGCTGAACATTCAGCTACCTTCCGGCGACTTTCAGGGCAGCCGAAGCTGGTCTTACGCGCTCAGCGCGATCGGCAGCGGGACGCAAGTCAGCATGCCGAAGGGCTGCCTGCCTTTGATCACGGACATCCCCATGATGGCTGGGGCCGCCCAGGTGAAGCAGCTGCCCGCTTTTCAGAGTTATATCGTCAACGCCGGCTTGCAGCAGGTAGCCAGTTTTTATAAACAGAA
>DATFYI010000330.1:0-3907 GCA_035315125.1 Anaerolineaceae bacterium | reverse complement strand
TGCCTATCTGGAATTTTCAGCACAGCGAAGAGCTGATGCGGCAAGGGTACGAAATTGCCTTGCGTGAGATTGAGCAATGGCAGCCCGAAGAGCTGCTGCCCTGGTGGCGCAAATGGCTGCCTGTCCAGGCAGCAGGCCAGCAGAAGTAAATAGCCAGTTTATTCGAATTCCTTAATAATAAAAAAAGATTCTCTTAAGGTCAGGCTCATATAGGAATGATAAGATGATATTGAAGTATTTATTGTAAATTAAAGGTCCCTCCTTCCTAAAAAAGACACCCACCTGAATTGGTGGGTGTCTTGATTAACAAATATGCGCGCTCATTCGAAAAGAGTGGGCTTTGCTGCAAGGATTTGGTTAATCCGCCGGATCAAATGTGGCAGCAGCTTCCTTTTCGATCGGTTCTTCTTTACCGTCCAGGGCAACCAGTGCAAGCGCGTCCGTTTGAGTCTGGCTCTCCTGTCCGTAGATAACCCGTTTGCCGCGCAGCAGCGAAGCCAAGGCAGCAACCACGACCAATGCCACTGAGATTGAAAAGGCCAGCCGCAGACCGGCGTCAAAGGGCCCGGAGATCAGGTTTGGAAAGAAAGCCTTGCTGAGCAGCAAGGTTTGCGAAGCGGCCGGTAGTTGGTTGAGCACTGCCGCCGGTAGCAAGGTTTTCATCGGATTGTAGCCCAGAAAGGCTGCAAACAAGGCGCCAGTAGGCGGCAGGTTGGCTACCTGGCTGGCAACCGCGCTTGGAACACCGGCCTTGGTCAGGCCCTGGTGCATAGCAGCCGGCAGATGGGCAGCCAGCCCGACCGTGACCATGCTGAAAATCCAGGTAATGCTCATGGTGCCGGCCGTATTCTGGAAGGTGGCGCGCATGCCAGAGGAAGCGCCGCGGTGTTCGGGTGGTACCGAGTTCATAATGGCGGTGGTATTGGGTGAAACGAACATACCCATGCCCATGCCGATGACCAGGATAGCCAGGGCGAAATATATATAGATGAAGTTGGTCGGAACCAACAACAGACCGATAAAACCCAGCCCTGTTACCAACATGCCGGCGGTGGAGAAAGTGCGTGCGCCAAAGCGATCGGATAGATAGCCGCTGATCGGGCCCATAATCATAAAGCCGATCGTCAGCGGCAGCATATAGATGCCCGCCCACAGCGGTGTATCCTCAAAAGAAAAACCGTGCAGCGGCAGCCAGATGCCCTGCAGCCAGATAATGATCATCAAATTCAGACCGCCGCGCGCCAATGACGCCAGGAAACCGGCGATGTTGCCGGCGGTAAACATCCTGATCTTAAACAACTCCAGCCGGAACATCGGTTCAGGCACGTGCTGCTCGACGAATATGAACGCCACCAGCGCCAGCGTTCCCCCGATCAAACAGGCCAGCACAAAGGGATTGCCCCAGCCCATGGTCGAGCCGTGGTACGGCTGAATACCGTAGGTAGTGCCGATCAGCAGGGCGGTCAAACCGAGGGCGAACAGGATATTACCGGGGATGTCGAGATGCTGGTTCTTGCGGATGGTGGCCGTCTCGTGCAGCGCCAGGTAGGCCCAAATGGTGCCGCCCACCGAAAACGGTACGCTGACCAGGAAGATGTAGCGCCAGTTGATGGCTGATAGGATGCCGCCGGCCAGCAGCCCGATAAACGTGCCGCTCGTGCCGGCGATCATGTTAATGCCCATGGCCAGGCCGCGCTGGTTGGGCGGGAAGGCGTCCGTCAGGATGGCAGTGGAATTGGCCATTAAGAAAGCCCCTCCTACCGCCTGTACCAGCCGGAACAGGATAATCTGCATGGCGGCGCCGTTGCCGCTGCCGTTTACCATGTACAGCATGATCGAGCCGACTGCAAAAATGGCAAAACCCAGGTTGTACAGGCGTACCCGTCCGAACATATCGGAGATGCGCCCAAAGGTCACCAGCAACGTGGCAGTTACCACCAGGTAACCCATCAACATCCATAGCAAATAGTCGGTTTCGCCCGGCGCCAGGGGATTAACCCCAATTCCATGGAAGATAGCCGGTAATGAGATTTCGACGATGCTGCCGTCCAGCATGGCCATAAAAATGCCTAAAGTTGTATTGGAAAGAGCGATCCACTTATAAGCAATCGGTTTCTTGGTGAGTGCGTTTTCGATTTGCATAGGTTCTCTAGATAAGTTGTAGTCTCTAAGTTCAAGTGCGCATTATAACATTCAGACTTTAAGTGCAGCATTAAAATTTTGGAGTGTTTTTTCGTTTTACTGTTAAGAGTATATTAAAGTTTGCCCAGGAATTATCCCTGGGCAGAGCCCGAACCGCAGTTTTTGTAGGGTGGTGTTGTGGGCTCGATGAATGATTTCCATGCATCGGAATTTACCCCACCCGTCCTAACAGACACCCTCCCCAAATCAAAGAGATTTGGGGAGGGTAGGGAGGGGTTATCTCTTAATCGCTGACCCGCATGGGCTTCTTAACTCACCGCTTTCTTCACCAGCGCGGCGATCTTTGCCTCTTCGGTAGCGGTCAACTCCTTCAGCGCGAAGGCAGCCGGCCACATGCCGCCTTCATCGAGGTTTGCTTTGTCGCTAAAGCCGAGTGTCGCGTACCTCGTTTTGAATTTCTGTGCGCACTGGAAGAAGCAGACAATGTTGCCATCCCTGGCATACGCCGGCATCCCGTACCAGGTTTTCGGCGAGAGGTCGGGTGCGCTGTCTTTGATGATGGCATGCAGCCGCTCGGCCATCGAGCGATCCGGTTCCTGCATCTCGGCGATAGCCGTAAGCACGGCTAATTCACCTTCCGCCTTGTCCTTGTTTGCGCGCGCTTCTGCTTTCAGCTCTAAGGCATGAGCCTTCATGGCGGCTTTTTCCTCGTCTGTGAAACCTGTGGACTTATTAATGGTGCTTTTACCTGGGTTCATGAGAATCTCCTTTATCCTGGTCTCCAACCTTTATTCATAGCAAACTCCTTTTCTTGATATTTTTACCATTTAGTTATATAATAAAGATACTCTAAAATAAAGACATTGTCAAGAGGCATTAATATGACAAAACCCACCAAGATTGATTTAATCATACGAACCAACATCGCCGCCAGGGGTTACGGTATTCAGATGACGATGTTTCGCAACGTGATTTTCGAAAAACTGGACGTCAATGGCACCGACATGGAATGTCTGGGGTTTTTATTTTATAAACGCATCGCCACCCCCACTGAGCTTGCCAGATATACTGGCCTCACTTCCGGGGCGACGACCGCCATGCTTGATCGGCTCGAAAAAGGGGGGTTTATCGAACGCCGGCCCAATCCGGATGATCGCCGCGGAACACTCATCGTTCTCGTTAAATCAGGTGCTGAAAAAGTGGCAAAATGGTTTGCGCCCGTGGGAAAAGCGCAAGAGGAGCTCATTTCAAATTACTCTGAAGAAGAGCTGCAATTGATCTCCGACTTTTTTGAACGATATGCAAAAATATGGGAGCAAGAATGCCAGAAACTCCAAAAGTCATAGAGCAACCAATAAATCAAAGCCTGCGCGGTTCAACCCCACCCGTCCTAACGGACACCCTCTCCAAATCCAAAGGATTTGGAGAGGGCAGGGAGGGGTCGATCTCGTAATCCCTGATGCGCATTCGATACCCATCCCATTGACACTCAAGTTCTATCCTGCCAGGCAGGATCGCCACGGTTTTGAGGTTCATATTCAAGCAGGATGAGTCTCGAATCGAGCACCTTCGTCCCAACCAGGTGAAGCGCGGTTCGCTGAAACTCGGCATATATGAATTCCCGTCCTGCCTCTCCAAGGATGAGGGGGAAGACCATCAGCCGCAACCGGTCAACGAGACCGAGCTGCAATAAGCCCCTCACTAATTGCATGCTGCCAAAAGTTCGAATTGGCTCTCCAGCTTGCTGTTTGAGTTCGCCAATCTG
>DATFYI010000329.1:0-5922 GCA_035315125.1 Anaerolineaceae bacterium | reverse complement strand
GGTTACCACGACCCGCCGCCTGAGCATACCCGCCTGGCATTAGACTCTTTATATAAAATTACTCAAACCCACTGGAAGGTCGAAGCCGATGCGCATTCAACGATCGAGGAATTACATTCTCTCGGCTACCGGCTGGGTCTGATTTCCAATGCCGGTGATGCCAAAGACGCTCTTACCTTATTCGATAAAACCCGACTGCGTCACTTTTTTGAGGTAGTCATCATTTCAGCCGAAGTCGGCGTGCGAAAGCCGGCAGCGCGTATCTTCGAGTTGGCTCTTAAGCAAATGGGCATCCAACCGCATCAGGCCGTCATGGTCGGCGACACCCTGGGGGCTGATATTCTGGGCGCCCACAACGCCGGTTTATCCAGCATTTGGATTACCCGGCGTGCTGACACCTCCGCTAACCGCGCACATGAAGACACTATCCTGCCAGATGCCACCATAACAAATCTCAGTGAGCTACCGCAGTTATTAAAAAACTGGCCGGTAAATAGCTGACCCTCAAATTATCCAAGTAAAAGCCGGTAACGCCAGTGCTAACAAAGTCATGGCGATGCCAACCAACAGGCTTTTCATCTGTACCACGCGAGCCTGCCGGCGTACTTGCGCCAGCTCGGCCGCATCTTCGATCTTTTCAACCGCATCACCCAACTGGCGCGAACCTCGCGCCGAAAGGCCTACTCAGGTCTTATCCCGCCACTGGAAGAAACCCGACCATGCACCCGCAAACAAGGGAAATAGGATCAGCCGCCACCAGCGGCTTACGCCAAATGCCATCAATGCACCCAGAATAACTAGACTGATGAGGAGCATCACCCCACCAGACAACAACCGCTTGCGTCGCTCGCGAGTGCTGATGTTAGGAATGCATACTGCACCGGTTATTGGGCTGTCGGGTGGGTTCGATTCAGGATCTGAGCTCATTCCAAATCGGTTTTCCAATTTCATAGGCAGGCCCCAAAGTCCTTAGAGGGTTCTCAATTAATTACCCAGCACTTCTTTAACCAGAATGATTGTAATACGGCCGGGGCGTTCTTTATTGAATATTAATATCTTATTCAGGCTGGAATGAATACCTGCCAGCTTCTGCATGCGTGCATCTTCCAATGGATAAACATATTCTTCAACCCTTCGGAAGGCCTCATTCAGGTCCTTGACTATTTTTTGAGCGCCAATCACCCAGATTACCTTACCGGCACCGTAGACATATGGCCCAAGCTGGCTGCCACCGGCTGAAACGGCCAGGACGTGCCCATCTTCAGTGATCGCCTGGACTGAGCCCGTCATGTAATCCGGGCTGGCTCCCAGCCGTCGCATTTCGTCCGCCTGGGTTTGGCGGTCCATGGAGCGCAGCTTAGGGCGTAATGCCTGATAACAACCAGATTGCTCTATACGAGTCGTGATCCCGGTCTGCTCCAATGTAATTGAAGCGCCCTGATGCACCTGAGCGCCTTCGGGTAAAAGCTCAAAAAACAATTTACGTGCCTCATCGCCATTTTCAGTAATCAGGGTATGAAAACCGTTGGCTTCCAGCGCCTTCGTGGTACGCTCAATCTGCTCCTCTGAAGCTAACCGGTCAAATGGTTTGATTTGTGTCGATGCAGTTTCCACGTGTATAAACATCCTTGTTAGATTTACATTTATACAACCGTCGTGTATTAAACAAAAGTTGTATAGTTTGATTATAAAACGAACGGCCAACTAATCAACCAACAAACACCGATTTCTGTTGCTTAGGCAACAAATATTTATAATTGAAGTAATTTGATATCAAACCAATAAGCTAATTAAAATCCATCAGTACTGGCAAAGCCTGGAATTCCCCATAACGCCGTACAGCGGCATTCAGGGCGTTTTCTTCGTCCACACTTAGACGGGTAAAGGTGCTGATTGTGAGAAGAACCTGGCCTTTGTTGATCGTGCGTTTCCAGGTGCCGGATACCCGCCCATCAATAACTAGCGTGGAGTTGAATACAATTTTATCACGTGGGTTTGCCATTTTGGTATCCAGTACATCAAATGCCGCAGTGCGGTCTGTGTAACCGACGATATATTCGTCATAATTCGGCAGTAGATGAACAACTGGAGATACTCTTGCCGCCGGAGGCATAGAGTTTGGGAACCAATAAGTCTGATCATCGATCATCTCATATGCCAGTTCAGGGGAGATCATTTCTAGGCCGGCTTTGACGTCGGCTACAGTCAGCCCCGACCACCATACAAAATCATTGATTGTGGCCGGTCCATGCCCCGTGAAATAGCGCCGGATAAGCTCGGCCAATGCTTCTTTAGGCTCTAAAGGCCGGGGTTCCGGTGCGCGTTCATCCAGCAGCGCGTAGGTAAATTGTTTGCCGCGACGCCCCCCGCTGCACACGATCCCATCCAGTTCGGCATTTAACATAATGTAAGTTAATCGCAATAGCTCATGCGTATCGATGCCGGCATTCTGGAGAATCACGCCCAGTTCCGAGCGCGTTAGTTGCTTGCGGCCCTGCAGCGCTTTTACCAGGACAGCGTTGCTCTGTGCAAAGACCACCTGGTCCAATTCAAGCCTTCGGTAGTAAGAAGCATTAAACGCCTTAACCCGTGGAGCCGTGAGCGACAGCATCCAGCGGATATCGGCCGGGGTGACAAAATGCCACGTCGGCCGCAGGATGTGCGTTCGTAGGATGGCACCGCTGGCAAAAGCCTGCTCCAACGCCAGGTCTGTGAGGCCGGTCGTGCGTTGTGAAACCGCCCATTTCGCCCCACCAAAATCCTGTGCCTGCATCGCGCCCAGCCAAACAACCACATCCTCCGGCTTTTCAAATACCGGTTGCAAGAGTTGTTGTTGGCGCAGCCTTTGAAGGGCAATCTCCGCCTTCGTCATTATTCCTCCTCACCAAAAACGGCCACGGAACTTGTGCATATCGCCAACCTATTGTTCCCTTCGAACTCCAATTATTGTACGATATTAATCAAGCGGTATGATCTCTGGCAAAATACTTGCACATCTTTCTCATGTTAATAAATTATCTCCCTTTCGATCGACATGCTATAATAAAAAAAGTGCAGGTCAGGTGCGGATATCAAATTTATTAATAGCGGTAGGCCATCATGTCTTTCGTCCATCTTCACGTTCATTCTGAATACTCGCTTCTGGACGGCTTCAGCAACCTCAAGAAGCTGGTTAAACACACCCAGGAGCTGGGCATGCCGGCCGTGGCCCTGACCGACCACGGCACCATGTTCGGGGTGATCGAGTTTTACAACGCCGCCAATGCCGCCGGCATCAAACCGTTGATTGGTTTGGAAGGCTACCTGTCTGCCCGCCGTATGACCGATAAGGACGGCAAGCAGGACAAACATTCCTCTCACCTGCTCTTGCTGGCTGAGAATGATACCGGCTACCGCAACCTGCTGGCCATCGCCAGCGCTTCACAGTTAGAAGGTTTTTACTACTATCCCCGCATCGATCACGATTTTTTGGCCAGTCACGCCGAAGGTCTCATCTGTACCTCGGGCTGTATGTCGGCCGAAGTGCCGCGTGCCATACTCGACCAGGATCTGCAGGCTGCCCGCAGCAAGCTGGATTGGTATTACCAGGTCTTCGGGCCGGAACATTTCTTTATCGAGCTCCAGAAACACAACATTTCCGAGCTGGATCGCATCAATAACGCCCTGCTCGATATCGGCAAGCATTATAACGCCCGCTACGTGGCTACCAATGACGTCCACTACATCGAGCCTGAGGATTGGCGCTTCCAGGATATTCTGCTGTGCATTCAGACCGGATCTTTGCTGAGCGACCCCAACCGCATGCGCATGACCGATCATTCCTATTATCTTCGCTCACCGCAAGAGATGGCCAGCCTGTTTGCAGACGTACCCGGCGCCATCGAAAATACATTGTTGATCGCCGAACGCTGCCAGGTCGATTTGAAACCGACCGGCTATCACCTGCCGCTTTTCAATGTGCCGGAAGGCTGCACCCCCGAGAGCTTCTTGCGTGGCCTGTGTGAAAAAGGCCTGCGGGAGCGCTATGGTGAACGCGCCGACGATCCTGTGGTTCGCCAGCGACTGGAATACGAGCTTTCGGTCATCCACCAGATGGGCTTCGACACTTATTTCTTGATCGTTTCGGACTTGTGCCGCCAGGCGCGCGATCAGGGCATCTGGTATAACGCCCGTGGCTCGGCTGCCGGCTCGCTGGTAGCCTATGCCCTCGATATTACACTGGTCGAACCAATTAACCACGACCTGATCTTCGAGCGTTTCCTTAACCCCGGTCGTATTTCAATGCCCGATATTGACCTGGATTTCCAGGATGATAAGCGCGCCCAAATCATGGAATACTGCGCAAAAAAATACGGCCACGATAAAGTCGCCCAGATTATTACCTTTGGCACCCTGGGAGCCCGCGCCGCCATCCGTGACGTCGGCCGCGTGATGGACATTCCCCTGACCGAAGTGGATCGCGTCGCCAAATTGATCCCGGCCATCCCCGGCAAGCCCATCACTATCCAGGAAACCATCGAGCAGGTGCCCGAGTTCAAACAGATTTACGACGATCCCCAGACTACCTATTTGAAAGAGTTGATCGACACTGCCGCCCACATGGAAGGGGTGGTTCGTAATGCCGGCACACACGCTGCCGGTGTTATTATCACCGACCAGCCAATCGTCACCTACGCCCCGTTGCACCGGCCGACCAGCGGCTCGGAAGAAAGCCCTATTAAATCCATCTCGCAGTTCGAGATGTCGATTGTGGAATCCTTGGGGTTGTTGAAAGTGGACTTCCTGGGTCTCTCCACGCTAACCGTCATGCAGCGGGCCTGCGATCTGATCGCCCAGCGCCATGGCGTTCAACTGAACCTGCACAATATTCCACTGGACGACCCGGACACTTTCCAATTAATGGGCGCAGGGCATACCGCCGGCGTCTTCCAACTGGAAGGCAACGGCATGACCCGTTATCTGGTTCAGATGAAGCCCAAGAACCTCTCGCATATTATCGCCATGGTAGCTCTTTATCGCCCGGGACCTCTGGAATTTATTCCGCTCTACATACACCGCATGCATGAAGAGGAACCGACCGTCTATCTCCATCCAACCCTCAAGCCCATCTTTGAGGAAACCTATGGCATACCGGTTTACCAGGAACAGATTATGCGTGCCGCCGTCGATCTGGCCGGATATTCCCTCTCCGAATCGGATGACTTGCGCAAGGCTATCGCCAAAAAACAAAAAGATAAGCTGCAAAAGCACCAGCATAAATTTGTAGAAGGCGCAAGCGAACGCGGCATTCCGCAAGAAACCGCCGAAAAGATCTTCGCCGATTGGGAAGAGTTTGCCCGCTACGGCTTTAACAAAAGCCATGCCGCAGATTATGGCATTATTGCCGTCCAGACGGCCTATTTGAAGACCCATTACACCGTTGAATATATGGCGGCCCTGCTCTCAGCTTCGAAAAATGAAGCCAGCAAAGTCGCCTTCTATGTGGCCGACTGCCGCAGCATGGGCGTAGACATTTTACCCCCGGACGTCAACAGTAGCGGTTGGGATTTTACCATTGAGGACCAACCCGATCAAAAACCGGCTATCCGGTTCGGTATGGGCGCCGTTAAAAACGTGGGCCAAAACTCGATAGAGCTGATCTTGCAAGCGCGCCGCAATAGTCCATTCCGCGACCTGACCGATTTTGCCCGGCGGGTTGACCTACGCCAGGTCGGCAAACGATCGCTGGAATGTCTGATCAGGGTCGGAGCGCTGGAGGCATTTGGAGCCCGTAAAGCCTTGCTCGAAGCGCTCGATCAGATATTGGCAGTTAGCAATAGCCATTTGCGCGCTGCCCAAAGCGGCCAGATGAGCTTTTTTGGCAACATTAGCGGAGTGGAAGAAGAGATCGTGCTGCCGCCTGCCACAACCCTGGACCGGCGC
>DATFYI010000328.1:0-6051 GCA_035315125.1 Anaerolineaceae bacterium | reverse complement strand
AATACAGTAATGCGCAGCAGCTTATTCAGGACAAGCGCGGTTACAATACCTTCGACCACCAGGTTTCTGCCCTGGCCCTTCCAAAGTACCGGGGAACCGAGCTTCCAATCGCTTTCGATATAGAAGTGGGGATCGCCGTTGGCGAACTCAGGCGTCCATTGGTCAGTATATTCGCGCAAAGTCAGTGCCCGCCATACTTTTGAGGCCGGGGCGTTGATCTCGATTGACTCATCCACAAATAGTTTTTCCATATTTTTATTGTAGCTTAAGTGACCTACTTACTCTATAAATATTGTAAAAAGGTGAAGAGAGTTTATCAATTTCTATATTTGCTCTCTTTTTTAGACTAGGGCTATTAATAATTATTGCTGTAAAATCAACCTAAAAAAGATCATTTCCGGATGAGGGGATACAAAAATGATTGATTATATTCAAGAAGATTTTTTGATAATCACAAAAACCTATCCAATCCCAAGCTCAAATTATTCAGAAACAACTTGCGTTGCAGCCTTCATTAAATCGGGGGAGATACGCAGACTCTACCCCATTCCTTTTCGACTTTTGGATGGTTCTAAACAATTTCGCAAATGGGAATGGATTAGGGTAAAAGTGACCAGAGCAAGCAGTGATCACAGGCCGGAAAGTTATCGAGTTGATGTGGATAGCATCGAAACGCTTCGTCAAGTCAAAACACATCATGCCTGGGGCGAAAGAATGCAATGGATCACTCCGCACCTATTAAATAGCTGTTCAGAATTAGAAACACTTAGATTAGAGCAGGGGAAATCATTAGGTTTTATCAAGCCGCTAAATATTAGCTTGGAAATAACAGAAGCGGACAAATCGGATTGGTCAGATCAAGAGAAAGAAAATTTGGTTAAACAAGGCCTATTCGATAAGACCAATATTGGGAAACGCAATGTATTAAGAAAAGTGCCATATGATTTTCGATATAAATATGAGTGTCGAACTCCAAATGGAATTGAAAAATTAAGTCACAAAATAACCGATTGGGAAATTGGAACATTTTTCTGGAAGTGCCAAAAAGATTATGGAAATAAATGGGAACAACCATTTCGCGACAAACTGGAAAGAGAATTTTCAGAAGAAAAAGATTTGATATTTTTAATGGGCAATATGCATAGATTTCAAGACCAATGGCTTATAGTCGGGTTGATATATCCGCCAAAGGTAGCTGCAAGGCAAGAGGCGTTATGGCCGACTTATCCAGATGGATAACTCTCAGTTTATCGCCTAAGGATTTACAAATTTTTTCGGTCACAAATAAACGGTGGCAGTGTTTATAATCAGCCTCAAAACACAATAAACAACATACTTTTTCGGCGACGATTTTGGTTAAACTATCAATTTCACGGTCTTTTGAAGATAAATATGCCTGGTAACGAAACGTGAACTTTTCCCAATCACAATCTTCGTGGAAGTCATGACGAACCTCCATCGGACTTCCTAGTTCGGGTATATTAATATAATCAATTTGAAAATTGTTTGCCGTTGTTATTAAAGACTTCTTAGAAAAACCTGGCTTCCGACTTATAGGTTTTTCACGAATATCTACAAGGACTTCAACCCCATACAAATATAAAATATTGAAAAATTGATCGATATTAAGTCCTTCATATCCCAAAGTAGTTAATAACATCTCATTGATCCGTTCTTAGGCAAGATAATAATTTCCTTGTCTTTTTTATATAACTTTCTGTAAATTCTGTCAACAAGCAGTGTGTACTTTTTTCAAATCTCATCGACTAAATCTTAGAAAAGGGAATCGCCCATGAATAACTCACCGGCAGGTATCAGCAATTCGTTTAAGACTTTCTTGCAGGAAGCACCCGCTCAGGCTCAGGCCTGGATGGGGGCCGTACAAGGACTGGATCAGGCCAGCGCGCTGGACAAAAAGACCGAAGAATTGGCCTATCTGGCAGTTTTAGCAGCGATGCGCATGGAAAGCGGCATTTTCTTCCATATAAAATCGGCCAAAAGCGCTGGCGCCAGCCGCACCGAAATCATCAGCGCCATTTTGGTTGGGCTGCCTGCTGCCGGGCAGGTAGTGATCCAATGCCTGCCAGCCGCCCTGGCGGCTTACGATGCAGAATAATAACGGAATGTATCTCACTAGGCCCCGGCCGGAGCACTAAGCAGCGGCAACTCTACCGTGAAGGTGGTGCCTTGGCCCAGCTGGCTTTCGACCTTGACCTGGCCGGCATGTGCCCGCACAATCCATTGCACGATGGAAAGGCCCAACCCACTGCCAACCGGACGGTCATCCTCGGCGGCGGTGTTTTGGGGCCCATCGCCATTATGGCTGCGGGACTTATCCACCCGGTAAAACCGGTCGAAGATCAGCGGCAGGTCTTCGGCCGGGATGCCAGGACCCTGATCGCTGACCGTGACCCAGGCCATAGAATGAGATTCATTCGAATGATAGCCGGTCTCTACCTGTATGCATTGCTGCAGGCCTTCGCTATATTTGATGCCGTTTTCGACCAGGTTGGTCAGCATTTGAATGAGGAACTGCCGGTCACCTTTAATTAACAGTTCAGGCAATGCCCCGGTAGAGAGCTCGACACCGCGCCGCTTCGCCAGGGGATGCAGCCGCTCAACCACTTCCAGAGCCAGATCGCTCAAGTCCAATTCTTCCGATTTGATCATGGTTTGGCCGGCATCCATGCGGGCCAGCGTGAGCAGCTCGTTTACCAGTCGGGACATATATTCGTTCTCGGATTTTATGACGGTCAAGGCGCGCTCATATTCTTCTGGGGTACGCCGTTTGGATAAGGCGCGGTCTGCCTCCAAATCAACAATCGTTAGCGGCGTGCGCAGCTCGTGGCTGGCATCGGCGGTAAACTGGCGCTGGCGTTCGAAAGCTGCCTGCAAACGCGCCAGCATATCATCAAAAGTATCGGCCAGCTCGCCCAGCTCATCATGAGCTTTTAAGTTCAAGCGCCGACGTAAATCTGTCTCGCCAATCTCGCGCGCCGCCTGGGTAATTTTCTTGACCGGGCTCATGGCGCGACCGGCCAGCCAGTAGCCGCCCAACGTCGCAATCAGCAGGGTGGCTAATGAAGCCAATAACAAAGTAATAAAAAGAGCCGGAAGTTGGCCGCCCGGATCGAGTGGTGTGCCCATCACCAGAATGACCATGCCGTAACCAGGCACCTGTACAGGGGTCATTAAGAAAAAGTACTGCTGGTTATTGCCCTGCCCGGCCGCAGAAATTCCCGCTAATTGGTAGGCAAAAGGTCCAACGCTGGTATTCGTATTTGTCCAATGCGAAACCAACTGGTTGACATCCTGCGGCGTGATCGGTCCAATTTGCTGGATAATTTTTCCAGTAGAGGCGTCAAACAAGGCCACCGCCTCATTTGCCTGAACAAGCGCCATACCATCATCGCTATCGCGCGGCAGCAGCAAATTTCCGGTCAAAGGATATTGGCTCCCGATAAAGTGGTAAACCATCTGCATCTGGTGGCTGCGCGCTTCCAACTGGTTAAGTGCCAGGTATTTCAGATCATTGAGCTCACGCTCATAAACGACGCTGCTAAAAATGACCAGCACCAGGCTAAGGATCACCAGTGACCAGAGGGTTAACCGGAAGCGAATACTGCTGAAAAACTGCCGCAACCGGCTGCTCAGGGCTTTGAATGGCAAATACATAATAGGTCTTCTATTTAGGCTTCAACCGGCCGGCAAAGCCGGTATCCTGCTCCACGAATCGTCTCGAATAATTTGACGGGATAAGGGTCATCGATTTTACGTCTCAGCCGGCGAATATATACGTCAACCACATTGGAAGTGCCGTCGAAATCGTAGCTCCAAATATGGCTTTCGGCCATCTCGCGGGTGATCAGTCGATCCGGATTGCGCATGAAATACTCCAACAAAGAATATTCCTTGGCAGTCAGCTGGATTGGGCTGCCGCTACGCTCTACAGAATGAGTAGCCGGATCGAGCATAAGGTCACCTACCTGGATCAAACCGGATCTATCGGCAGAGTCTCGGCGCAGCAAAGCTCTCAAGCGTGCGCGTAGTTCCTCGATCGCAAATGGCTTGACCAGATAATCGTCGGCCCCGCTATCCAGGCCCTGCACACGATCTTCAATCGTATCGCGGGCGGTCAACATCAAAATGGGCGTGTTGACATGCTTGTCGCGCAGATCACGGCACACTTCGATGCCATCCTTCTTGGGTAGCATCAAGTCCAGTATAATGGCATCGTATGGGGTCATTTCGGCCAGTTCTTCGCCTTCCAATCCATCAAAAGCCGGATCTACGGCATAGCCATCATCCATCAGGCTCATTCGCAGGGAATTGTTCAAACGGTGATTATCTTCAACAATCAACAATCTCATGTCATCAATCCTGAAAATCATTAATCAATGGTTCATTTCAGTAAACTATACTATTTGAATAATTTTAACACAAGAAGATGACAGATAAATGAACAAAGTGTGACCCCATTTTTAATAGATGTTTTCCTAAATTTCATCTTTTTGTAATCTTGGTCTGTTATATTTTGACTGCAATAACAAGACATGTAAGACGGAGGTTTTTAGAATGAAAATTTCAAAGGCACTTATACCAGTAATTCTGGTAAGCGGGCTCGTGTTGGTCGCCTGTGGCGCTTTAGCTGTTCCTTTTAGCCAGACCACCAATTCTACCAGTTCTACCAGCCCGGCGGTCGTTGTGAAATCCGCTCAACCGGTGGTGGACACAGCCAAACCAGTCACCGGGGCAGTAACGACATCCCAATCCCTTTCAGACCTGGAAAGTTCGTTCGAAAGTATTTACCAGGCGGTTAATCCATCTGTTGTCAGTATTAGCGTTATTGAAAGCGGTACCAGCACAACTACCGGTAACGGTCGTGTGCCCGGTTTCCCATTTGGCTTTGGCAACAACCAGGGCGCTCAACCAGTTCAGCAAGCACTGGGTTCAGGTTTCGTATGGGACACTAATGGTGACATCGTAACAAATAACCATGTTATATCCGGCGCTTCCAGTATCGATGTAACCTTCGCGGACGGCACAATTGTACCGGCCAAACTGGTCGGCGCAGATCCCAACGCAGACCTGGCAGTCGTGAAAGTGAACGTATCCTCTGACAAACTCCATCCGGTTATTCCGGCCGATTCGTCACAGGTTAAAGTTGGGCAGATCGTTATCGCCATCGGTAACCCCTATGGTCTTTCCAACACCATGACTCAAGGCATCGTCAGCGCTCTTGATCGCAGCCTGCCAGTTGGTCTTGACAACCAGACTGCCCAAACCGGCCCAACCTACAACATTCCTGACATCATCCAGACCGATGCGGCTATCAACCCCGGCAATTCAGGTGGTGTGCTCTTAGATGACCAGGGCAGATTGGTTGGCGTTACAGCCGCCATCGAATCATCGGCCAATTCCAATGCCGGCATCGGGTTTGTAATCCCATCCAACATTGTCCAGAAGGTCGTACCATCCCTGATCTCAACCGGTTCTTACCAGCATCCCTATATCGGTATCAGCGGCACTACCTTGACCCCTGATTTGGCCTCTGCTATGAATCTTCCTGGCGACCAGCAAGGCGCCCTGATCGTGGACGTAACCTCTGGCGGTCCCGCCAGCAAGGCCGGCCTGCATGCCAGCACCAAACAGGTGGTCATCAATGGCCAGCAGGCTATGGTTGGCGGCGATGTGATCATCGCAATTAACGGGCAGCCCATCAAACAATTTGAAGATCTGGCATCCTACCTGTTCAATAACACAAAGGTTGGCGATACCGTCACCGTGTCGGTGCTACGGAACGGCAGCCAGCAAGATGTGAAAGTAACGCTGGGTGCACTGCCTGCTTCCGGACAGTAGTGACACAAAACATCGCTTAGGTTTCCTCTCCTCCTCATGTACCCCTCTTTCCTGGCGTCCTCTGTTCCAGGAGAGAGGGGGCTTTAAATTGATTATATTAACGCAATAACTTCTCCGAGAATGACAAATTCTTCATCGGTAGGCACCAGCCATAGCTGAACTTTAGATTCGGCTAGATTAATTCGCGAGGCT
>DATFYI010000327.1:0-3274 GCA_035315125.1 Anaerolineaceae bacterium | reverse complement strand
CCGCATCGGCGCAAATGCAGTGGTCGTCCATGATGTGCCGCCCGAGTCGGTTGTGGTCGGCGTGCCCGGCCAGGTGGTCGTGCGCAGCCATCCTCATCACCTTGAGCCGGATCTGGAGCATGGCCAGTTACCGGATACCATCGGCGCCTCACTGGTATCCCTGCTGACGCGGGTCGAGCGCCTGGAAAAAACAGCCCGGCTGAACAGCATATCTGAAAGCGCCGGCAACGGCCATAACGGACACGACAACGGCAATGGATATGGTAATGGCAACGGGAATGGGAACCGCGAGGAAGCGCCCGTTATTCATGCCCCTGAGCACGGTATCTGGCGTGGGGAAGATTTTATGATCTAGCCTGTGTTTATAGCCGGGATCGAAAGCTGGCCACGACTACGGTGGCCAGACCCAGCCCACAAATCACGATAATACTGATCCCCAGGCTCTTATGATCGATCGAGCCAATCGAAGCGAGACCCGGGATTAAGGGGGCGGGTGTAGCTGTCATGGTAGGTGTAATGGTGCGAGTTGGGGTGGGTGGCTGCCTGGTTGAAGTTGGGCGAGGTGTGCGCGTGGGTGGCACGGCGGTTTGGGTAGCGCTGGGTTTTGGAGTGGGAGACGGGGCTGGGTGGATCAGCAGCTTTTGCTTGGGAAAAATCATGGGATCGTTGGCGGAAAGCTTATTCAAGGCCACAATCTGGTTGATCTTGACCCCATAGGCGATGGCGATGCTCCACAACGATTGTCCATCCAGAACCACGTGCACAATCGAGCCGTCGCTTTGAGGGGTGGCTAACACGACCGGCATAATTAATTGTGAGACGGCATTGCCAACCGTGGATCCCTGTGCATTGGTTGTGGTAGAAGGATTGTAACCATAATCATAATTGCCCGTAGCCGGTCCGGATGTATAGGCGGCCTCGATGACGGCGTAATACCAGCCGCTGCTCGATTTTGCGACGCCTCCGCCAATACTGACGTAGCTGGCTTCGGTCATCGGCAGCATATGTAGCGGGTCGGTCCAGTAAGAATAAACGGCCTGCTGGGCAGTTAAGGTAGGCCCACAGGCGATATTCTCGGTTGCCCAGACGCGGGCCCCACCGCCATAACCAGCCGCGGCCACTCGCCCGGAGGCGTTGCCGATGTGTGCGCAGGAATCACTGGCAGCCATAATCTGGGCGGCCGCCTGGGCGGAGCTATCAATGGCAGCATTTTCGACCAGGGCAGGATGGCCGTTAGCCTCCCGCACTTGATTGACCATACTGATTAATTCAGAAGGGGTGGGCGGATCGTCAGCCCAAGCAATCCGGGCAGGCATTGCCAGGGTCGCTCCGATAAAGAGCGCAAATATCAGATAGAAGCCTGTTAAGTTAAAACGACGCATTGGTTTCTTTATTATAACCGATGCGTCGCTTTTATTAATTAAGAGTTAAATCGGCTATGCTTAGGATAGTCGGTCACCCGGCTCACGGCTCATAGCTTCGGCGGCAACCAAAAAATCACTGGCCGAAATCATGCCTATCGGAGTATTATGCTCATCGACCACCGGTAAATGGTGGATATGATGTTTCTTCATGATCAGCGAACATTCTTTTAGAGACATTGTCCTGGTGACGGTGATCAAAGGAGAGTTCATAACATCTTTTATTTTTGTCTTGGCAGGGTTGTACTCCTGAGCGATGATTTTGTCGCAAATATCCGTGGAAGTGACAATGCCATATTCCGGGCTTTCCACGCTCTTATTGACAATAAGGCTGTGAATATAACGGCGGCGCATTAAGGCCAGCCCTTCAGCAACTGTGCTTTCTGGGTCAATAAAGACAACCAGATCGATCATCCAGTCCCGTACAGTAAACTGCATCGCTGCAACTCCTTCCAGTGTTGGATTATAGTTATCTGGCCCTGGCAATCCATCGATTCTTATCCAGGTATGATGGGTGCGCTGAGCACCTGCCACTACTAAGAGTATAGCAGAAACCGCCCAAAAGGTTAAGATGAGTTTTCCAAAACCGAGACTAGCTGAAAGACCTAAAGGCCCTGATTGATTATTTGTAGCAGGCGTTCTTTCTCAACGGCAGGCAGAAAAGAAACCCCGGCGGCAGCCCGAATGCAACCATTCAGAGTCTCTCGTTTCAGCCCCAACGTTTCTATAGCCAGGCGGTATTCATCACTCAACGTAATCTGCGAGATGCTGGGATCATCGGTATTAATGGTGACAATCAACCCGGCTGCCAACATTTTCAAGATGGGATGTTGTTTGAGATCAGTGATCGAGCCGGTCTGGTAGTTGCTGGTGAGGCAGACTTCAAAGGCGGTGTGTTTCTGGAGCGCCAGATCCACCACCTGTGGATCTTCGAGAATGCGCACGCCATGACCGATACGGTCGGCTTCCAGTTCTTCCAGCGCCTGGCGCACGTTAGCTGCCCCACCCCACTCGCCAGCATGGACCGAGATGGCTAATCCAGCCTTTTTTGCCTGGCGAAAAACGCCGGCAAAAGGCAAAGCTGAAAAATCAACCTCGTTGCCCGCCAGGTTCAATCCCACAATGCCGCTGGAGATACGCTCTGCCGCCAGGCGAGCAGTTTCTTCGGCCAGCTCGACTGGTTCGTGCCGGTTCACACTGGCGAGCAGGCGAGTAGAGATGCCGAAATCTCGACCGGCCTGCATGGTACTTTCCGCCACCCAATCCATCACTTCTCCCAGGCCAAAGCCGCGCGCCCGGCTGAGCGCCACCGGAGTAAAGATCAATTCCAGGTGTAGAACATGATCAGCCGCGGCATCGGCCACCGCCTCGTAAGTAATCCGTTTGATTATCTCGGGGCTGCGGTAAAACAATCGCAATGTTGAGAACTTAGCCAGAAAATTGGAGAAGTTTTGCTCCTCTTCCGGCTGCATTTGCACCAAGGCATGCAAGTTCGGCTGTACTGGTAAGGTTATCTCAAATGTGCGCGCCAGCTCTAACAACGTGCTGATGCGGATAGCCCCCTCCAGGTGGCGGTGCAGATCAATTTTAGGGATCTGGCGGTATTTATCAAGCTGGGTGCTGGAAAAATGCGACTGCATAGACGGTTCTTGCCCGGATTGCAACCTTGATAGATTTTTGTTCACCATCCCCATTATATATTATTTTTACAATAGGACGGTCGCTGGCAGCGGATTTTTGGGGAGGAAATGAACGGAGTGGCAAGAATTGACCCGATCATCCCTCAAGCCACCCGCTTATGATTCGGATAGGCTGCTTCCGGCCGTCAGACTTTCGCTGAAAACCTTAAGCCC
>DATFYI010000326.1:0-14260 GCA_035315125.1 Anaerolineaceae bacterium | reverse complement strand
ACGCCATGGGTGGTCAGATCAGCGGGATTGAAGAATAAGTTTTGGGCCAGTGTTTTATTCTGGGTCAGATCAAAAGAGCGACCTAAAAAGAAATTCGAGTTAAGCAGTCGTTCCATAATTGTTCTCTCCTCAATGCCTGATGAATATAAAGTATTATGGATTAACAGCCTGGCTAAATAATGTACTGGCAAATTCGAGCAACAAGGCCTGATCGACCAGGGTCGTGGCGACTTTTGTACCGTTGCCCATAAAGATCAAAGTAACGTTTATGGCATCGGCCGTACCAGGCGAATTACGATCGATCTCAAACCTGCGGTAACCATCCACCCAAGGATAGAGTTGCTTAAGCTGGTCAGGACTTAAATAGGCCGTCCCAATGTTTCCGGTCTGTCCTCCTCTGCAAGAAGTTGCATACGCCATGCCGCTGGCGTAAACATACAAATCATTGCAGACGCCGGCAATACCACCCTCGCGGTGCCAGGTCATCACCAGCCCAGTCGTTTGACGGCCACTCCCGCCTTTGGATTCATCCACCAGCAGGAGAGCCCATTCGGCCATACTACGTTGGACTTCCGGCGTAGCAGCCTGCTGTCCCTGGCCTGAAAAAGTCGCGCTGCCGGCTGGTGTTTGAACCAGCGAATAGGACCGGTAGGTTTGAATAAAATATTGCAATTCGTTCGATCGGTTGGGATTGACGAAGGATACTGCTGTCAATGTGCCAGAACAGGGACCAAAAGCCAGTCCATCCATACCGATCTGAGCAGTCAGACAGGGCGTGCCATTACTTTGCCAGATCAACAACGGAACAACAACAATATTGCTGGGCCTGGCAACCAGGATGACTACATCCCCGCTTTCATTAGAATGATACTCGTATGGATTTCCAATAGCTTCCAGGATAATACGATAGCCGGGAGTAAGCAACTGGTTACACATCATACCCGGCGGCTGTACACCCAGACAGCCATTCGGCCACTGCACCGCTTCGACTTTTTCCACTTTGATCTGATCGGCATTCAAATGAAGCTTTTGGGTCAGGTTCTGGATAGCGCTTTGCACAGCGGGTATCTGGGACGATGCGGAGTTTGGAACAATTCTGACAGAACTGCCGTTTTTATTGGTGTGAACCTCGTATGGATTGTTATTTACAGCCAGCGTTATTTTATAACCGGGCGTAACGATCATAGCGCAGACCACCGCCGGGTCTTGTATCCCCAGGCAGGAATTTGGCCAATCCACAGCAACGACATCCACGACTGCAATCGATGCGGATTGAACCCCCAGACTGTCCGCCAGGGCATTTTGGGCAGCCCGGATGGCAATAGCTTCGGGTGCGCCGGATGTTGGGGTAAAAGAAATAATCGTTGGAATGCTGGTGGGAACAGCCGACGGAACAATGGCAACGGCAGGGCTGGTACATGCGCTCAAGAGCAATCCAAAAATTGTAAAACAGAGCCACATTCTATAGGCAGCCATCATCCACCTTCTTTAATATGATCATATCTTTTTGCTAAGAACGATGCAATCCCCCAAATAGTTCCCTGCTTGACTCGAAATGTAATAATCTGCCCAGAAAATCTAACGTCACCAGCATAAAAACACAATTAAAACAGCTATTTAGATTTCGGTGAAATAAAAAAAACAGTTTCGACAACCTGGAACTGTCGTCGAAACTGTCAACCGGTATACTGTTTTTATACCATTATTCTATAGGGCTTTATTCACTCCAATGCACCGGATTGCCCTGGATGGTATCCATCCAGACATGAGTAAGTTCGGGGGATGTTAATTGGCTTTTGCTTCCAGCAGGCCGGCCCGGTAAGCACGAGTATATTTCAGACAATGTTTGTCCCGCCCGAGCAATAAATCCGAAGCGATGATGGCAGCCTGCAGCTCGCGGTCGTTCGGGTCGATCAAGGCGGTATCCATACCTGCTTCCAGAGCGTAGACCATAAATGTGCGATTGATCAATGCCCGGACTGGCAGCCCAAATGAGACGTTGCTTAACCCACAGGAGATATGAGCGTTGGGAAATTCAGCGTGGATGGCCCGCATGGTGTCGAAGATAATCAGGCCGGCATCCGTGTTGGTGGCGATAGTCATGGCCAGTGGATCGACGTATACTTTCTCATCGGGCACGCCCACCTGGCGGGTCTCCTCAAATACTTTGCGGATGACATCCAGGCGTGCATCCCGGGTGGCAGGAATGCCTTTGTCATCCAGGCACAAAGCGATCACTTCGCAGCCATTTTCAACCACAACCGGCAGGATGCCGTTCAAACGGATCACCTCTCCACTGATCGAGTTAATCATTGGGGTTTTTTTGACTTCTTTCATGGCTATGCGCAAAGCATCCGGGTTGGCGCTATCCAGGCACAAAGGCACATCGACCACATCCTGCACCAGGCGGATCAGCCAGACCAGATCTTCCGGTTCTTTATCAGGATGAGTACCGGCGTTGATGTCCAGCCAAAACGCGCCGCCTTCAACCTGTTTCTTGGCCAGGTTTTGGATGAACTCGGCATTGCGCTCGGCAATGGCTTTTGCAACCATCTTGCGGGTGCCATTGATCTTTTCCCCAATGATCTTCATGGATACTCCTAAATAAACAGATTTAGTTGGGTTTCAAGTTATTATTACAATAAACGATCGTTATGATATAAGAAAAATATACACTTATATAGCTAAGTATGCTAGTGACATATGTCATCTCGCTCTTTTTAATCTACCCCATCCAATTTGTATAATAGTTGATTCGCATGACCCACGGATGTGCGATCGGCTTTTTGAAAGCTGTACTTACCTTGACTATCCAACGACATTGGGGTACAATTCCACTCGCTTAAATCATGTTGCGGGGTAGAGCAGCGGTAGCTCGTCGGGCTCATAACCCGGAGGTCAGTGGTTCGAATCCACTCCCCGCTACTAAAAAAGACGTCCAGAAATGGGCGTCATTTTGTTTAAGAGTGATTCGAATCCCCGTATGGGGACACGTCCACTCCCCGCTACTAGAAAAAATCCGTCCTTGTGGACGGATTTTGGTTTAAGAGTGGTTCGAATCCCCTAAAGGGGACAATGTCCACTCCCCGCTACCTGTGAAGACGTCCAGAGATGGACGTCTTTTAGATAAAGAGTGTTTCGAACCCCCAAAAGGGGACAGTGTCCATTCTCCGATACTAAGAGAGACGTCCTGTACGTCGGCCATCTGCCGTTAATGCCTGAGCAGCGCCTGCCAGGCCGCTGAATCAATAAGTAAGGACATAATTTCCTCTGGCTTCAACTTTCCATAATCAAACCGCTGCGATATGCGGCAGTGAGCATTTGCAGATCATCAATCTGCCGTTGGATTTTCCGGCCAAGATCGGTATCTTTCACCCGTATCCTGATATCGTTACGTTCCAAAATTTGTGTGGTCGAGTCAATGTTTAGCTCCTCTTCGATTGCTTTCTGAGCAGACTCGAATGGATGATGTGCAGCTAAGAGTAAACCGTATGAGTTGTATACCAAGGTGTATCCAGCGATTCCAGTTTCTTTCTGATAGGCTTTTGAAAATCCCCCATCGATCACTAACAGCTTACCATTGGCCTTAACAGGGCTCTCCCCGCGCTTTACCTTTACCGGCACATGACCGTTGATAATGTGGCCTGTATCAGGGTTCACGCCGAATTCTTGCAAGATCAGCCGGGCGGTCTCTTCTTGATCGCGGAAAACGTAGTAAGCGTTTCTTTTTTCCTCATGAGTGGTCTTATCAGCAATGAAATAACGCTCAAATGTCGCCATCTTTTCGGTACCAAACAATGGGGACTGGGCACCGCTCCATAGATACCACATAATATCCATGCCTTCTTGTTTGTAGGCCGGTTTGTCAGTGGCAAAATAACCCTGGCGCGCCAGGCGATCGAGACGATCCATAAGAGATTTTCCTGCTACAACCTGGCCACCCAAATGAACGGATCTGAAAGAGCCGTCATCATTCATTGGAATACAGCCGTGGTATAGTAAATTCCCATTATAGACCAAATACATGCCGCCCTTTGAAAAAAGAAACCGGGTGTGCTGCTGCAGCCTTGTGCTGCTGGTGAAGGAAAGCCTTAATCTTTCGATCAGTACTTTTTCTCGTGCAGTCAGCTCAAAGGGCTGCCGAGGGTCTATGGTGGGAAAGTGATTGTCGAGGAGTGGATATACCGTCCCGTTTATCCGAATTGTTCCGGATTGGTGATCGATCTTGTCCAGGAGCAAGCGATCTTCCATTTGGAACTGGGGCTGTCGGAGAATGATCTGCGCCTCTAACTTAAGCTGCAGAATTGTGATCGCCTTATGCATCTGACCCACCAGCCGGCGTTCGTCGCCACCAGAGTCGTCTTCGTCGGCAGGTGTTTGTAGAAACTGCTGGCAGGGATCGTCGCCATAGGTATCAACAGTGAAAGATGCAAGAGGTAGAAGACTTATGCCATAGCCATGCTCTAATGTGGTGACGTTGCCGTAGCGCAGGGCAATCCGGATGACATTGGCGATACAGGCCTCGCTTCCCGCGGCTGCCCCCATCCACAACATGTCATGGTTGCCCCAGAGCAGGTCTACGCTGTGATAATTGATTAACGTATCCATAATCAATTCGGCTGCGGGACCCCGGTCATAGACGTCCCCAAGAATATGCAGTCGTGCAATCGCAAGACGTTGGATCAGTTCAACCAGTGCGACAATAACTGTTCTCGCACTATCCGTCGAGATAATTGTTTCGATGATACTCTGATAATACTCAGCCTTGTCTTCAATGTGCTCTTGTTCGTGAAGGAGTTCCTCGATAATGCCAGCCAGGTCGTCCGGCATAAACGACCGGACCCTGGCTCGCGGATACTTGCTGGAAATATCCCGGCAAAGCTTGATCAGCCGCACCAGGGTCGTTCGATACCATTCAGCCTCGTCGGATATCGATTTCAAGATGAGGGGTAATTTAGCCTCAGGATAGTAGATGAGAGTGGCCAGGGTCCGTTTCTCATCCTCTGATAGGCTATCGCCGAAGGTCTCCTCAATACTGCGCTTGATCGAGCCTGAGCCGTTCTTTAACACATGTCGAAAGGCCTCGTACTCTCCATGAACGTCGGACACGAAATGCTCCGTACCTTTGGGCAAATTCAGTTGTGCGGTCAGATCTACAATCGCCGTCGAAGCGGCTCGGATTGAGGGATACAGCTTTGCAAGGAGTTGAAGATAGGGGAGTTGGCTCTCTTCTGTGTTCATAGAGGAGTTTTACTTCAATTTATATTACTTCTGGCTAGAGTGGGTGAAGCTTTTTTGCAAACCTCACCCACCTTTATAACGCCTGCAGTTTACAATACTCACAATCCATTCTAGCGAGATCGAATTGATTAACTTGCCTATGCAACGGCTGCTTCCCTTGCGAAAGCCTGTACCTTCTCCGCCAGCGGCTTCTTGAGGGCAAACAGCATGCCAGTTGTTATCAATGTTCCGACAACTATGGCGATCAAATAGCCGCCCAGGTTTACGACGGCGTTGGGGATAAACAGTACAAAGACGCCGCCATGTGGCACCAACAGCCTGCAGCCAAAGGCCATGGAAAGAGCACCGGTCACCGCTGACCCAGTCATCAGACTTGGAATAACACGAAATGGATCACGAGCCGCGAAAGGAATCGCTCCTTCAGTGATAAACGAGATACCCAGGACTGCCGCTGCGCTGCTGGCTTCCTGCTCATCAGCTGTGAAGCGGTTCTTAAAGAGCTTAGCGGCCAATGCCAGACCCAATGGAGGCGTCATCCCTGCGGCCATCACCGCCGCCATAGGCGCATAGACCTGGCTGGAAAGCAAACCGACCGAAAAGGCATAAGCGGCTTTATTGACCGGGCCGCCCATGTCAAAGGCCATCATTGCACCCAAGATCAGGCCGAGCACGACGGCGCTGCCGGTCTGCATACCTTTCAACCAGGTCGTCAAACCTTCATTGACTATTTTCATTGGCGGGCCGATCAGGTAGACCATAGCCAGACCAACGATTAAAGTAGAGAGCAGCGGTAGGATCAGAACGGGCTTCAAGCCTTGCAGGTTCTTTGGCAAATTAATGGTGTTATTCAACCAGAGAGTCAGGTAGCCTGCCAGAAAACCAGCTATAATGCCACCTAAGAACCCGGATCCTATGGTGGTGGCCAGCATACCAGCGATGATGCCTGGCGCAATGCCGGGGCGGTCGGCAATTGAGTAGGCGATGAACGCTGCTAGAACTGGTACATACAGGGCAAATGCTGTGCTGCCGCCAATTTGCATCAACGCCCATGCCAGCGTACCCGTTGGATAGCCTTGTGGCTTGATTCCACCGAAAGCAAACGACAGGGCGATCAAGATGCCACCGGCTACCACGATGGGTAGCATGTATGACACTCCAGTCATCAGGTGTTTGTACGGCCCGGTGACCTTGGCCGCGCGCGCTTTCTTCATCTCTTTAGCCAGGTCAGCAAGATCGGTTCCCCCTGGTTCCGGTAAAGCCAAAGCTTTCTTGAGTACATCCTGCCCGGCGTGCAAGGCCTCGTTGGTTGAGGTCTCATACAGCCGTTTACCGGCAAAGCGGGTCTTGTCCACAAAGGCGTCTGCGGCAATGATCACAGCATCTGCCCGGCCAATCTCCTCAAATGTCAAAGTGTCCTGCGCACCAACTGAGCCTTGCGTCTCGACTTTTATTTGATAACCAAGAGCTTTAGCTGCCTTTTTCAAACCTTCGGCTGCCATAAAAGTGTGCGCGATACCGGTCGGACAAGAAGTGACACCCACCAGGAACTTCGAAGCGTCTGGCGGGGGTGGCACTGAAGGTATTGGCGCTGAAGTAACTGGTTCGGCTGTAGCTCCTTTCAGCTCTTCAGCTTCTGCCAGCGCTTCCTCGATAACAGCCCGTGTCTTACGGATGGCATCGCTGGTCGAGATTGCATAGACGGGTTTACCAGCAAAGCGGTCCATAGCAATATGAATATCGGTTGCGATGATCACAGTATCGGCTTCTTGGATTTCCTGCTCGGTGAGGACGTTCTTCACCCCAATAGAACCCTGCATTTCCGCACGCAGGGTATGACCCATAACTTTCGCGGTTTTCTCGAGTGCCTCCGCAGCCATGACGGTGTGGGCAATCCCCGTCGGGCAGGCCATGACAGCTACGATCTTGGCCATATATTAGCTCCTTTTAACAATGCCAAAACTATGCCTTGGATAATTCTCGGATATTAACCCGTTCTCTCACAGATTGAACTGCTTCAATTGAAGGCAGTCCAGATCCGATGTGGCTGATGGCGGTTACCGAGAAAGCGGTCGCCAATCGGGCGCACTCGGCTAGAGCAAGGCCGCTAATCTTTCCGGCAACGATGCCGGCGACCATTGCGTCGCCAGCACCCACCGTACTTTTAACTTCGACGGACGGGGGTATTGCCCAAATCGTTTCGTCTCCTTCGACAAAGATAGCTCCTTTATGTCCCATTGAGATGACCACGCTGTGGATATTGTAGCGGCTCATGATTGCGCGGGCCTGATCCACGATGGCACCGGGTGAATCCAATGACTTTCCGGCATATTCACTCAGCTCATCTACGTTTGGCTTGATGAGCCAGGGTCCCGCAGGCACAGCCTGACGGAAACCTTCGCCGCTGGTGTCGAGCACGACCTTCTTATCCACCAGCATCCGCACCATTTCCTCATAGATGCCGGCAGAAACCCCGCCTGGAATACTGCCAGAAAGCACAAACCATTTGTGATCGACGGCAAGCCCAGCCAAGATTTCAAAAAGGGTTGCAATATCGGCTGAGCTAGGTGTCTCACCGGGAAAGTTAATGTCCGTGGTCTGATGGAGGATATCATCGCTCACCTTGACGCCAATGCGCGTATGGCCGGCGATACGAACACAACGGTCTTCGATGCCTTTTCGCTCAAATAAGCGGCGAAAGATGTCGTCATTGCCGACACCGAGGAATCCGGTAACCGTAGCCGGCTGGCCAAAATCAGCCAGAAACGAGGCGACATTGATACCCTTGCCGCCGGCATCCATCTGTGACGTCTGGACGCGGTTCACGGCGCCGGCCGTGAAATTCGGTATCGTGATAGTCTGATCAATAGCGGGATTGATAGTGACCGTGACAACCCGATTCGCTTGATCCATAATCGACCTACCTTTGGAATTCCAGCCTTCCAATTAAAGGATCGATGCCTGCAGCTTCATAACCCACACGCTGTTAGAACGGCAGGCTGCGCACCTCGGCGGCTGTCCGGCAGGCAACAGCCTGACGAGCCAGGGCCTGTGCCTTGACCAAAGAAAGGCGGCGCACTTGGGCTTTGATGGCGGCAATGCTGGGAATCGAGACGCTGAGTTCAGTTACTCCCAGCCCGGTCAGGATGGCCGCACCGCGTGGGTCGCCGGCAATCCCACCACATACTCCTACCCACTTGCCGGCAGCAGTCGCCGCCTGCACCGTCCGATCAACCATGCGCAGCACGGCCGGATGCAGACCATCGGCCTGCTTTGCCAGAATCGGATGCCCGCGATCCATTGCCAGTACGTACTGTGTCAGATCGTTAGTGCCAATCGAGAAGAAGTCGACCTCCTGAGCGAGTTCTTCGGCCATCATGACCGCTGAAGGCACTTCGATCATGATTCCGATCTCCACTGCCTTCGCTCCCAGTTCCCAGCGCACCTCTGCAGCCATGGCCTTACCCGCTTCCAGGTCTTCGAGCGTGGAAACCATCGGGAACATGATTCTGACCAGTCCGTATTCGGCTGCACGGTAAATTGCACGCAGTTGGGCACGAAAGAGTTCTGGCCTGGCCAGGCACAACCGGATACCGCGCACTCCCAAGAACGGATTTTCTTCTGCCGGCATGTTCAGGTAAGGCGCCGCCTTGTCACCACCGATATCCAGCGTACGAATGATAATTGGCAAACCATTTAGCGCTTGTACCATTTCGCGATACGCAACAAACTGTTCTTCTTCGGTAGGAGGGGATGTGCGGTTTAGGAAGAGAAATTCAGTACGTAACAAGCCAACGCCTTCTCCGCCCGCATTTACAGCTTGTGTAGCTTCCTCGGCGCGGCCGATGTTAGCAACCACCTCAATGCGATGACCGTCGATCATGAGGGCCGGTTCGTAGCAGCGCAGCTTCTCAGCCTCACGCTGTCCCTCCATGACCTGCTGTGCTTCACGGGCGGCCGCCAATGTGGCAAGACTGGGTGTGATATAAAGAACGCCACGATTACCATCTAAGATGGCTTCGCCCCCCTCAGCTTGGTTTAATAGAGCCGGGCCGGCACCAACCACTGCCGGTATGCCCAAGGCACGGGCGATGATGGCGCTGTGTGAAGTGGGACCGCCGCCAGCAGTGCAGAAACCCAGTACAAAAGCCGGGTCCAACCCAGCAGTGTCTGAGGGCGTCAGGTCTTCAGCCAGCAAGATGACCGGCCCCGCCGGCATTAACGGTCCTTCTTCAATTCGATGGGCCAGGAAACTTAGCACTCGGCTTCCAACATCGCTCAGATCGACTGCCCGCGCCGCGATCAGCGGATCATCCACCTTCTTCAACTGGTTTACCCGTTCTTCGATTGCCTGCTGCCAGGCCCACCCGGCGCTAGAACCGGCCTCGATCTGCGCCTCAACCGCCTGCATTAATTCAGGGTCATCCAGGAACTCGGCGTGAGCCAGGAAGATCGACGCCTGACCTTCGCCCGACCGGGCTTTGACTTCCTGGTAAAGATCATTCAATTGCACCCTGGCGGCTGCGACAGCTTCTTTCAGGTGCGTCTTCTCGACGTCCAGGTCTTTGGCAGTTGCTTCCACCACAAATTTGTTGCGTTTAAAGAATAGCAGCGGGCCAATGGCTAATCCTGGCGAGGCCGGAACGCCAGGAACGACGGCCTGATCGGGTTCAGCCTTCCACTCGTATACTGGTATGGTTTCCGCCGCGGCTGGCGCTTCCTCCTCACCTAAACCGCTTTCCACTGCTTCTTTTAAGGCCTGCAATGCCGCAGCCTCGTCGGGGCCTTGCACCATTACGCGAATCACACCGCCGCATTCAATGCCCAACTTAAGTAGTGAAGCCAGGCTCTTGCCATTAGATACCTTGTCTCGGTAACGCACCCGAACTTCGGAGGTAAACTCCTTAGCCGTACTGGCAAACATGGTAGCTGGACGGGCGTGCAGGCCAGTGAGGTTGTGAATGGTCAGGTCAACATAGGAGGCGAAATCTGCCGGCATTTCGGAAGGAGCGGTACGCTCCGCTCGCGATCCATTCAACACCATAATGATATCGTCTGGATCATCCGTCTTGGCCAATTTACGAACGGTATCTTCGTCAGTCAGAACATTGGTCAGGTTCGCCAGAATGCCGATGTGTTCGTCCGAGCGTGCGGCGATGGCAACCACCAGATAGACCTTCTCGCCCCGGTTCCATTCCACGCCGCTGGGCACCTGTAGGACTGATATGCCCGTGTGCAGGATCAAATCGCGGTCCTTCGGCAGCCCATGGGGGATCGCAATGCCGTTACCAAGGAAAGTGTTGGCTACTTTTTCTCGAGCCAACATACTGTCAATGTAGCCGGCTTTCATATACTGGCCACTGACCAGAAGATTGCCAGCTGCTTGAATGGCCTCGGTTTTGTTGGCCACCCTAGCATGAAGTTGAACGTTGCTCCGCTCTAATTCCATCCTATTTCGCTCCTTCTGCGTGTAAGTGTCTCAACAATAACCATCGGATCGGTGGCGTGAACAAGCTGTATGATGGTTTCAGGCGCTTGCAGCAGGTCTATCAAGTTGGTCAGTACATCAATATGCGCAATATTTATCGTTGCAAGCCCAATAACCAGGTAGGCGCGCTTGCCTGGCTCCCATTCGACACCTTCCGTCAACTGAAGAACCGACACACCCACGCGATATACTGATCGCAGGTCTGCAAGTTCACCGTGGGGAATCGCAATCCCATTGCCGAGATAAGTAGACATAACCTGCTCACGCGCCAGCATCCCATTAATATATGATGGAGCAATACATCCCGCCTTAAACAGCAACTCACCCGCCTGTCGGATAGCATCCACTTTATTGGCTGCCTGTGCTCCCAGGAATACCATTTCGCTAGTCAGCACCTCTATCTTGCTATTTTCCATTCATTAAATTGCCCAAGTTGAAAGTATCTACCAAGACCCTCGAGCGGTTGATCGGTAACACGATTAGTATACAGTTATCTCCTGGGGCAGCAGTTTAGCTAGGTAACTTCTGGTGAAAATTTGCCTACCAGGAACCCCCAGTATGGGAGCAATATGTTTCGAATCAGAACAATGAAGCGCGTCCGAGGGTATTCAACCTCGTTCTGGATATTGTGCCTTCTCCTTCCTTTAAGCCAGGGAATCTTATCTAACAGAAAAGCTCGCGACGATAATATGTAAATGCCCGGTATGAACCGAATATACATGATTCATAGACTAATCCTACAACAATAGATCCCAAAACACATCCATTAATCAGAGAGAATTAGTCCCCGCCACTTGATTGTTTCTTATCAACCCTACGAACGAGCCATTGAAAGGCTTCTACACTACCGTTCTTTTTTTCTCGATTTTATAGCCACATTGCTTAGTTTTTCGATTAGCTTACATAATCATTATATTTATTCTCCGCTTTAGAAGATTAAAATAACCTAAACATATTCCGCAAATATCTAATTGATTGAGACAATAAAAAGGTCACATCAACTCCAAAAATAAAGCGTTGATGAGGTTGAAAATGGTATTGAGGTCAAAGATCCCGAAATCAGGATTCTCGCTCACACCGCTCCGGGTGCTTCGGAGTAACCCGGAGGTCAGTGGTAAGTACCCAGCAGGGTATCGAATCCACTCCCCGCTACTAAAAGCACCTGAAGGGGTGCTTTTTCTTTTAAATCCTCACGATTCCAGGATTCGAACCTATGATCTGAAGGTTATAAGTGCAACGAGGGTGCGACCGTAATCCATGGCACATGACTCAAACCATATCAGCAAGGCGTGTTTTCCACCTCTACCACCCGACCTACGGTTCAATTACACAAAAAAGACAGCCGCTACAAAAGGTTGTCTTTTTTCTCTGTAATTTTTAAGTGAGAATCTCGTGGAATCAAGTGAAAACACAAGGGCTGCATTGATCTGCCTTTCGTGTCTCGCGAATTGCGTAATCACCTTCTAAATTGCTTGTCCCTTAAACTGGCTCATATACAAATGATGATAGAAGCCTTTTTTGGCCAATAGCTCATCATGAGTACCTTTTTCCACAATGCTGCCTTTATCGATCACAACCACTGTGTTCGCATCGCGAATGGTGCTCAAGCGATGGGCAATGACAAAACTTGTGCGTCCTTTCATTAACTTGAGTAGAGCCATTTGAATGCGCGCTTCAGTGCGGGTATCCACGCTGCTCGTCGCTTCATCCAAAATTAAGATAGCCGGGTTAGCCAGAATGGCGCGAGTAATTGAAAGAAGTTGGCGCTGCCCCTGGCTGAGATTACTGGCACGCTCGCTTAAGTTCGTCTGGTAACCCTGAGGCAGCTGACGAATAAAATGATCCGCATCAGCCATTTCGGCCGCCCGAATACATTCTTCATCGGTGGCATCCAAACGCCCAAAGCGAATATTCTCCATCACTGTGCCTGAAAACAAGAAGGTGTCCTGCAGCACCAACCCCAGCTTTTTACGCAGGTCCTGCTTGCGGATATTACGAATGTCCGTGCCATCGATGGTGATTTTTCCGCCTTGGATTTCATAAAACCGCGTCAATAAATTGACGATAGTCGTCTTTCCGGCACCGGTAGGGCCAACCAGGGCAATGAGCTGTCCAGCTTTGGCTTCCAGGGTCATATCTTTGATGATGGGCACATCGGCTGTATAGCCGAACTTGACATGTTCGAAAGTCACATCACCTTTTACAGTCTTGAGCTCAATTGCATCTGGAGGATCGGCAATTTCTGGTTTCGTATCGATGATTTCAAACACGCGCTCTGCCCCAGCCAGAGCTGCCTGAATGGAGTTATATATGTTGGAGATTTGCCGTAAAGGTGAGACGAAGTTCTGACCGTAATTAATAAATGTGGCAATCATGCCAACCGTGACTAAATTTCTTAAGGCCAACCAGCCGCCTAATCCTGCCAGAACGATTACGAAGAAGTTCCCTAATATATTAGTCAAAGGCATCAGCAACAGAGCATAACTGTTAGCAAACACTCCTGCTTCATAGACCGCCTGGTTACGCTTTTTGAACTCTTCGATGGCTGATTCATTCCGCCGAAAGGCCTTGATCACTTTCTGACCACTGATTGTCTCTTCTGAAATGGCATTGAGCCCGCCCAGCTGAAACTGCAAATCCTGGAATCCCTTGCGTGTGTATTTGGCCACGAATTCGGAAAACCAGACCATGATGGGTAGCACCAGCAAGGAGCCCAGAGCCAGCCAGGGATTCAACACAAACATAGTGACCAGAATACCGATCATGGTCAGCAGGCTGGCAATCAGTGAGACCACATTTTGAGAAACCGCCTGGTTGATGGCATCGATATCGTTGGTCAAACGGCTCATCAGGCCGCCAGCCGAATGGGTATCAAAGAACCCGATGGAAAGCTCTTGCAGATGTTGGAAGAGTTCCCGTCGTACAAGCTTTAAAGCATCCTGTGATACACGAGCCATGATCCAGTTGGCAATAGCCTGGAAAAGATTGTTGGCTACATAAGCTCCCAACATGTAAAGTGACATTCTCAGCAAGCCGGCAGGATCATTTTTGCTGATAAACTCATCAATTGCCTTTCCCATAAAATACGGAGCAAGCAAGCCTAGCAGAGTATAAATAACCACGAAAATCAACACCAATACCATGGTGAATTTGAATGGCTTGAGGTAGTCGAGTAGACGGATCAGGGCCTGGCGGGGATTGTTCGGTCTTTCATAACGGACAGGCCTGCCTGGACCACGGTTGGATAACCTGGTGCGCATGTCGTTTGTTGTTTGAGATCCACTTTGATAGGCCATTGGTTATTTCTCCGCTACTTTCAGCTGAGTTTCTTCTGTTTCTTCATGAACTCCACTTCCAAGCTGAGAGTCATAAATTTCTCGGTACACCGGGCTGGTTTTAATCAGCTCACCGTGTGTGCCTTCAGCCACGATTTGGCCCTTATCGAGGACAATGATCTTATCAGCGTTGAGGACGGTACTGATGCGCTGAGCCACCACAAAGGAGGTACGGTCGTGCATAATTTCAGTCAAAGCT
>DATFYI010000325.1:0-7282 GCA_035315125.1 Anaerolineaceae bacterium | reverse complement strand
CCGGCGGTAAACATGGCCAGCCCGATACCCCAGAACAGGAAATTGGGAGTACGGCGTACGGCAAAGCGCTGCAAGACGTAGATGGTGAAAAACAACATGACTGCGGCTGAGACAAAAGGAAAAAGTTCGATCACAGGCATTTTTAGTCCTCCCGGAAATCCTTAGAACTTAACGATCCCCACCAAAACTCCGACGGCGAACAAAACCATCCCAACCAGAATCACACCCAATAGGATCAGCAAAATTGGGACGATTTTTTCAAAAAAGACTGAATGTGCCGGCATGTGGGATTTTTTACGAAGCTCAGTGAGCTCAGTTTGTCGCTCGTGCTTCTCCATGGCAGTTCCTCTTTCAGAACCCCTCCTGATTGATCGCGGCAGATTGTATCACCAAAATATTGAAGCCAGCATGAGAGATTCATTAGGAATTCCCCACACAACAGGGCATCCTGTTATCTGACATCCAATAACCTGGGAAAAATCGTGGCAATTGTCTATTTTTCTATAGGCAAAGCGATCAGAACCCAGCTCTATATCATCCGGCAGGCAATTGGGATGGATGCTATGACTTAGAGAAAGCCACCAAAAAATGGAAATGGATTAGCGAAGCCTGAAGCAAATGGCTCCGCTCACCGTTGAGCAGTTAATAAATGAGTTGAAGAAACTTAAAGCTGGCTTGTGCAGTGTGGGCAGCGGGTGGCGGCCAGGGGAATATCGGTGGCGCAGTAGGGACAGGCCTTGGTGGTGGGGGCAGCCGGTGCTGCTACCTTGGGGGGAAAGGCGCGATTAAATGCCCTGATCATCACGAAAATCACGAGGGCAATGATGATGAAGTTGATAACGGTATTGAGGAACGCCCCATATTTTATGACGGGCGCTCCGGCGGTGGTGGCATCCGTCAGGGTTTTATAACCTGCCCCGGAAAGATCGATAAAAAGGCTGGAAAAATTCACATGCCCCAGGATCAACCCGATGGGCGGCATTATGACATCATTCACCAGGGATGTAACGACAGCGCCAAATGCCCCGCCGATGATAACGGCAACAGCCAGGTCGAGTACGTTTCCACGCATCAGAAAAGTTTTAAAATCTTTCAACATATACCCTCCAGTTTTTGAAAAAACAATCCCCTGGCAAATCATGACCAGGGGATTGTTGAAAATAAATTAGTAGGTGATGACTCGCGGCAAGTTCTTGGCCTGCTCGACCCAATCGCTAACCTGGGTAAGGACAGGCATCTTGCGCACCAATTTCTTTTCGGTATTGATTTCTTGCATTTTCTTGAGTAAATTCTCAGGTACACGCTTGGAAAGTTCTGGGACGGTATCCACACCGGCTGCTTCCAGCAGGTCGGCATATTCACTGCCAATGCCCTTAACACGAGCCAGATCGACACGATTTAACCAACCCAGAATGAGCTTTTCACTGACGCCGCTCGACTCGGCCAGTTCTTTGCGGCCTGCCGGCGTCTTACCCTTCTCGAGCAGGTCCTCTGTAGATTTAACACCGACGGCCTTGAGTTTCTCGGCATATTTCTCGCCAACACCCTCAATATCAACCAATGCTGTCATAATCATTCCTTTCCCAAATATGAATTTATAGGAAAAATATATCCCATCCAACCGTTGAACTGGAGCCGACTAAGACAGAATCGATTTTATCGGCAATGGGAGCAGGCAGCTCCATTCTAGATAGGCTCTCCCAGGTTTCTCCGCTTGGATTCCTGGGCTTTTGAAATCCCCGTTTTTTCTAAGCCATTTTGACCAGTTGGTCTATTGTCTTTATAACCTCCTTTAGACTATAGGATTTCATATTCATAATATCACGAAGCCAGACATATGACTGAGAGAGTTTTGAACTAAACACATCTTTATACCCGTTTAATTCCTTATGCTTGCCGCGACTTCTTCCATCACCATACTCCCACCCCAACAGCCATGCCGACCGAATAGGTCTCGTAACCAACCGAATCAAGCAAGGGTGGGTTCGCTTAAGTGCCACGAAGTGGTATTGGACCCACAAATTTGATCTATATTCACAATACTCCGCTCGCGAAAACCTACAAGACTTTTTCCAGCCTGTAATCATAAGAGACCTGGTCTTTCAACCAGGTCTCTTGAACGATTTCGGAGAGAAAATAATCTCCCCAATAATTTTAGGCTGCCTGCCGGTCTTGACTGGCCCCCCTCCAGCTTAGGCTGGACCCCTCCAGTTTTTGACCCTTGGCATCGCGTTGCAATCTTTGGTTTAGACCGTACCGGTAATCTTTAGACAGCCTGCCGGTCTTAACTGGCCCTTCCGGTTTCAGACCCTTGGCTTTGCGTTGCAAAATCTCGTTAGTGTTTTACATCCTTATCATATATCCATTCACCGACAATAAACTGACAGAATGCCAGCATTGTAAACGTATATTTGACAAATATGATGATAATAATATATAATCTTGCTTAATAATGGTGCTCATTCCAGGTAACAGTCCGAAAATTTACTGCTAATTTGAAGGGAGAAATAACACGATGTTAGCGCATAATAAAATGTCCGCAGTTTTGTGCTCCACCAATTTGGATAAGAGCCGCGATTTTTTCGAAAACAAGCTGGGTTTGCCGCTTTCGCCTAAAACTATTAAAAACCATCTCTTGTTTGAATGCGCCGATGGAGCGACTCTCTTGATCTATGGTCGCAGCTCCGGAAATAAAGCCGATCACACTCAGGTTCGTTTTTGGTCGGAAAATATCGATAAAGACGTAAAAGCGCTGCTGGATCAAGGCATCGTGTTCGATGAGCTCGACATGGGAGCCATCAAAACCGTCAATCACATCGCCGCCGTTCCCGGGATTGGCAGATCGGCCTGGTTCAAAGATCCGGATGGAAACACGCTGGCATTGTTCCAACCAGAATAGGATATACCCCCTTCCCGACCTTCCCCCAACTTCGCTGCGAAGTTGGGGGAAGGAGCCTGAGGATGGGGGTCTAATGCTCTATCAAGTAACCCAGCGGGCCGGAAATATAGCGGCGATAATCCTCCGGATCGTCGATCTCAGGGGCCGGGTCATTTGAGCGCATTTTGTGGATCAACAGCGGGATGGCGATCCCTTTCCTTCTGGCATTTTCCACATGAGCGCGGATGTATTCCGGCGTCATCCAGCCCAAATTTGCCAGGCGGCTGGCGGTCGGCTCGCCGATGCCGGCTTCCCTCAAGAGCTTTAACGAGTGGTGAAAATTACCACTTTGTTCTTCATTTTTACCGGACAAGTAGTAAAAATTACCACTTATTTCTTCTGCTGCTGCACTTAATGCTGAGTCTCTTCTATATAAAGCAGTAGTAGTAGCATCCTGAAAATGGTAAAAATTAACGCTTCCATTTCCCAGGTCTTGTATTAACGCTGTCTGGAAAGCACAACTGCTCAATTGCCAGGCGCAGCGAGTTACGCGAGTCACCAGACCAACCGTTGGATCAGATAGCCAGGCCAATATTTCCCGAATGGTTTTGTAACTATATCCGGACCAGCGTTCCAGGTATTTTGCGCCAACCGGCTTTTTCTCGTGCAGCAGAATGATAACGATCGCAAGGGCCGGCCCTTTTAATAATTTAACAAGTTGTAGTGGATTTTCCTGGGTATTCATAGCTCCCCACCTGCTGATCCGGCTGACAGGTCAGTCTCGGTTAACCATCGGAGTCTGCCGGTGTGTAGGTAACACCGGAAAATTCCAAAGCAAAAGCTCTCCGCTTTCGAATCAAAGCCCATTGACAGGCCTTTGAATTTCCAAAAAACAGCGGAGCTGGGTCAGCCGACCGACAAATACTTCACGGTCAGATAGGGGTGTATCCGGCGGTATCTTTTTGAACCGCAAAAACAGGCTCAGATCATTAGAACATATGTTCTTTTTCATTATCCAATCTTTCTGAAAGCATGTCAACCCCCTTACTGGTGAAAACCCCTTCTTTATCCGGGTAATACTTTTTATCCCCTTGATCCCCGCATCCCTGAAAAATACGTTTATAATTTTCTACAAAGGAGATTCTTATGGACACCATCGCATTTATTCACCAGACCATCGAGGCAGTTCACGGCCAGATGGATGACTCGACCAGCGGCCTGACTGTCGAGCAACTTAACAGCGTCCCAGGTGGCACCGCCAACCCGATCAGCGCCGTCTTTGTGCACTGCCTCAACTCAGAGGATTTCTTTATCCAGGCCGTTTTGCAGGGCAAACCGCGCTTGTGGGAAGCGCAGGGTTGGGCAGAAAAAACGGGGGTAAAGAACACGCCCGGTTACGGCGGCAATTGGGATGAGTTCAAACACATGACCCTGGCATTAGAGCCGATCCTGGCCTACCAACAGGTGGTGCGGGCCGCCACGGCTGATTACCTGGCAAAGCTGACGCCCGCCGAGCTGGATCGTACCGTGAAATTCCCCGGCGGAGATCGCAGTGTGGCCGCCATGCTGACCCTGTTGATCACCCACACTTTGTGCCATGCCGGTGAAATTGCCGTCTTGAAGGGCATTCAAGGCGTCAAAGGACTACCGTATTAGAAACGTCCATCCCTGACTTTTCTATCTAACAACCCTTTGGCTGGCTAAGAGCTGAATTTCATTCAGAATATTGGTTCTTGTTTATAAAAAAGTTTGCATTCTGAATGACTTGTGCTATCCTGATACTTAATCGGTTTGCAATTGATCCGGAATAGTACTATGTATTTCAACCCTATCGCCGTAATTATCTTGCTGTGTGGCGCCCTGACGCTTTTTATTGCTATTTATGCCTGGAGGCGCCGCTCCATCCCTGCCGCGCACTCGTTTGCACTTTTTATGGGGGCGGTTTCAATCTATGTGCTGGGTTACAGCCTGGAGCTCGCCAGCAGGGATCTCGGCTCCATACTCTTTTGGAACAAAATTGAATATATCGGCATTCTCAGCTTCCCCACCCTCTTTCTAATTTTTGCCATCCAATATTCCGGCCGCCAAAGCTGGCTGAACCGCACCCGCATCATCCTGCTGTTTATCATCCCGGCGGTTTTCTTAGTCCTGAAATTCTTTGACAATCAGCTCCACCTCATTTACGTGACCACCTGGCTGGATACCAGCGGCATCATCCCCTTGCTGTCATTCACCCGCGGCCCCCTCTATTGGGTGATTGTGGCTTATAACCTGTTGGTGATCACATCTGGCATCTTTCTAATCTACCAGAAAAGACGGGGCGCTTCTGCCTTATACCGCCAGCAAACCAGCGTCATGCTTGCAGCGGCAGCGCTCGTTTATGGCGTATATGGATATTATCTGACCGGCCTGCCTGTTTTCCCAGGCCTTAATCACCTGGATCTGAATCCTTTCATTTACACGCTGTGGGGTGGGGCGGTGGCCCTGGCTATCTTCCGCTACCGTTTGTTCAATCTGACGCCGCTGGCGCGCGATGCGTTGATTGAGATCTTGAACGATGCTGTAGTTGTTTTGGATGGACAGACCCGCCTGGTGGACGCCAACCCGGCCGCCCTCAAGCTGTTTGGCTGGCGCCAGCTCCCTAACGGCCAGGTCGCCGAGCAATGCCTGCCCGGCTGGATCGAGCCGGCCTTCCTGGACGGGCTGGCAAGTTCCGCCCGCAAAGAAACCCAAATCACTCATGCTGATTCAACCCGCTATTTCGAGCTGATGATCTCGGCTCTGCGGGATAAGCAGGCCGACAAAATTGGCTATCTGATCGTAGCGCACGATATAACCGAGCGCAGAGCGATCGAGCAAGGCCTGCGAGAAAGCGAAGAAAAGTTCCGCCGCATGGCCGAAACAACCGCCTCCGGCCTGTATATTTATGATGGAGAACGCTATGTCAACGTCAACCCGGCTTTCCAACAAATTACAGGGTATTCTGAGCTCGAATTAAACAGGATGAAACCCTGGGATGTGTTTCATCCCAGCCAGCGCCAGATGGTGGAAGAACGAGCAGCCGCCCGCTTGCGCGGCGAAGACGTCATAAGCCATTATGAAGTGAAAATTCTGACCCGCAGCAAACAGGAAAAGTGGGTCGATATGTCCGTGGCCTTGATCTCATACCTGGGCAAACCCGCCACACTGGGGACATTCTTCGACATTACCGAACAGAAAAAATTGGAAGAGAGCCTGCGCACCAGCCAGCAGTTGTATCTGGATATTGTTGAAGGTCAAACAGACCCGATCGCCCGTTGGCTGTCCGACACCACCCTCACCTTTGTCAACACAGCCTATTGCGATTACTATGGCAAGACGCGCCAGCAGCTTCTGGGAACACGCTTTATCACGGATTTGCCGCCGGAAACTCAGCAAACCGTCCAGAACAACATTAATTTATTACTGAATCGGGCAGGCGGTATGTTGAGCGGAGAGGAAATGAACATCGCTCCGAACGGAGAGAAGCGCTGGACGGTATGGGTAAATCGACCGGTCGAAGATGCGCAAGGCAATATCGTTGAATTCCAATCCGCCGGGTACGACATCACCGAGCGCAAGCTGGCCGAACAGGCGCTGCAACAGGCCAATGAAGATTTAGAATCCCAGCTTGAAAAAGTGAATGTCCTGCAAGAACAATTGCTCGAACAGGCGGTGCGCGATGTATTAACCGGTCTGTTCAACCGGCGCTATTTACAGGAGACCCTGGACCGTGAAATAGCCAGAGCGGGGCGCGAAGATTACCCCATTAGCCTGATCATGCTGGATCTCGACCATTTCAAGATATTAAACGATACCTTTGGCCATAAGGCCGGCGATTTGATCCTGCAATCGGTCGGCCAGATTTTTCTGAGCCACACGCGCCGCATGGATATTGCCTGTCGTTTCGGCGGCGAGGAATTTGTGATCATTATGCCATCCTTACCGTTGGACTCAGGCCTCAAGCGCGCCGAGGCTATACGGCAGGCGGTCTCGGAAATCACCATTCCCTATAACGGACAGACTTTACATGCAACCCTTTCGGCCGGGGTGGCAGTTTACCCACAACACGGCCAGGATGCGGGCGCCCTGTTGCACGCCGCCGACATGGCCCTGTATATGGCGAAAAACGCCGGGCGCAACCGGGTCATGGCCTTTCAAGAAAATCCCGGCAGCCTCTCAACCGGTACGAACGCAGCTAACCCGCCACACCCGGAAACAACTTCTCAGCCAGCTTCGGAGTAAATTTTTCCACCATCCCCGACGAAATGCCGTTTAGCTTGCAGATGGCGGCGTAGATATCCACGCTCGGCCTGCGAAAGCGCGCCTGCGTATCCACATCCAGCCCCCACAGCCCGAAGCGCTGCGTCCAGCCGCGATCCCATT
>DATFYI010000324.1:0-3891 GCA_035315125.1 Anaerolineaceae bacterium | reverse complement strand
TATCTTCAAAGCCGATCTTTTATTCGGCAGAGGCGAAACAATACTCGACAGATGCCCTGGCAACTCTGGCGCTGCTATTCATTGTTCCAACGTTCCTGGAAAGGCAAGTCAAACCCCGCTCGTTCGTCATACTGGCTGTAGCCGGGTCTGTCATCATCTGGATTTCACAGCCTTCCTGTTTCGTATTGGCCGGTATCTTTTTAACGCTGGCCCTGACTTATGCCTTGCGCAGAGATACAGTTTATCTGTATTGGTTAATCGGAATTGGGGCTGCTTGGGGATTAAGCCTGGGCCTCAATTATTTAATCAGCCTGCGATATATGGCATCTAACAACTATCTTTTCAATTATTGGCAGGGCAATTTCGCCCCGCTGCCCCCCTGGGATCATTTCAGCTGGTATGAAAATACCTTCACAGCCATGCTAAAGGACCCTGCCACCTTGCCGGTCAGTGCCATCACGCTGGGGCTATTGGTTCTGGGCATTTTTTCATTTGCGGTAAAGCGCTGGCAGTATCTGCTGATATCGCTCACTCCTTTTTTATTAGCATTGTGCGCCTCTGCCATAAGGAAATATCCTTTGCAGGGACGATTACTATTATTTCTGCTGCCGCTGCTGGTGCTGTTACTTGCTGAAGGGATCAACCGGTTTGTGACGGTTTTAGAGAGAATCAATAAACCGCTGGCCTGGCTGGTATATGCCGCTCTGATTGTATTTTTCGTGCGTGGGCAAATCACCGTTGACCATTCCAACCTAAAATCCCCCGATATGGGGGAAGATATCAAGCCGGTGCTGTCTTATATCCGCGAAAACTATCAAAGCACTGATTTGATCTATGTTTACTATTCGGCTTACCCGGCCTTTGAATTCTACGCACCTGCTTATGGATTTGATCCAAAATATGATATCGATGGCATTAAGTCTAGAAATGACCCCCAAAAATATCTGGCGGATGTCGATCAATTAAAAGGGAATGCACGTGTCTGGTTTGTTTTTACGCACATTTTTGTGGGCGCTGTAAATGAACAGAATTATATGGTTTACCACCTCCAAAAAATTGGAACAAAATATGCTGAATATAGCTCTCCAGGCGCCACAGTATATTTATTTAATTTAGAGCAAATTCATTCACAAACACATCCCATCCATTAAGGATTGAAGCAATGCCTGGCGATTTAGTAGAGAGATTGTAAAGCGCCACGGGCAAACTCATTACTATAATATAAATTAACGCAAGATGCCATAAAAATCACGTAAAGATGGCATAAAATCTCTTGCAAATAGATCTCGAAATAGATGTTTGAACACAATTGAATAAAGGAGCAATCCGATGAAAAACAAATTTGCGAACCTTCTCATCGTAACGCTGCTTGTTTTCGGCGCACTGATGATCACCCAACCGGTTTCCGCCCACTCCGACTACAACGGGAGCGAGCTGAATGGCGTCATTTCCGCCGTCAATACCGGCGCCAACACCCTCAGCATTACCCCCAAAGGGGGTGGACCGGATGTGACCCTGAATGTTGACAGCAGCACGGTCATCACCCGCTTCCATCACAGCGCTAGCCTTGCCGATTTGCTGGTTGGCGACCGCGTCTCAGCGAACTATAATCCAGCCACCTTGCTGGCCTCTCGTATTGATGCCGAGCTCAACCTGGTCAGGCTGGACGGTTTGGTCACAGCCGTCGATACCGGCGCCAATACCCTGACCGTCGCACCCAAAAACGGCGGCACAGCCGTTGTTCTCAAGCTAGACACCAACACCTCCATCCAGCGTAACGGCCAACCGGCTGGCCTGGCGGATATTCAGCTCGGCGACTGGGTTGAGGCGCAATACAATCCGATCACTTTGCTGGCTGCCAGGATCTCAGCCAGGTTCTATCTGGCCAATCTGACCGGCACCGTTACGGCTATCAATACCGGCGCTCCACAAACTCTGACCATTATGCCCAAATATGGCGGGGCGGCGATCGTGCTCAATGTAGACACGACCACCCAGATCAAGCGCAACGGCCAGCCAGCCGCCTTGACGGACATCCAGCTCGGCGACTGGGTAGAGGCCAAATACAACGCGGTTACCTTCCTGGCTGCCAGAATTTCAGCCAGATCGAACCCTGCTAAAGTGTTCGGGCTGATCTCGGCAATAGATACCGGCGCCAACACTGTCACGATCAATCCCGTCTTTCCGATTCCCTTCAAGCCGGCAACCATTCCGAGCATCGTCCTGAAAGTGGATACCACCACCATCATTATGCGTAACAACGCTCCGGCCACACTGGCTAACTTACAGGTTGGCGACCGGGTGCAGGCGACCTACAACCGTGTCACCATGCTGGCGAGCGAGATCGACGCCTGGGCCTTCCAGGTTCAAGCGCAAGGTTTCATCTCGGCGGTTGATACGACTGCCAACACCGTCACGATCAATCCCGTCTTTCCTCTTCCCTTCAGACCGGCCAGTGTGGGCATCGTCCTGAAAGTCGATCCTTCGACCGTCATTAATCGCAACGGCGCACCGGCCAAGTTGGCCGACTTACAGGTTGGCGACCGGGTCAAAGCAAAATACAATCCCATTACCATGCTGGCAACCGAGATCGACGCCTGGGCCAATCTGGAAGATGTGCAAGGCTTCATCTCGGCGGTCGATACGACTGCCAACACCGTCACGATCAATTCTATCTTTCCTATTCCTCTCAGGGCGTCCAGCCTGGGCATTGTCCTGAAAGTCGATCCTTCGACCGTCATTAATCGCAACGGCGCACCGGCCAAGTTGGCCGACTTACAGGTTGGCGACCGGGTCAAAGCCAAGTACAATCCCGCCACCATGCTGGCGTCCGAGATCGACGCCTGGGCAAACCTGGCTGAAGTGCATGGGATCATCTCGGCGGTTGATACGACTGCCAACACCGTAACCATCACTCCCGGAATTTCTATCCATCCCGAGACGATCAGCCCCAGCATCGTTTTGAAAGTCGATTCTGCGACCGTTATTAAACGCAACGGCGCAGCGGCCAGCCTGGCCGATTTACAGGTAGGCGACCGGGTCGAGGCCAGCTACAATTCAGGCAGCATGCTGGCAGTCGAGATCGACGCCACGGCCAAATCTACCCTTTAAACCCTGGCGATCCATCACAAAAGCAGCGGAGTCTGGGAAACCAGGCTCCGCTTTCGTTTTTTCTGAAGGCCACGGATGACTGATAAACTTTTTTACCGGAATGAACGGGATAGCTCGTCCAGGCGGGCCAGCTCTTCATCCGACAACTTGAATT
Organism: Anaerolineaceae bacterium; assembly: GCA_035315125.1. Taxonomy (GTDB): domain Bacteria; phylum Chloroflexota; class Anaerolineae; order Anaerolineales; family Anaerolineaceae; genus DATFYI01. Next base: position 626 of record DATFYI010000324.1, on the reverse strand, counting down.
GCATGGCGCCGGCGCTTTCTTTAACCTGCTGCGTTTTGGTGGCGCCGGGGATGGTGACAACCAGCTCGCCGTTGAAATTGATCAGCCAGTTCAGGGCCACCTGGGCCGCTGTAACCTGGTATTTGGAGCCAATTTCCTCCAATGCCGTAACCAATAGGCGACTGGCTTCCAGCTGGCGTTGCATGCGGCCACGCCAGTAGAGTGGTTTGCTTTTCAGAAGCTGGGGGTTTTTGTGATACTTGCCGGTCAGCAAGCCGGAACCCAGCGGTGTATAAGCAGTAATGGTGACGCCCAGATCACGGGCGGTTTCCAGCGTGCCATTCGTTTCAATCTTGCGATCCACCAGGCTGTAACGCACCTGGTTGGCCGCCAGAGGTAGACCGCACTTCTGCAGAGCGGCGTGCGCCCGGCGCATGCGCTCCGGGCTGAAGTTACTGACACCCACCGAGCGGATCTTGCCGGCCTGTACCAGCCCTGCCATAGCATTCATCTCGGCTTCCGGGGACGAAAAACTGTAAGGCTGGTGGATATAGTACAGATCGATTGGGTAGCCTTCCAGATTGCGCAGGCGGTCCGAGATGGTATGCGGGATATTGCTGGCCGTACGCAAAAACGGGAACCACTTG
>DATFYI010000323.1:0-4250 GCA_035315125.1 Anaerolineaceae bacterium | reverse complement strand
CTTTTTCATCCGTTACGTCCACCAGGATGGTGTCGCCGTCTTCAAACTCGTTTGCCAGCACGGCATCTGACAGGCGGTCCTCAATTTTCTGCTGGATCACCCGCCGCAACGGGCGAGCGCCCATATCCGGATCGTAGCCTTCCTCGGCCAACAGGTCGAGGGCGGCATCGGTTGCCCTCAGAGTGAGGTTGTGATCGTGCAGGCGTTCGGCCACCTTGTTGAGCTCCAGATTGACGATCTGGCGCAAGTTCTCTTTGGTCAATGCGTGGAAAACAATCACACCATCCAGACGGTTGATGAACTCTGGGCGGAAGACACGCTTGAGCGAATCCAGCAGCTTTTTGCGCATTTCTTCGTAGGCAGATTGCTCGGCTTGCGTTTCATCTTTTAGTAGCTGGAAACCAAGCCCGGTCTGGCGTTTGATCATATCGGCCCCAATGTTTGAGGTCATCACAATGATCGTATTCCGGAAGTCAACCTTGTGGCCGCGCGCATCTGAAAGGTGGCCTTCTTCCATAATCTGCAGCAGCATGTTATGGGCTTCAGGGTGAGCCTTTTCAATTTCATCAAAGACAACGATCGAATATGGCCGGCGACGAATTGCCTCGGTCAATTGACCGGCCTCTTCGTAGCCAACGTATCCGGGCGGGGCGCCAACCAGGCGACTGACCGTGTGTCGTTCCATAAATTCGGACATATCCAACTGGATTAAGGCCTCTTCGCTGCCAAACAGGAAGCGAGCCAGCGCTTTGGTGAGCTCGGTTTTACCGACGCCAGTTGGGCCAAGGAAGATAAAGGAGCCAATCGGGCGGCGCGGGTCTTTAAGACCTGAGCGAGCCCGCCGGACTGCCTTGGATATGGTCTCGATTGCCTCTTCCTGCCCGATGATCGATTGTTTTAATTCGCTTTCCATTTGAAGCAATCGAACGGATTCGGCCTGGGCCATTTGCATGACCGGCACTCCGGTCCACATCGAGACGACCTCGGCGATATCATCCGGTGTGACCACCGGACTGTTGCTACGGTCCCAGCCAGTGCGCAGGCGCTCGAGCTGAGTTTCCAATTCTGATTGGTGTTGCATTAATTCCTGGGCGTCGTCAAAACGCCCATCTTCTATCGCCAAACTGTGGTTCTGGCGGATCTCACGCAGTTCTTTCATGACCTCTTTGACTGAGCGAGCTGCCGGGCTCTTATACATACGAACGCGTGAGGAGGCCTCATCAACCAGATCAATGGCCTTATCCGGCAGAAAACGTTCAGTTACATAACGGGCAGAGAGACGGGCGGCTGCGTCAAGGGAATCATCTGCAATGGTCAGGCGGTGGTGCTCTTCATAAGCGCTGCGGATACCGCGCAGGATCTGGATAGTCTCTTCGACCGTCGGCTCGTTCACGATAATCGGTTGGAAGCGGCGCTCCAAAGCAGCATCGCTTTCGATATGTTTGCGATATTCATCCAGAGTAGTGGCGCCGATGACCTGAAGCTCGCCACGCGAGAGTGCCGGTTTAAGGATGTTGGCGGCATCTACGGAGCTACCGGCTGCGCCGGCGCCCACTAACATATGCACTTCATCAATGAACAGTATGGCGCCTGATGATTTAAGCTCATCAATAACCCGTTTAAGGCGTTCCTCAAATTGGCCTCGATACATCGTGCCGGCAACCAGCGATCCAACGTCCAGTTGCAGGACGCGTTTGTCTAATAAGGGCGCCGGTACATCGCCCTCGATGATCCGTTGGGCCAAACCTTCCACAATCGCGGTCTTCCCCACGCCTGGTTCTCCGATCAGAGCCGGGTTATTCTTGGTACGGCGGGCCAATATCTGGATAACGCGTTCAATTTCCATCTGACGGCCGATAACCGGATCCAATTTTCCTTCTTCGGCCAACGAGGTTAGATCGACTGCCAATTGATCGACCAGGGGTGTCTTGGGATGTTCTTTTTCCTGGCGTTGTGGTGTTGCATGACCTTCCGTAGCTGCCGCAGCGGCCGGTGTGCTGCTGCTTTCTTGCAGCACTCGCCGGGTCTGGCGGCGGATTTGCTCAGGAGTAACTCCTAACTTGCGTAAAACTTCACCTGCAGATCCTTCTGTAGAGCGCACCAGCCCAAGTAAAAGGTGTTCGGTTCCAATATAGTGATGCCCCATTCTGCGGGCTTCTTCGATGGCGTATTCCAATACTTGCTGGACACCGGGGGAAAGATCGATTTTACCTCCGCGGTATTGGCCATATCCACCCAGTCTTTCGACGATTTCTCGCACCCGATCTGGCTCTAATCCTAAGTCTCGCAAAACACGTCCGGCTACTCCACCTTCTTCTTCGATTAGACCCAGCAGCAGATGCTCGGTGCCGATGGCGTTTTGGCGAAGCCTCTCAGCTTCTTGATGCGCCAGACTCAACACCCTGCGTGCTCGTTGGGTAAAACGTTCCATACCAGCCAAAATACACACTCCTTCTCAACTACCGTTGCCTATCCCATTGATAGCCATTTTATTGTGGGACCGGCCCTGTAATAAACCAGGAAAAGCCCTGATCCTATATAATGATGCCTTTTCCTGAAAGCCTTGTACGGAATTTGCCCGGCAAGACTGGATATAAACTAAAGTCCTAAGATGATTCTACCCACTCTTTGGCGAGTTGTCGAGTCACCCATTTGGGGGATTGTACAACCTTTCAATTAGCGGGAGCTTAATATCAAATCATGTTATACAGCACTGTATTTAAGATACCCCCGTTGCGGTAGTAAACAACCTCATTGGCGGTATTAAGTAAGACGATGGTTTTAAAATGGATCTTACTGCCATCTTCTCGCACGGCTTGCACCGGCAATAAACTGCCACGCTCCAGATAAGCGAGCAGGTTCTCGAAATAAAACAGCTCATGGCCGGATAGACCCAGGCTACTGGCATTTTCGCCAGGCATGAATTGCAATGGTAAGACGCCCATACCCACCAGATTGGAGCGGTGAATGCGCTCGAACGACTCGGCGATGACTGCTTTGACACCCAATAGAATCGTCCCTTTTGCGGCCCAGTCCCGGCTGGAGCCAGTGCCGTATTCTTTCCCGGCCAACACAATCAGCTGAACACCTTCTGCTTTGTAGTGCATGGCTGCGTCGTAAATGCTCATCTGGGTTTTGTCTGGCAAGTGCAGGGTATAACTGCCCTCTATGCCAGGCACCAGCAGATTCTTTAAACGAATATTTCCGAAAGTGCCGCGGGTCATAACCCGGTCGTTGCCGCGCCTGGAACCGAAAGAATTGAAATCGGCAATTTGTATGCCGTGTTCCAGCAGATATTTGCCGGCTGCGCCGTTTGCAGGAATGGCTCCGGCCGGTGAGATATGATCGGTGGTGATTGAATCGCCGAATACTGCCAGGGCGCGCGCTGCCATTATGTCGCTCACTTTCGGCGGCTGGGGAGTAAGATCAACAAAATAAGGCGGATTCTGAATGTAGGACGATTCATCATCCCATGGGTAGATCTTTTCGTTGCCGCTTTGGATTTTGTTCCATGTTTCGTTGCCGTTGAAGACGCTGGCGTAATTGGATTTAAACATTTCGGGTTTAATGCAGCGGTTTATGGTGTCGGCAATTTCGCGGTTTGAGGGCCAGATATCTCGTAGATAAACCGGTTGGCCATCTTTTCCCATGCCCAATGGATCGTTCAGCATATCAACGTCCACACTTCCGGCCAGGGCATAGGCGACCACCAGAGGTGGCGAAGCCAGATAATTGGCAAGCGTGTAGGGATTAATGCGTCCCTCAAAGTTACGGTTGCCAGAGAGGACAGCCGTTGCGACCAGATTAGAGCCAGTAATGGCTTTGGCAACTTCCTCCGGCAGCGGCCCGGAGTTGCCGATACAGGTAGTACAGCCATAGCCAACCAGCCCGAACCCCAATTTCTCAAGCGGTTCCATCAAGCCGGCCTGTTCCAAATAATCGCTGACCACACGCGAACCGGGCGCCATGCTGGTCTTAACGTAAGGTTTTACTTCCAGACCTTTCTCGATCGCTTTCTTTGCCAGAAGACCTGCGCTGACCATTACAAAAGGATTGGAGGTGTTTGTGCAGGATGTTATCGCAGCAATCACGACCGCGCCGTGACCTATCTCGGCTTCTGCGTCCTTCATTTTGACGGTCACTTTTCGGTTTAGGTTATCTGGACTGATAGCATAACCTCCTTCACTTTTTGGCAGGCCGAGTACTTGGTGAAACTGGCTTTTAAGTTGGCGCAAAGTAGTGCGGTCTTG
>DATFYI010000322.1:0-4352 GCA_035315125.1 Anaerolineaceae bacterium | reverse complement strand
TGAGGCCCGCCATTCGCCTGGCAGTGCTCGTTATCCACTTTCTGCTGGTCGGGACCGGTTTACTGTTGTTTGTTAATCTGGTCGGTTCGCCGCCTGAAATAGGGTTCATTCTGATCGCCCTGGCATTGGCGGCGCTGATTTTGCTGGTGATGGAATTTAGCCTGGAAGGGTTGGTTCTGCGCAATCCTGAAATTTGGGCTATTCGCTTGACTCCGTTTGGCGAATTAATTGATTTCATTTTCCGTCCTTTTTCCTGGTTCTTATTACGCTTATTGGGTTCTCCATTGGTATTAAAGAATATTTTGGGTTCGGTCACTGAAGACGAATTAAAGACCTGGGTTGAAGCTGATCCAACCGCTGGTAGTCTTGAGAAGGGTGAAAGGAAGATGATTTATTCCATCTTCCAATTTGGCGATACCCTTACCCGCGAGATCATGATTCCACGCATTGACGTTTTTACTCTGGAAGTGACCACTTCTCCCCATGATGCTATTCAGGGCATCACATTGTCAGGTCATTCTCGTGTGCCGGTTTATGAGAACACAATTGACAATGTGGTCGGTTTGTTATATGCCAAAGATATGTTACGTGCAAAGTTGGGAGATGACGGCTCGCTTTCCATTCGCAAGATGCTTCGCCCGGCTTATTTTGTACCCGAAGCCAAAAAAGTGGATGAATTGCTCAGTGAGATGCAGTCCAGACGTGTGCATATGGCGATTGTGATCGATGAATATGGCGGCATGGCCGGCCTGGTGACACTGGAGGACATCGTCGAAGAAATATTCGGAGAGATCCGTGATGAATATGACCAGGGTGAGGAGTCGCTTTACCAGCAGGTGGGGCCGGATGAGTATATTTTTCAAGGCCGCATTGATCTGCAGGATTTTAATGAGATCGTAGGTACCCATCTAACCCGTGAAATTGCTGATACACTGGGCGGATTTATCTATGGCGAAATCGGCCGTGTGCCGGTAAGCGGTGAATCAGTAGAAGTGGAAGGCTGGGTTCTGACGGTGGAGACGATCAGCGCCCGGCGCATTCGTAAAGTTCGCGTCCATCGAAAGCCGGCAGAAACGGAAGCGGAGGAACACGAAGATGAATCTGAGCGACGAAGTGCGTGAGCAGTTAATCGAAACTGCCTTACAGGCGCGAGATTGGGCGTATGCCCCTTATTCAAATTATGCAGTCGGGGCTGCTCTATTGACAACTTCAGGCAAGATATATGATGGAGTAAATATAGAGAATGCCGCTTACCCGGTGACGATTTGCGCCGAGAGAGTAGCGGTGTTCAAAGCGGTTTCTGAAGGCGAGCGCCAGTTTGCCGCCATTGCTGTTGTAACTTCAAACGGTGGCATGCCTTGCGGCCCCTGCCGGCAGGTACTTTCGGAGTTTGGCATGGATACAGTTGTGCTGATCGCTGACAAACAGGGTCATCTTCTGCATGAAACTACAGTTTCAGTGCTATTACCGCTCGCTTTCCGACCGGAAGATCTATCGGCTAAAAAAAGTAGGAAGAAATAGATCGGGATTGGTTGTCCTTCCTTATCTAGATTGCAGAGTTTTGTTTAACTATGCCTCGTCATGAGCATACCCTCGCTGTCGAAGCTGTGGTGCTGCGCCACTCCAATTGGGGTGAGGCAGACCGTCTGTTAGTACTATATACTCGCGAACAGGGGAAACTTCGGGCAATCGCCAAGGGTGTCCGCCGCCTGCGGTCAAGAAAGGCAGGTCATCTCGAACCGTTTACCTGCGCCAAGCTGATGCTGGCACGCGGCCGTGACTTGTGGATCGTTACCCAGGCTGAAACTGTCGATGCGTATTTACCGTTGCGTGAAGATTTAATCCGCACCGGTCACGCCGCCTACCTGGTAGAGTTGATCGACCGGTTTACTTATGAAGAAGGGGAGAACCGCCAGCTTTATCAGCTTTTGTTAGACACATTCCATCGATTGACCGGTGAAGAAGACGTCTTCACCGCCATACGTTTTTTTGAAATTCATTTGTTGGATTTGCTGGGGTTTCGACCTCAGCTTTTCACCTGCGTGCAGTGCGGTCAGGAAATCCAGGCTGAAGCTCAATATTTTTCGGCATTGTTAGGTGGGGTGTTATGTCCTCGATGTGGTTCTGTCAATCCATCTGCCCGTCCAGTCTCGATGTTGGCGCTCAAATATCTGCGTCACATCCAACGCAACACTTATAGCGATGCCCTACGCGCTCATCCTGAACCGTCCGTTCGCCATGAAATGGAGGCGCTGCTGCAATATTACCTGACCTATTTGTTAGAGCGAGGCTTGAATACGCCGGATTTCCTACGACAGGTGGGACGATCCGATTAGCATGTGGCATATCTTATTAACCTGGGGGAGCGTCCGTGATGCTATTCATTCAGGTTGTGCTATAATCCAAGCTGAAGTTTAAAATCACTCCAATCCCATTTTCGGTAGGATCGTATGCGATTACTTATTACTGGAGCGGCCGGATTCCTGGGGTCTGCATTGGCAAACCGCCTGGAACGTGAAGGTCATACTGTGCGCGGTGTGGATGATCTCTCCACCGGTGATCCTGGTGTACTTTTACCTGAAGTTCATTTCACCCGCGGCGATGTCAATGATCGCCCCAAATTGTGGACCCTCTTGCAAGAAGTCGATTGCGTCTTTCATCTGGCTGCGCGTGTTTTGGTACCCGAATCAGTTCTCTATCCGCGTGAATATAATCAAGTCAACGTTGGGGGTACCGTGACGTTGATGGAAGCAATGCGCGACGTCGGCGTAAAGAGAGTCGTTTTTATTTCATCCGGCGCCATTTACGGTCAGCAAACGGTTCAACCGGTGAGAGAAGAAGCGCTACCTAACCCATTTTCACCTTACGCCGTATCCAAACTGGCGGCAGAATATTATATCCGCACGATTGGAAGGTTATACGGAATCGAGACAGTCTGTTTAAGGGTCTTCAACGCCTATGGCCCTGGTCAGCATCTACCCCCCGTACACGCCCCGGTTATCCCTAACTTCTTACGCCAGGCTTATTTGAATGGGACGATGGTTGTCGGCGGCGATGGCTCGCAGACGCGTGACTATGTTTATGTTGATGATGTAGTCAACGCGATGGTCGCTGCAGCTACCGCGCCCAATATCGATAATCTTATTATCAATATCGGAAGCGGCGTGGATACCAGCGTGCGCGAGTTGATGCGTATGGTTTTAGAGATCACAGGTGGTCACCCTGAGGTCGTATTCAACCCACGTACTGACCGTGGTCCGGATAGGATGTGTGCCGATATCAGCCTGGCAAAAGAAAAACTCAGATATCAACCACAGATTCCCCTGGGCGTTGGCCTGTCGTTGACTCTGGAACATGATCCTCGCTTACAACAAAAATAAAACACAGATACAGGCGTGCAACATACATCTTGTTTACCATTATCTTTCTATTATCGTTCAGCTGTGATTGTAGCACGTGACCTGCTGGGGATGGTTATTGTCAGAAACCTGGACGGAGTACGTATCGGCGGCATTATCATTGAAACAGAGGCTTATCAAGGGGAAGAGGATCAGGCCAGCCACGCACGTGCCGGTCGGACACCCCGTACATCGATTATGTATGGGCCGCCTGGAAGAGCCTATATCTATTTCACTTATGGCATGCATTGGATGTTGAACTGTGTCACCGAGCCGGAAGGCTTCCCGGCTGCGGTCCTGTTGCGTGCCATCCAACCGGTAGAAGGGCTGGAGCAAATCGCCTTTCGACGCTCCGGGCAGCCGCCGAAGTTGTGGTGCAACGGCCCAGCCAAGCTATGCCAGGCCTTGGGCGTTGACCAGAAGTTAAATGGAACCGATTTGAGCAACTCTGAGGGAGAGCTTTGGATAGAAGCCGGTCAACCTGCTTCTGACAACCAGGTCACCACCGGCCCACGCGTGGGTATATATTCTGTGCCTGAACCCTGGTTCAGTAAACCCTGGCGGTTTTGCCTCAAGAATATCAAAAGTTGATTAAAGTGCTCCAGTATAGAGCATTTTTTATGATATAAAATAAGTATGGTTAATCCGCTCGAAAGATTAAACATGCCTTTTTTTTCATCTGAAGCCACCACGCTGTTGATTTATGGCGGCGGCGGTCATGGCAAAGTGATCATTGAGCTGGCTAGAGCCTTAAAATGTTATCAGTTGGTTGGCATTATTGATGACGGATTGCCCCCTGGCAGCCAGATACTCGGTTTACCGGTTCTGGGGGGCGCCGAAACACTGCCAGAATTTCACCAGCGCGGCGTGAATCTGGCAATCAATGCGGTTGGCGGAATTGGCAATTATTCCATTCGTCAAAAAGTATTCGACAGCCTGGCGCAATCCAGTTTT
>DATFYI010000321.1:0-17672 GCA_035315125.1 Anaerolineaceae bacterium | reverse complement strand
GACAGCGCTACCATTACCATACACCCATTCTACCAGCGCCTGGTTAAGTATTTTGAAGCAATCGGTGCCTATCATTCAGTCTGGGAAGAATACTAAACCACCTTATGCCAGTCCTGGTAAACGATTATTATTAATTTTGATCGCACTGGCAAACTCGCAATGCTTACGCATTCTGGCTGCGTAAAGTGAGCGGCAGGTACCAGCATCCCGGGGTAACAATAAAAGAGACTGCCGCATAAAAATAATTTAAATTTATTAATTTTTAGATATTTAACCTTTTACACCAAGACCCAACTTGCAAGCTGTACTGGATCCTTCTTTGCGAAGGTCATGCCCCAATAACACTCTTTCCAGATTGGCTGGCAAATCGCGAATGCGCTTGCCGGTTGCATGGGCAATTGCATTTAAAATGGCAGGCGCAGTGGGCACCATGCCCGGTTCGCCAATATTTTTTGCTCCATAGGGTCCCGCTGAAAATGGTTTTTCAATAAAAGCTCCGACAATGTCCGGCACATCCATAGCGGTGGGGATCAGATATTCATCAAAATTTGTAGCCTGCAGGTAGCCTTGATCGTAATCAACCCGCTCCATCAGCGCGTACCCCAGCCCCAATGCCATTCCGCCATAGAGCTGTCCCAGGATGCCTTGAGGAAATATTACCGTACCGGTATTGTGGGCTGCCCATAAACCGGTCACACGAACTTTTCCGGTACCGGTATCCACCAGTACTTCAGCCACCTGTGCGCCAAAATGATAGGCAAAATAGGGCCGGCCGTGTCCTTTTTCAAAAGACCACTCAATCTCAGGCACAAACCAACGCGCATGAACGGATAGAGCGAAGCCCATTTTACGTGCATGTTCAACGATATTTTCGTAAGACACCGGTTCTTCACTCGGACCAATATACATCTCTCCCTGGCGACCAATTTGGCCAACCTTGCAACCCAACAGATCAGCAGCAGCCTGTTTAAGCAAGCTATCCAACCGTCCAGACGCTTCTTTGACCGCATTACCGCCAACCACCGTCGCACGAGATGCTACAGTAGGACCGCTATCCAAAGTAGTATCTGTATCCGGACGCAGCATATTAATTCTATCGGGCTGGATGCCCAACGTCTCAGCCGCAATGAGCGTAAAAACGGTGCGTGAGCCAGTCCCATAATCCGTCAATCCGGATGTGAGGGTTACATTGTTGTCATCGTTAATCGTAAGCGTGCTTCCAGCTGAATCTATGCCTTCTGCACCTAATGAAATGCCATGGAAAAATGCCGCCACACCTATCCCACGCCTCATATCGCCAGCCTGGTATTCTTTAGATTGCGTGCATTGGATTTCTTCTCGCTTATGAATCCAATCGGAGTCGACACGAACTTTTTCAAGACATTCGACCAGAGAAACATCATCTCCCAACGGCTGGCCATGCGGCGTTGTATCAAAAGGTCGCAAGCAGTTCTTCAAACGGAACTCGATCGGATCGATTCTAAGCCTTTCAGCCAATTCATCGACTGCTTGCTCGATACAGGCTGTTACCTCGGTATTACCAAATCCGCGGAAGGCTCCGGTGTACCCATTATTTGTGTAAGCGATATCGGTATCGACATGGCAGGCTTCATACTTATATGGTCCCATGGCATGAATAGTACCCCGCCAGGCCACAAAAGGAGTAATAGCTGAGTAAGCGCCACTATCCACCAATAAATGGATATTGCTGGCTCGCAATTTACCGGTGCGTTCAGTGCCCAAACGGACATGGACCCGCATCGGGTTTCGCTTATAGGAAAAGATCATCGATTCTTCACGAGAAAATGTCATGCGTACAGGCCGGCCGCAAAGCAGCGCCAGCTTTGCCACCTGGGCAGAGGTCTGGTAAAGTTGATCATCTTTGCCGCCAAAAGCCCCACCCACCGGCGGTTGGATGACACGTACGTCATCTTCTCTCAAGCCAAGCACTTTGCACAAATTATTTCGGTTAACAAAAGGACTCTGGCATGGACAATAAACAGTAATACCATTATTACCAGGCCAGGGTACTGCCAATGCCCCTTCTGTTTCCAAATAAGCATGCTCCTGATGTGCCGTGCTATACTCTTCATCCAGGGTCACCTCACATTCTCCCAGTAAACTTTCTGGATCGCCTTTTCTGACAATATAATGGTTTAACAGGTTGCCTCGTGGGTAGTCCGGTGCGTCCCAGGGTCGTTGCCCTACCAAAGTTGAACCGGGGGTGAGGGCAGCCTGTGGATCAAAAACACCCGGTAACTCTTCAAGTTCCAAAACAACCGCTCTTAATCCTGCCGCCAAGGCATCTTCGTTTTCAGCCGCAATCGCGGCAATGGCATCGCCAACATAACGGACGTGTTGGAACGCGAGCATGTACATATCTTCAACAGGATAACCAAAAAGCCCATGATTAATAAAATCATTGCTGGTTATCGCTGCCAATACACCTTTTACTTTTAATGCCGGACTGACATCTAATCGTGTGATTTGTGCGTGTGGAAGCGTACTGCGCACTGCACCTGCGTATACCATCCCTGGAAGCTGATAATCGGCTATGTACCTGGCTGTGCCCAATACCTTTTCCAGTGCATCTACGCGCTTGGCTGGTTTTCTAACAAACTGATATTCAGGCATGGATTTTAAACTCCTTCCTGCTGGCAGCAGTGGCGTAAATTGCATCGATGATCTGCTGGTAACCAGTACACCGACACAGATTCCCCGAAACCGCCTCACGAATCTCCATCCGGCTGGGATTGGGATTTCTGGTTAATAATGCTTCCCCGGCTAACACCATTCCTGGAATACAATAACCACATTGAACTGCACCATATTCGATAAAGTTTTTCTGCAAATCATTTGGGCCACCATCCGGTCCACGAATCCCTTCAATCGTGATTACCTTGCGTCCCGCCGCCTGGGCTGCCAGAGTTAGACATGAATTAATCAATCGGCCGTCTATAATCACAGAACAAGCTCCGCATTCGCCTATACCACAGCCCTCCTTTGTCCCGGTCATTCCCAAATAATCCCTCAGCAATTTGAGCAGTGTAATATCAGCTGGCGCATCAATACTTACGTTAGAACCATCCAGTTGAAATTCTAGTTTCATATGGCTAACCCTTCTGTGTTTTGCGAAAGTCGCTGGGATAATCCGAAGACTTGCAGCAGGGCTCGATTTACCATGGCTTGTAAAGCCGGCTCTTTGAATTCACTGGACCACCGCCTCCCGGTAATCCCAGTCATTTCTGCAACGGTTTGCAAACTTGCTTCGCGACAAAGTGATTCGGTTGGCAGCTGACCAACAAGGCCGGCTTCAACTCTGGTAAAACGCACAATCTGAGGTGTCGCTGAACCAGGTACAATGCGGGTTTCGGCGATCATTCCAGCACTATCCAAACGACCTAACGCAGCAATTGTCAATCGAGAAATAGCCAGGGCGTTTCTCCTTCCCAATTTCAAAAAAGTACTCCGGCTGCCAGGCTGTGGGGCAATGTAGGATAGCGAAACCAACAATCCACCTTTTGGAATTTGAGTCCTGTTCGGTCGGACAATCAATTCAGCAACAGGCCAGCGGTGCTCTCCATTTTTTGTTAGAACAGTCGCAACTGCATCCAGGCAAACCAGGGCCGGGATCGAATCAGCACAGGCAGCCGCGTTGGCAACATTTCCACCGATTGTGCCCATATTTCGAATCTGTGGTGCGCCTATCTGACAGCAGGCTTGAACCAATACTGGCGCTGTCTCCTGGACAATACCACTCTCAATAATTTCACTAAATGTCGCACCGGCTCCAATAACTATTTGGTCATTATTCCGCATGATTTGATGGAGTTCAGGGATCTGGGTAATGTCCACCACCCGGTCACAGATTTTATCCAATCGAGCAAGTAAAACTAAATCGGTTCCACCTGCTAACGGCCGGCTGACGATGCCTGGCTCATTTAACAATTCAATAGCTTCTGTGACGCTCGTTGCTCGAATATAGTGAAATTTTTCCATCGGACAGCTCCGGTTTTTTGGAAATATTATTTATCTATTAATAAACTGGATGAATTGGAGATTGTTTCTATCATATCACTATTAAGACATTCCCCCACAGTAATATAAATCCATAACCGACCTGAAATTTGTTTATAAAATCGCTTAATCCGATGGTTCTGCCGCATTCGGTTTCTTATGCGCGAATGACCTCAATACCCAGGGCTTTATACGGCTCGATCGCTTCATCTGTAATTTTTTGATCTGTGATAATCAAATTAAGTTCGCTCAACGATCCTATTACATAGGGCCCAGCTGTGCCAAGTTTTTCAGATGATGCCAAAGCCACAACTTCACCGGCACAGTCGATTAATGCGCGCTGGACCTGGGATTCATCATAGTGTACATTACTGATCCCGACCTCAGGATGCAAGCTGCATACACCTAAAAAGCACAAATCTGCTCGTATTCTTCGAAAAGCCTCCACCGTCTCAGCGCCGACGGTTACCATAGTGTATTTGAACACCTTTCCACCGACTAGTATAACTTCTACTTCTGGATGGTCAACCAAAGCAACAGCCACGTGTGGGTTATGGGTAATTACAGTAGCGCGCAAATCATATGGGAAATGTTCTGCCGTCTGGACATTGGTAATGCCCCCGCCCATAACGATCACCATCCCATTTTCTACCATTTGGGCGGCTTTGGTGGCGATCGATATTTTTTCAGGAGTCAGATGGCGCTGGCGATCTGTAAAACTGGTGGAGGCTGGCGAAGATGGCAACGCGCCACCGTGCACTCGCTGTAATTGACCTTCCGCCGCCAGATCGCGCAAATCTCGCCGGACTGTATCAATCGAAACACCCAATTCACCACTCAGGGCCGGAACAACAACCCGTCCGTCTCGTTTCAAGATATTCAAGATTAATTTTCGACGTTCAGCGGAAAGCATTTTTATCCTCGTATTTGCACGATTCTTCTTTATATTTCTTGTTTTTGCTGTTATAATAATAGTATAGCATATTTTTTCTATTTTTATGGCATTTAGGAGAATTTCTTTTGCCTGTAAACTTTTATCGAAATCGCTTCACCTGGCTAGCTTATCTATTTTTGGCTCTATATGGTTATTTTCTGAATATCATTGGTCCGATCACTCCCTTCTTAAAGGACGAACTCAAATTATCTTATACGATCAGCAGCCTGCACTATACTGCATTTGCGATCGGTATTCTGTTGGTAGGTCTGGGCGGTCACTTTTTGATTGACCGTGTGGGAAAATGGCAAGTTCTCTGGATTGGTGCGATCGGAATGAGCCTTGGAGCCATATTGGTTATGACTGGCAGGAATTCAATCATTACGATTGGCGGTTCTTTTCTGATGGGTTTAGTCGGTTCCCTCATATTGGCTACTATTCCTGCAATTATTTCTGATCAATACGGTGAACTTCAATCAGTTGCTCTATCAGAAGCAAATATGATCTGCTCTCTAATAGCAATTTCTGCTCCCTTACTGGTGGGTCTATTTGCCCGTTATCTAAATAACTGGCGATTAGCCTTGGGAATCGCTGCAATCTGTCCAATTTTTCTGTGGCTAGGGTTCAGGAAAACAATATCACCAATGCCCACCACTTCTCAAGTGCAGAATGTCCAATCGGAAGGCCGGCTTCCCGGATTGTATTGGTTATACTGGCTTTCTTTATTCTTGAGTGTAGCAATAGAATTTTGTATGATTTCATGGAGCGCCGATTACCTGGAAAACGGACTGGGTATGCTCATAGTGGATGCCTCCCAGGCAGTCAGCCTGTTTCTTGCTGGTATGGTGCTGGGGCGTCTGGTCGTGAGCCGTTTAGTCCAGCGTTTTTCAGCAGGCAGCCTGGTCCTGGCTTCCATTCTGCTTGCAGGCGCTGGTTTCTTGATTTTTTGGAAAAGCGGCCTTATTCTTTTGAGCTTGATAGGGTTATTCGTCACTGGCTTAGGGGTTGCCAGTCTCTATCCGCTGATCATTTCCTTGGCGATAGATGCAGCGAACGGGTATTCAACTCAGGCCAGTTCTCGCGCCACGTTGGCTTCAGGCACTGGAATTTTGATCCTTCCACTTGTTCTGGGGTACCTCGCTGATACAATAGGCATCCGACAGGCCTATGGAGTCGTTATCGTATTATTTATCTGCAATTTTGTGATTATCCAATTTACCAGAAAACGCTCTCCGGTTCGACAACTCGTTAAAGAATAGATTAATCTTGAAGCAAGGAGATTTTTGAATGCCACTGCAAGGAATTCTTTTTGACCTGGATGGTACCCTGGCAAATACGCTGCCATTTTGCATCCAGGCTTACCAGCTTACCGCACAACATTTTACCGGTAAGTTTCTCACTGAAAATGAGGTTACCAGTCTATTTGGCCCCAGCGACGAAGGCGTATTGGAACAGATGGTGCCAGGTCGCCTGGCAGAAACTCTGCCGTATTTTTTGGACTTATACCAACAATTACATCTGCTTGAATGTAAAACACCATTTCCAGGTGTGATGAAGGCATTAGCCTTGCTACGGGTCAAAGGCATCTACACGGCAATTGTAACTGGAAAAGGGTATTACTCGGCAGTAATCAGCCTGCGCATACTAGGCTTAAGTGATTGGATTGATATAATGGAAACTGGCTTTCCGGACAGGGCAGATAAGCCACGCTGCTTTCGAAAAGTATTGGAACGTTGGGGAATGCGGCCTGAACAAGCGGCCTATGTTGGGGACACACCCTATGATATACAAGCCTCAATCGAATCCGGCTTGCTGCCGATAGGCGCAGCCTGGGCACAAAGTTCGACCTTATTGAAAGAAACACATTCCCAAGCCTACAAAATCTTTACTGAAATCGACTCATTTATCCACTGGATAGAATTTGGCAAGGAGTTTGCTTTCTATTGCGCAGCCAACTCATAGATTTTCGTACGATTAGAAACAAATAGATTGTCAAGATCATCAAATGCTATTCCAAAAGGTGCTCCTTCCGGAATATCAATAGGTTTCAATTGCCTGAAACTGACCGGGTTGGTTTCCGGCGCTGCCAAAACGAGTTATAAATTGTGCTTTCCCTGCCATCTGTTTCTAATGGGGAGCCACAAGCAGGACATAAAAAGTTCGGAGACATAGTATTCCCTATCATTGCTGACCCAGCATTGATTGTATATTAATAAGATAATATTGGCCGAATTATAAATAATTATTGAATTAATTTTTACAAATATTTTATGATGCATTCGATTCTTTGAGAGTACACTTATGTTAGTGGATTTGTTATAAATATAACAATCGAGAGAAGTATAATAAAAAATAAGCCGCTCAACTTCGAACGATCAAATTTACAGGCCGATATGACGTCGAAATCCATCAAAGATCTCGAAGATGAACTTGTTAATGCTAAAGGGTTGATTGAGCGAATAGATACCCTTAATTTGCTAGCCTGGGAGTTAAACTACATTGATCCGGCACGTTCCTTTGATCTAGCCGATCAAGCATTAACACTTTCTCGCGGAAACAATACTGGATCGGTACCCTATTCAAAGGGCGTAGGGCTCAGCCTTCGAACGCTTGGCGAAATCGCCAAATTGCGTTGTGATTACGGCGCAGCCCTGTCCAATTTATTAGAAGCCAATGCAATCCTTGAAGCTTTACCTGATCTGGAGAATTGGTTAATCGTTTCAGATTCATTAAGTTGGTCTTATTTCAATCTCGGCAATCTACCCATGGCTTTCGATACCATTTTTAAAGCATTAAAGATTGCAAGAGAAAATGGAAATACTCGTCAAGAAGCGGATCTTCTCGCTACACTCGGAGCGATCTATGGTGAGGTCGGCGACAAACAGCAATCGATCAATGTCCTTCAGCGCGCATTAGGCTATCTCGAAGGAACGGACAACCTTCGCAAACGATCCATCACATATAACAATTTGGCTATGACGCAATTCGAGATTTTTGCGTACGACGACGCCCTTGAAAATGCTGAAAGAAGCCTTGAAATTGCCCGTCAATTGAATTCTGTGGACCTACAATCTACTGCTCTGGACACAACAGGCCAAATTTACATGGCCAAACAGGAGTACTCGCAAGCAGAGAAATATTTCAAGCAAGCCCAGGAATTCAGTACGGGATATGGAATTGATCCAGACGAGCTTGTTTTAAGTCTGGCGCGCGTTGCCATCGGTCAAGGCAGATTTAATGAAGCAGAAAATTTGCTTCGCCAATCACTCGAGAATGTTGAAAACCGTGGCGTTAACCGTTTTAAATATCAATTCCATGAATTGATTGCCAGAATCTATGAAGAAAAGAACGATTTTCAAAATGCGCTGGAACAATATAAACTCTTTCATTCTTTGAAATCACAGGTTTATAACGAGGATACCCAACGACGCTTGGCGAATTGGATTGTGCTTCAAGAAGCTGAAGCAACCCAAATTGATTCGGAAATCTACCACCTTAAAAACCAGGCTTTGCTTAAGCAAATATCAATCCACCGCCGGGCAATGGCTGAAATGGAAATTCTGGCTACAATTGATTCCCTTACAGGATTGTTTAATCGCAGACACTTAACAACTTTGGCTAATTATGCCTTTAATGCTGCCCGTTATTCGGGACAACCACTGGTAGCAATGATGATGGATATTGATGATTTTAAAAGGGTGAATGACAATTATGGACATCTTGTTGGTGATAAAGTCCTGGCGGACGTGAGCGCCACCATTAAATCCAGCCTGCGAGCAAGGGATTTATTAGGGCGATATGGTGGAGAAGAGTTTGTTGCTGTATTACCTGAGACTGAGCTAATTGCAGGCCAACAGGTTGCTGAGCGTATTGTCAATAATGTGGCTGAGCATGTTACGTCCATTGAAGGTCACCAAATCCAGGTGACGATTAGTATCGGTTCTGTCCAGGCAAAAACGGTAGATTCTAATTTTGAAGCTCTGTTGGACCGCTCAGACACAGCTTTATACACCGCCAAACATTTGGGTAAAAATCGCGCCAAGACAGGTTAAATTGGCAATTCTTGATGCAAAAAAGAGCAGGTAATTGTAAAACTGGTAAAAGAAACGGCAGTATGAATTAATGGAGACAGATCATTTAAGAAAACTGGAATTGCAGTTAAATACGGCAAATGAAGGGCCAGATCGGATTAACGCACTTAATGCACTGGCCTGGGAGTTGCGCGTAAATGATCCAATCCGGTCCGCAAGTTTGGCTGAACAGGCATTGGAATTATCCCGCCAGCAAGAAACAGATGGTCATCCATACCCCCAAGGAATTGCCCAGACCCAAATTATCCTAGGTCGTTTAGCAATATCTTCTGGTTCATTTGGGCTGGCGCTAACCCGGCTTCTTGAAGCGTACAAATTGCTACAAGAACTATCCGCACCTGTTTTGTTAATGGAAGCCACCCATGCAATCGGCTGGGCTCACAATAGCTTAGGAAACTATGCTGAGTCTTTTGACTTTCTTAGCAAAGCTCTTAATATCTCGCGAGAATTAGAAAATCACCAAAAAGAAGCGGATATCTTAACCTCTTTAGGTACGGTATATAGCGCCGAAGGACATCATGCCCAGGCAATCGAAGCTTTCCAGCGAGCCCTGGAATTACAGGAAGGCCAGGAGATAAGCCGTGCCAGGGGTGTTACGTTGAATAACCTGGCGCTCACTCAAATATTAGCAAATCTAAAAGACGATGCACTTGACAATGCCCTGGCTGGTTTGAAGATCGCTTACGAGATCAATCAACCGTCGTTGCAAGCCTCTATCCTGGATACCCTCGGTCAGGTGTATCTTGCCCGCGGCGATCTTCAACAAGCCGAAGAGACCCTGTATAAATGTCTTGAGATCGCTAAAACAGAAGGACTTGAGCATACAGAAATGGAAGCTATGGTTAATCTAGGCCAGGTCTATTATCGACAAGGCCGGCTTGAACAGACTCGTAAACAGAATGATGCCACTTTAAAATTGGCTCACCAGCGCCAATTAAACGTCTACCGTTATAAATCCCACGAGATGCTTGCAAAATTATATGAAGAACAAGGGGATTATAAAAACTCGTTGCAGCATTATAAAGAATTCCACGCTACCATGGAACAAGCCCTGGCCGAATCAACCAATTACCGCCTGGATAATTTGAAAATATTACACAAAGTTGAGACTTCTCGCAAAGAGGCCGAAATTCTAAAACTTCAAAACAATGCACTAGAACAGGAAATTAACGAACATGTTCGCGATCAGCTTGAGCTGGAAAAATTGGCAACCATCGATCCTTTGACTGGATTGATTAATCGAGGACATTTCTTCACGCTAGGTGAGTACGAATTTGAAAAAGCGCGTCAGCTACAGACCCTCTTTTCAATAATTCTTTTAGATATCGACCATTTCAAGCTAATTAATGACACTTACAATCATTCAACCGGTGACCGAGTTTTGATTGTACTGGCAAAATTATTAATCAATCATGCTCGCAAAGGTGACATCGTCTGCAGATATGGTGGCGAAGAATTCGTCATCTTACTACCAAATTCCAATTTAACCGCCAGTCTCGATGTGGCGGAACGCTTACGTCAGGAATTTTCGAACTACCCGATCGAGCTTGGCCAGAATTTAATTAAGATAACCTCTAGCTTTGGAGTAGCACAGGTGTTAATGGAAGACGCAGACCTTGCAGCAGTATTAGCCCGTGCAGATCATGGTCTTTATCGCGCAAAATCTGGGGGAAGAAATCGTGTCTCGGTTTAACCAATACTATTTGTAATTCTCTTGTAAGTTAAATCAGGATAAGAATAGTAAAAATAATTCAATAGCTGGCTTATAATGGATAATAAATGTTCCGTGAATGTATAGCTTGCATCGGAGCAAACAACGAAAATAAACGGGCAATTAAATTAACATGTTGGAACGAACAAATACGGTTTTATCGGTCGACACTGCGGCAAATGAACAAACCCTGGTTCAAAAACCGCTTGTCTATTTACACAATGTTATAAAGGTATATCAAACGACTTCCGGTGACTTTACAGCCCTAAATGGAATTGAAGCACAGTTTGGTCGTTCTGAATTTATAGGCATCATTGGGAAATCTGGTGCTGGTAAATCCACGCTGGTCAACATGATTACCGGGGTGGACCAACTGACTTCCGGTGAAGTCTGGTTTGAAAATACACCCATCCATAAATTAACGGAAGACCAGAAAGCCTTATGGCGTGGCCGAAATGTGGGTGTGGTTTATCAAACATTCCAACTTATCCCATCGATATCACTTTTAGATAATATCCTGCTTCCGATGGAATTTTGCGGTCTTTATCAACCCCACAAGAGCGAAGAACGTGCCCGCATGTTACTTCAGGATGTTGAACTGCAGGACCACGCTTTCAAGAAACCCTCCGCCATCTCAGGTGGTCAACAACAACGCGCTGCAATTGCCCGTGCTCTCGCAAATGACCCCCAACTTATCGTGGCGGATGAACCAACCGGCAATCTGGATTCGGCTACAGCTGAGGTCATTTTTAAGATTTTTGAAAAACTTGTAGAACGTGGGAAAACGGTCATTATCGTAAGCCATGACCGCAGCCTGGATGAACATGTTTCGCGTATTCTTTCAATAGAAGATGGGTACCTGTTTGAAGATCGTAAAGATAACTGATTAAATAAAAAATGGTCACATCAATTTTTAAACGTACATTTACTTCATCAAGAAATTTTTCGTTGCTGGATCTTGAGGGTGCTGTTATCAAGATGAGCAACATCGTCAAGAAATTTAAAACCACTGTCGGAGATGTCACAGTTCTGAAGGGCATCGACACGGCATTCTTTCCTGGTGAGTTTGTCGGTGTAATTGGAAAATCTGGCAGTGGAAAGTCGACCTTGGTTAATATGCTGACTGGCATTGATCGACCGACATCTGGCGAGGTACAGATTGGAGAAACCCTCGTCCACACCTTAAGCGAGAGCCAGATGGCCCGCTGGCGGGGTCTCAACCTCGGGATAGTCTTCCAGTTTTACCAGCTATTACCGGTTTTGACACTGCTCGAGAATACTATGCTTCCAATGGACATTACTAACAAAATCCCACGCTCCGAACGCGAGAAGCGTGCATTATCCCTACTGAAAATGGTAGGGCTGGAAAATGTAGCCGGAAAAATGCCAGCAGCAGTATCGGGCGGGCAGCAGCAAGCTGCAGCGGTAGCGCGAGCTATGGCCAACGATCCACCTTTCATTATTGCTGATGAGCCGACCGGTAATCTGGATTCACGCACAGCCGAAAATATCTTCGAAATATTCGAGGGATTAGTCCATAATGGCAAGACCATTATCATGGTCACACACGATCCAAAACTGGCTCAACGAACTTCTCGTACTCTATTGTTATGTGATGGTGAAGTAATCCATCCAGCCATTGCTG
Source organism: Anaerolineaceae bacterium (assembly GCA_035315125.1). Lineage (GTDB taxonomy): Bacteria > Chloroflexota > Anaerolineae > Anaerolineales > Anaerolineaceae > DATFYI01. Next base: position 5,274 of record DATFYI010000321.1, on the reverse strand, counting down.
CCGCTCTGCCCTGGCTGTCTCATACGCAAATGCTGCGAGCAACTCATGCCTGTCAGGTAGATACCTATCAGCCTGGTTTACGATTGATCGAACCGGGCCAAAAGATCGATAAGCTCTTTATCATCAATCGTGGAAATGTCGAGGTACGGAGGAACCACACCAACAAGACTATCACTTTAGGTCCAGGAAATGTCTTCGGACAGGTGAGTCTATTGAGCAATATGCCCACTTCAGATGGTGTTATGGCTGCTGATCATGGCCAGCCTCTTGAGCTTTTGACATTGGACCAAAAAATATTCTGCGAATTGATCACCGAATCATCCGCAATGCGCCGTGCCTTGCTTACCGGGGGAGAGGTAATCTTATAGTATGGGGATATTCAATATTAAACCCAGCTATCGAAAGATTTTAGCCGATCTTTTAAGCAACAAAATTCGTTCGATATTGGTGGTTGTATCAATAGCGGTTGGTGTTTTTGCTGTGGGGATGATTGCCGGGGCTTATTATATTATTCCCAATGACATGAATTCGAGTTATGCTGCCTCTAACCCGGCTAATATCGATTTGAATACCGACCCGTTTAATAAAGATATGCTCACGGCCATTGATAATACTCATGGGGTTCAGCAAGCTCAGGGATTGCAGACGGTTGCGGTTCGCCTTAATACTGGCCCAGATCAGTGGACCAGTCTCGATCTGATCGCCTTATCGGACTTCGCACCGCAAAGAATCAATGCTCAACTCCATCTTTCCGGGGCTGAAATACCTGCCAAAGATCAGGTTATTCTCGAAAAGAAGATCGCCGATAAATATAATATTAAGACGGGTGATGAATTACAGATCAAATTGAATGACGGAACAGACCGGGTTTTGCCAGTTGCAGGAATATCTCAGGATGTTACCTCCGGAATTGGCAGATCATCCTCTGATACAAAAGGTTACATTATTCCAGATACGCTCGAATGGTTGCACAGCACGGAATATTATACCGAGATGCAAATAACCGTGAAAGACCACCCAAATGATCAGACCACTATCCAGCAAGTCTTGAATCGGGTAACCGATAAACTAAAAAACAATAATAGTAAAGTGTACAGCTCAAGGGTAGAGCTTAGAAACACACACCCGATGGATTCGATACTCCAGGCGATTCTTCGTATTCTGTTGATCTTGGGAGTACTGATTGTTTTTTTGGGTGGATCGCTTATTTCCAATACATTGAGCGCTCTACTGACTCAACACCTGCCCCAAATTGGGATCATGAAATTGGTAGGAGCAGGTCGCCTGAAAATTGTATTCATGTATCTGGCGTTAATCTTCTCCTTCGGGATAATGGCGCTGGCGATCGCCTTACCGCTGGGCGGCTGGGCAGCCTACGCTCTTTCATCCTACGCAGGGCAATTAATCGGTTTTCCGCTCAAAGGTTTTCGCTTTATTCCACAGGCCATCCTGGCTCAAATAGTCATTGCCCTGGCTGTTCCATTGCTGGCAGGTTTGCTGCCAGTTCTTAAAGGCGCCAGGGTTACCGTCCAGAAAGCTATCACCGGAAACAACACCTCCGGAAACGGACCTTTGAAAAAAGGGCTGTTGGATCAGATCCTGTCACTCCTGCACGGAATCTCACGTCCGGTGTTAGTTTCCATTCGAAACACCTTTCGACACAAATGGCGCCTGGCTCTAACCCTTTTTACACTGACTTTAGGTGGAGCGATATTCATATCCGTTTTTAATGTGCAGCAATCATTAAATTTGAAAACTGACCAGATCATCAAGTATTCTGGAGCAGATGTGAACCTGGATTTTATTTACTCTTATCCGGTGGACGAGATACAAAACTTGGGCATGCAAGTTCCCGGTGTACAAAAAATCGAGGCCTGGACGTCCGCGCAAGGCTCAATTTTAAAACCTGATGGCACTATTGGCGACGATGTGGCTTTAATCGCTCCCCCGGCAAATAGTTCTCTGGTTTCACCAATCATGTTGTCCGGACGGTGGATCATTCCAGGAGACCAGAATGCCATTACGATTAATGAAGCCTTCCTTCGAAAATTCCCTGAACTCAAGGTTGGTGACTTTTTAAGATTAAAAGTTGGTACCCACAAGCAGGACTGGCAGATCGTTGGTATCTTCCAGTTCACTGGAGTGGATACTTTAATTGCTTATACAAATTACGATTATCTTTCACAAATGCTCAACCAATCTGGTCGCACTACTATGTACCGCGTTCAAGGCATCAATCATAGTCTGGCTTCCCAGACAGACCTGGCAAAAACATTGGATACAATCTATCGAGCCAATGATTTCAATGTTGCCAATTCAGAAGCTGGCGGCGCATTTACGAAATCATTAACAGATTACCTGGGTATTTTAACGGGTTTCTTATTAATCATGGCCATGCTTACCGCGGTGGTAGGCAGCGTTGGACTGGCTGGAACGCTCAGTATGAGTGTGATGGAACGCACGCGAGAAATTGGCGTTTTGCGCGCAATTGGAGCCCACGACGGCGTTATTTTGAAACTGATTTTGATAGAAGGCTTGCTAATCGGTCTGATCAGCTTTGTTCTGGGAAGCTTGCTATCATTTCCAATTACGAGCGTACTATCAGAAGTCATCAGCCAGGCGATATTCAACTCGCCTGCCAATTTCGCGCTGACCTTTCATGGATTTGGAATCTGGCTGGCGGCAGTGGCAGTCCTGTCACTTTTAGCCAGCCTGGTGCCTGCCCGCAGCGCCTCCCAGATGACCATCCGCGAAGTTTTGGCCTACGAATAAAACTAAATTGATTACCTTAAATCAGCAATCAACATCCATCCAATAGTCGTTTGGGTTGGGCCGTGATACTCAACTAATAAACATTCACGGGCAAGGCTGTCAAAGCGTCGTTCAGCCGGCAGCAGGTTCACCGATGCGCCCATTGGAATTTGCACTATTGCGTTAAACTCTTCATAACAACCTGTATGTAGCCAAATTTTACGCGCTACAATGGCTGATAACGGTGTTGGGGTTACAGTAGGTGTACTGGTCATTGTCGGTGTCAGGCTCGGTGTAAGTGACGGGCGCGGGGTTGCGGTACCAGTTGCCGTAGCAGTCAGTGTAGGAGTGGAGGTTGGCGCCATCGCAAGAAGGCCGGCGCGCACCTGGCGAAATCCCATCCACAATAAAAAGATGACCAGAGCAACCCCCACAATACCAGCCAAAATCTTGATACCCAAAATGGTATTGTTGTATGTTCCAAGAGACCGATTCAATTCAACCACATCCGGATCGTTGGGATAACGAGCACGAAGGTCCACACTCATTCGTGCTGCAGCCGAAGGCCAGGAACGGTTAGCTTCTAGCACGGTGCGTGCCTGCTCAAGCTGGTCGGCATATCGAGATTGATCCTGGATCAATTTATCCACTTCGCCTTGAAGTCGGTCCATCTCTTCATCCCAATAGCCCTGGCTGCGTACTGTGTCGATGAGTTGGCGGGCTTGTTGAGCGCGATTGCGAGCACTTTCAATTGTCTGAGCGCGTGCTGCCTGTGTCTTAAGGGATTGGATCTGATCCTTCAAAGGCGCCACCACACGTGGAATGGCGGCATCAATCTGGCTCTTTAACCTCTGTAAAGTTGGATTCAGACCATATTTTAATACCAAGCCATCTAGCACAGATCTGGCCTGCGAAACTGTTTTTGGTTCTAGTATGGGAGCGTTGAGCGCCTCGATGCTGTTCTCTATCTGATCACGCTCTTTCAATAATGTCTGCAACCGTTCACTATAGCGTGGCAAACCAGTGACCTGGGCAGCGGTATCGACTTTATCAATGCCTTCATCTAATTGACCCTGCGAAAAAAGCTGCATGCCCTCGTTATAGACGTTCTCAGCATCAATATTTTGCTGGAGCTTTTGCTCGAACTCCTGTCCTTCTTGCCAGCGCTGGATACCAAATTGCTGAAGGATATTTTGAGCACGCATGAGCATACCCATTGCATCTTGAAAACGACCCAGCCGGGCCGCTGATTGAGCCTTACTAAATGCTGTAGCAGCCTCAGCAGGTAGAGCCACAGCCGGTATATGGCCGGTACGCAGGTATCCTTCGGCTTCAATTCGGTGTTGTTTGGCGCGTTCCCAGTCGGGTTCTATGGTTAAGACCTGGTCATACACCTTGATTGCATCGCTATAATGCCCGCTGTAGAAAAGTTTTTCGGCTTCCTCCATCGATTCCTGGGCATAAGAGTTATGCTGGCGCTCCTCGTTTCGCGTTGCGCTGGGCGCAGCGCCACCGACCTCCTGAACCATTGGCATTTGATTTGGTAAGGGTACAAGGACCTGTTCACCCCCGCGGAGACGACTGCGCAAATTCTGGAGGAGACTTTGCACCTGGCTGTGGTCTTCGACAGACAGATTTTGATATTCGGGCGAATTGATTAAGTCGTCCAGCTCAACGGAGAGGCGACGCAACTCTCCAACCGGGGGGGTCTCCTGATCGAGCAGGCGGGTTGACTTGCTTAATAGTGTCTCAAAATCGGTCATGAAATTCCTTACATGCTATTCATATATGCACGCTTCAAATCTTCGCGGAGATCCGCAGCGCTGGTATAACTTCCGTTGAGAAGTTGTTCAAGAATCGTGCGTACTTCATCAGAAAGACGTTGATCATCGTATGTCCACTGGGCAGCGTAACTTTGGGCGGCTTGCTCGATTTCTTCAGGGCGGGTTGGGCCCATCGGTAAAGCACCGGGGGCCGTTCGACCGGTGAGAATGTGGTGCAAGCCGCGCGCCCCGAGTTGGACAAGATCCATATGGATATCCACAGCTGATAATCCTTCGGGATGGTAACGGGCTACATTCCAATCTATAATCGAAACCCCATTATTTTCGGGCTGCCAATAATAATGCAAGATCTTATGATCACGATAAACCACGTTGCGTAGGTGGGACTCATGAAGGATATCACAAATCTGGATAGCAATAAATAATAAATCTGGCACCGGTCGAAAATGACCATGGTTGAGACTTGCGTCACACATCAATAGCAGGTTGTCTTCATTTCGGCGCTTTTCGACAAGCAAATATGGAGTCCAGTTTGTCTCCACGCGATCGATAAGCTGTTCGGAAAAGGAGTCGAAACAATCCGGTCCAATTCGAAAGGCCTCACCGTTCAACGCTTTTATGGTTTGTAGATCATGGTCGGGGGGAAGCTTATCTTCTTCCAAGGTCATTTTTAAAAAGCCGCACTCCAAAAGCCGAGCCACGCCAGGCACATTTTGCATGACCGAGAGTACACGAACTT
>DATFYI010000320.1:0-2430 GCA_035315125.1 Anaerolineaceae bacterium | reverse complement strand
TTCCAAGGGGCAATTCATTGCTGTAAAAGTCCACATTTTCAACAGCCGGGCTTTGCAATCCTACCACAGCCTTTGAGAGTCGATCCTGAATTGATTTCCAGAATTGTACCAATTGTTCCTGATCGGGAGATCCAGCACTAAATAGCTGACTGAATACCGGGGCATTCCAGGCCAGCAGTACAAGCACTACACCACTGATCAATGCACTCCGACCCATGGTATAGCCGGTATCATAATCTACAGCGATTCCATTTTCTCGCCATGATTTATGCGAATGCAAATAATATAACCTTCCGATTGCCAGCAGCGAAAAAAGAACAAAGAAAGCCAAATAGAGCTGGCGATTACTTAAAAATGGGTTATAGGAGTCGACGATCATCAAACTCAAACCGGCGATTGCCAAGGGTATCCATGGGCGGCCATGGCGGGTCAATTGATATCCGGCATTCAGGCTGATCAGCCATATCAAAACCGCCATGCTTAGCAAGAAAAGAATCGGATCACGCACAGGATTGTTCCTCACAAATAACCCAGTGGATACTTCAACCCGACCTAGCAGGCTAATCATTCGCTCAGACCACTGAACAGTCGCATCCATTGTCAGGCCAAGCTGCCATGGCACAAGAATAATACTATAGCCAATCGCCAACCATCCGGCTACCCGACCATTAAAAGCGCTCTGGCCCAAAATCAGACCAAGAACTACCCCAAAAAACATGACGAACTCAATCCTGTCAAGATTGTCAGTCCAATTTGTGGCTCTGAGTCTTAATGTCACTATCCATAAGGCTGCAACCAGGCAAATGATAGAAGGAACATCCCAATATCTACGGCCTGTTTTATCCATATTTTGAGTGTACAATAAAGCCAAACGACCGTCAATATTTAAAGAAAATCGTGGAACGCTTAAACGCTAGCATTATCTTGATTGCATTCATACGCTTAAATTGATTTGCTGCCTTGAAATCTCGCGAAAACTCTATAGAATAAGATGTATAGATCGATGAAAAAGGAGGAGGAAATGCGTCGTTTCGGGTATTTCATCTTTGGGGCCGCCATCGGTGGGTTTATTTTTGCAGTAATCGCGCTTCTATTTGCTCCGAGTTCTGGTGATCAATTCCGCAACCAGATAACGGAAACATCCCACAAGATCATACAAGATGTGCAACAGGCAGCCGCTCAGCGACGAGCTGAATTAGAGCAAGAGCTGGCAACCCTGAGAGCATCTTCTTCCCACTGAAAATCGAGTAATCCACCGACCAGAAGCTTTGCCGATTGCGCGGCAAAGCTTTGCTTATGGCTGCAGGCGGAATTGGTAATTCGCTTCCTGGCGTGTAAAGCGGGTAGTGCCGCTTACGACCAGCACATCATCCGTTACACCCTCACCCAACTCAATGGGTAGGCTGAGGGTCTCGTCCGGTTTCGCTTGCAAATATTTAACAATGGTGGTCTTCCCCTCTTCGATCAATGACAGGTTGAATGTTTGTGGTAAGGTATCCTGGATACGCACAAAACCTTTTGCCTGCCAACCTCCGTCATCCTTCTCAAAATCCGTGCTGTAGTTAATGTCAGGGATCGATATGTCGTCTAATAATAGGCCTTCCCCATTCACAGCCGCATCTGTAACATACTCAAATCTTATTTGAATCTTTTTACCCGCATATTGTGATAGGTCCACTTTCTCTTTGATCCAATTTTGGCTGATGCCGTTATAACCACAACCATAATTATTTCCCGAGAGATTCTTCTCAGTGCAAGAAGGTGTTTTTAATATGGTCCAGTTTTGACCGTCTTCTGAAGCTTCCACATAGACGAAATCGTAATCTTTCTCAAGATCGTACCAGGTCCAATAAGTCATCGACAAGGGCCCACTCACCTGTCTGAAATCAAAGGAATGGGTCAGTGTCATATCGGCATCATCTCCTTTGTTCGACCAGAAATCATAATTACCGGAGTGTGGTTTTTCGGCCAATACGTTCACTTGCTGCTGACCTTTAAAATCCAACTGAAAACTCCCCGAGCAGGAGATCTTAATATAGTCAATTCCATATTGGTGAACGGTCATGGGCTGCCAGTCTAACGGGCAATTAGATATTGTCTCCGTTTCTTTAGATTTAGGGAGTTCCGGATAATTTGAGTATGCAAATCGGCCACCTTGTAAAGAAGGATCGTTCAAGTAATTTGCCACCGCCCAATCACCAAAAACCTCGTCTGCTCCTATGGCTTGGCCAGTTGTCGGGTCTTTAACACCCAATTGAGCCAGGACACGGTCGATACCATCCATTCCATTTTTTGCTCCGCTTGTTATTCCCTGGATGACCTTATCTCCAAAACGATCATATAAATAATCCGAAAACAAAAAAGCCTCACCGTAATGCGGTATCGTGGGAGCATCATTATTGGGCCAATCATTCAACTGTAAATCAGGGT
>DATFYI010000319.1:0-19553 GCA_035315125.1 Anaerolineaceae bacterium | reverse complement strand
AGTACTTGATAAAGGTGGTATCAAAGACCTGGTTGCAGATGTATATGAGCTGTGCGGGCAAGATATTACCACCGAAGTGGCCGACCATATTAAAGATATTGGCTTCGAATTCGCTATGCGATCAGGCTCGACCATCGCTGTTGCGGATATCACCGTGCCACCTGAGAAAGCTGGGATATTAGCAAAAGCCTCGCAAGAAGTTGAGAATGTCAATCGTGCCTTCCGTCGTGGGCTTCTGACAGAACAAGAGCGCAACGAGCGTGTTATTGAAATCTGGCAGAATACAACCAAAGTGGTGGCTGATGCCGTACGCGATCATATGGATCCAAATGGAAACCTGGCAACGATGGCTAACTCTGGCGCAACTAAAGGCGGTTTTGGCCCAATTGCTCAACTTGCTGGGATGCGTGGTCTGATGGCTGATCCGGCCGGTCGTATTATTCGCCTGCCAATCCAATCGAACTTCCGTGAAGGTTTAACTGCTCTAGAATACTTCATTTCCACGCATGGCGCCCGGAAAGGACTGGCAGATACTGCTTTACGCACAGCAGATGCCGGTTATTTGACACGACGTCTAGTTGATGTTGCTCAAGATATCATCATTAATGAGATTGATTGTGGTACTCAAGATGGTATCTGGATCCGCAAATCTGATGATGTGGCGGGTCAAACATTGGGTACTCGCCTGTTTGGAAGGACGCTGAATGCCCGCGTGGTTGACCCGACTACAGGTGAAATCCTTGCTGAACGGAATGACCTGCTTGACCATGAACGTGTGCGGAAGATCGTTTCGGCAGGTGTTGATGCAGTAAAAGTCCGTAGCCCGCTGACCTGCGAATTAATCCATGGTATTTGCGCACGTTGCTACGGTATGGACCTGGGTCGTGGTGAGCTGGTTGAGCTTGGTGCAGCGGTTGGAATTGTGGCTGCACAGTCAATTGGTGAGCCTGGGACTCAATTAACCTTACGCACCTTCCACACCGGAGGTGTAGCGGCAGGCGGCGACATCACGACTGGTTTACCCCGTGTTGAAGAGTTGTTTGAAGCCCGCCGAACTCCTAAAGGCGAAGCTGTAATCACCCGGATTGGCGGTGTTGTAAAAGTGATCCAGTCCGATCGTGTGAGCGAGCAGCGGGTCGTACGGGTTGAACACAGTGAAATGGTTAGCGACGAATATGACGTTCCGGACGGTTGGATAGTAGCAGTCAAAGACGAAGGCAACATCTCCTTGAGTGACCCGGTCGCCACACAAGGTGAAGCAAGTATTAGTGCCCAACATGCCGGTCGTGTAAGAGTTGAAGACCACAAAGTGATTGTGTCATATGAGCAGCACGAAAACGAAGAATATGAGATCCCGAGCACATCGCGATTGCTGGTCAAGGATGGTGACCATGTTTCAGCAGGTCAGCCTCTTACCGAGGGTTCGTTAAACCCCCATACTATCCTTAAGATCAATGGCCGGGATGCATGCATGATGTATCTGCTCACCGAAATACAGAAAGTGTACCGGGCACAGGGTCAAAATATCAATGATAAACACTTTGAAGTGATTATCCGCAAAATGATCGGCAAGGTTCAGGTAATTCGACCGGGCGATTCACAATTATTGCCGATGGATTTTGTCGACCGGTTGGATATCCGGCGGATTAATGACATGAACCTGGCGCAAGGAAAGCAGCCGGCTAAGTTTGGAGAGATCCTTTTAGGAGTAACCAAAGCGTCACTCAGTACGGATTCATGGCTCTCAGCATCATCTTTCCAGCACACAATTAAGGTGCTTGCAGGGGCGGCTATTGCCTCTACCGAGGATCCAATGTATGGCTTGAAGGAAAATGTGATCATCGGCAAACTCATCCCAGCTGGAACGGGGTTTGTGCACGGACGTTTCCTGGAGGATGGTGAATCAAGCCAGGCGCGCATCTCGGTGGCGAATTTGCCTGGTGGTGATTGATCGATAAAAATATTAAATGTCCTTTGGGCCAATCAGCCTGAAGAAGTGTAAGACCTATGAGGTTTTGGCGGGAACTTTTTCCGCCAAAACCTCATTTTTATTTTAATAATAAATCAGGAAATCGATATAATGGATAGTTGACGTATTATGGATTTGCCCGTATGATGGTGTTATGAATTACGAACTAATGTTCTGATTGGGGAGAGGCAAAATGGAGATAGGACTGGTCCGCAAGGTTGATATTGATCACGAAATGCAGCAATCATATTTGGATTATGCCATGAGCGTGATCGTAGCCAGAGCTTTACCGGATGCAAGGGACGGCCTCAAACCTGTCCAACGAAGAATCCTATATGCGATGTATGATATGGGTTTAAGGTCGAACTCAGATTTTAAGAAATCGGCCAGAATTGTCGGTGAGGTGTTGGGTAAATATCACCCGCATGGGGATACAGCGGTTTATGAAGCTATGGCCCGCCTGGCGCAAGATTTCTCAATGCGTTATCCATTAGTGGATGGTCAAGGGAATTTTGGCAGCGTGGATGGAGACCCTCCAGCTGCCATGAGATATACAGAAGCCAGATTAACCTCTTTTTCGATGGGTTTGCTTTCTCAAATTGAGCGGGACACGGTTAACTTCAGCCCTAATTTTGATAGCACCTTAACAGAGCCGGATGTTTTACCGGCAGCTGCACCTAATTTATTGGTTAATGGGGCCAGCGGTATTGCAGTTGGCATGGCGACCAATATCCCACCGCATAATTTAAGTGAGGTTGTAGATGCATTGGTTTATCTGCTGCAGCAGTGGGAGCATCAGGATGATATTAGCGTTCAGGATTTGATGCGGTTTGTCAAGGGGCCGGATTTTCCAACAGGTGGAATTATTCTTCAGGAAAGCGAACAAAACGATTTGCTGACAGCATATGCAACCGGCCGCGGCCGCGTAATGGTGCGCGGACGTGTCCACGTGGAAGATATGGGGCGGGGAAAAACGCGTATCATCATCACGGAGCTGCCCTACTTGACAAATAAGTCAAGCCTAATCGAACGGATTGCCGATCTGGTGCGAGAGGGAGTGTTGGAAGGAATTGCTGATCTGCGGGATGAATCCGACCGACAAGGTATGCGGATTGTGATTGAGCTAAATAAAGCTGCCGAAACTGACCCAACCTTGCTCAAGCTTTACAAGCATACTCCCCTCCAATCCACCTTTGGGATCATCATGCTGGCCCTGGTAAATGGCGAACCACATCTGCTTTCTTTGAAGCAAGCCTTGCGAGTGTATTTGGAACATCGTTTAGCTGTGGTCAAAAGAAGAAGTGAATATGATCTCAACCGGGCGCAGCAACGGGCTCATATCCTGGCGGGTTTGCGTATAGCTATTAATAATTTGGATCAGGTCATTGCGATTATCCGAGGTTCGACTGATGTTGACCAGGCCCGAACAAAATTGATAAAACAGTATAAATTAAGTGATATTCAGGCACAGGCGATTTTAGATATGCCTCTGAAACGTCTGGCATCCCTTGAGCGAAAGAAAGTGGAGCAGGAATATAAAGAACTGCTGGCTATGATTAAAGAGCTGGAGGAACTACTTCATTCACCCGCGAAAATGCGTCATGTGGTTAAAACCGAGCTCGAAGAATTGAAACAAAATTTTGGGGATCGTCGCAGAACCTATATTGTTTCTTTGGAATCAGGAACTACCTCTCAGAACCTGTTAACTACCACTGAACTCACACCTGCAAGGGTGGTATGGGTAGGCGTTACGTCAGAAGGGAGCATAGCTCGAACACATAACGAGGATCTTCCGCGGGTCAGTGGAAGGCAAGCGCCTCGTTGGTTAATAAAAACCAATACTCATCAGACCCTTTACCTGGCTGCTGAAGATGGGCGAGCCGCATCCATTAATGTTGAGGAGCTTCCGGAGGCAGAAAAATTTTCGGATGGAGCACCATTATCTAAAGTTCTGCCTTTTGAGGATGGTGAGAATCTTCAGACTGTCTTTACGATGCCGCCCAAAGATGAAATTAAAGGCGATCGGTTTGTTCTTACGTTGACCCGTTTAGGAATGATAAAAAAGACAGCGGTAAACGAACTACCCGGGCCATCGACTCAGCGCTTTATACTGGCAAAAGTCAACCCCGGCGATTCGCTGAATTGGGCATTGATCACGGATGGTGAATCAGACATTCTGTTGGTCACCGCTCGTGGAATGGCGATTCGATTTTCTGAGCAAGAGCTACGCCCAATGGGACTGGTGGCGGTTGGAGTGAATGGAATTAAGTTGGCTCCCGGCGATCAATTGATCGGTGTAGAGCGGTTAGTAAACGATGGAGAGATATTTTTGTTAGCATCGAATGGAAAGGCCTGGCGACTGGTTAAAGATGAATTCCCTGTCCAGGGTCGCTATGGTCAGGGGGTTATCGCGGTCAGAATGCTTAAAAATGTAGAATTAGTTGGTTTAATGGTTGGTAAGAAAACCCAGAATGGCGTGGTTGAATTTCATAGAGCGGCTGCAAAAACAATTCGTCTGGATGATATACCAATTGGAAAACGAGCTAGCACCGGTCAAGAAGCTCTACCAGTGAAGGATGATGATGAAATCATTGGTTTGATTCCGACATACGATACATTAGGAATTTGGGAATCCAAAACACTCTCTGCAGTAAAAAAAAGGGTTCCCCGAAAAGTTAAGCCGGGTTGAGTTTGGATTTATTATAAATCAGGCAAGTGTTATCGTATAAGAAGTGTAGTGATAAGTTATCTGGTTGTTGTAAATTCCAAACGTATCATTTCCGTTGGTGATCTTACCTTTTGAAGAAGATGCCGTCCAGGTAAAATGTCGCGAATCACCCGTTCCGGTGACGCCTGTCAGATTGAATTTGGCTTTTGGAAATGTTTTTGTAAGAAAAGTGCTGAACCAGGATTTGATTGCGGAAGTACCCTGGATGGTTTGGGCTGCTGTAACATGTACCGCAGTGGGAGCATATAAAGCGGTTATTTTATTAACATCGTGTGTATTTAAAGCGGCGATAAACTGGTCAGTGATATCTTTTGGATAAGGATATGGAGGCCAGGCGTAAGCAGCGATGGCATCCCAAACAGGTTCCAAAATCCAGCGGCCATAATCCCAGGCAAAAAAGTTGACCGATTTCAGGTTGAGCGTTTTTGCGGTATCCATAAATTGGATAATTTCCGCCGGAGAAGCTGTCCAATCACCGCTTTTATACACCGGCCCGGTGGGAATAATCGGGCGGTAAGGAGTCATCGCTTGGAATTCACTCACACTTCGGCGGAGCTGTGCATCCGGATTATGGGCGTGATCCCAATATACTTGCGGCATATTAATATCACATTTATCCAGGAAGTCTTTCCAGGGGATCTGCGGATGTAAGGATGGGTAGCGGAAAGAACAAAGCGCAACCGGCAAATTTGGCAATCCAGCCCGCAATGTGTTCATAAAACTGCGAGCAGCCACATCCCTTCCTGGTTGTTGAAATTCTACTTCAGCGTCGATAATGTAGCCACTTAATGACAGGTCCGTCACTCTTTTTATAGCCATCCTGGCTTCACCGACCGGATCATTACCATAGATATAATGCCAGCCCCATACTTCAATCTTCTTTTGTTTTAGAGATTGAACAACTGGCGCGACCAGATCATTATTGTTGGTTTTATCGATATTATACGGGTTTACCCCATCGGCAATTTTGATTAATACGTTCGTAAGACCTGCCGCTTGGGCGACCTTCGTAATTGCAGCCGGGTTTCCTTTTTCACATCTGGGCACTTGCCAGATCATAAAACCTTTACCTGTTAGAGACATTATTCATCTCCCTGGTTTGCAGTTGAAGCTTTGCGATTACGTTATGGATGAATATCTGGCGCTATATTTCCTTCCAAACCTAGTTGTGGGGCGATTTGACGCATAGCCATTATTACATTATCAACATGCTGCCATAGTTCAACGCCAAAATCCTCTGCAGACTGAGCGATCTCCTGGCGGTTTGCTCCTGCTGCAAAAGCTCGATCTTTCCACTTTTTCTTAACCGAAGAAGATGTGAGATCGTAAAGCGACCGTGATGGTCGCACCAGCGCTACAGCAGTAACCAGACCGGTAATTTCATCGCAGGCATATAAAGCCTTCTGCATCTGTGTTTGCCGGGGAATGTCGCTATGGTCGCCATGGCTGAGGATTGCCAGAACAATTTCTTCGGGAACCCCACGTTCTCGCAGAATTGGGGCTCCCTCATCCGGATGCTGCTCTAAGGTTGGGTGAATTTCCCAATCAAAGTCATGTAATAATCCAGTTATTCCCCATTCTTCTTCATCTTGATGATTCAATCTGGCATAAAATCGCATGGCGGCTTCAACAGCTAACATATGATTGATCAGGCCGGGATTTTTGACATATTCATTTACGATTGCCAGAGCTTGGGTACGTTCCATGGATATAACTCCTGTAATTCTGTAATCAATGGTCCTTAAAAACGAAGAATATTCGAACCACTTGATTATACAGAATTAATTTCACAAAAATCCATCATAAGAATATGCAAGATTAATGCCATTTCACGCCAAGGCTTTTATTGCCGTAGAGACGTCATTTTCTTGCCAACCTGGTTTAGCGTATTTTCTGGAAAGATAGGCTCCCGCGTACCCAGAACGGGAAGAGGGTGACTGACAAACAGGTCCCACATTGCGCCAATAGAAGCAGGATATTCTCTCAGTGTCCAAACAGGAAGGGAATAACGATATTGTTTGATATATTGGTCAGCAATAACCCCGACTGATTTAAGCCCGATCAGATTGCATGTAAAAAGGGCGCGCGGCAAATGGTAGCGTTGAGTTACCAACAGAGCTTCTTGTATACCAAAAATGTATTCGGCTCGATAACAGGTGTCATAAGTGCGCAAACCAGCAAAATCCAAAACGATATCTTTTTGAGGAACGCCTAATTTTTCTGCATAAGTCATCATGGCGCCAGGCTCATCATAGTAAATTGATCGATTATCACCGCTCATTAGTATTTTTTGGACTTTCCCGGCAAAATAAAGATCCGCTGCTGTAGCTACTCGATCTTTGAGTATGGGGGTGGGAGTTCCATCCCGCAGTAATCCCGCTCCAAATACAATTGCAACGCGACTGATCGGAGCAGTTCCAACCTGAAACAAGCGGGGTTGTGCGTAAACTTCGGCGATCAGACTGGGTAATCCGATAATAGCAATGGCAAGGACCGCCAGTCCCAAAATGATATAAAAAACTTTTTTATGTTTCTTTTTTTTCACGATTATTTTTTGTTATTCTAAATGCAGGGATTGATTTTATAATCGCACCTTGAAGTATTACGTGTCATTTGCCAAGTGTTGTTTGCAGGTCGATACCCACCCGCCTGACATCGGCCCTCAACGGGTCATAGATTGAATCATCAACGATTTTCAGGTCTTGGACGTCATAGTTATTTGCATCTGAGATTATTTTTTTGCCCTGACCGGTAACCACAAGGTCTTGTAGTGTTGCTACAATATTATCCCGAATTCCCTTCGGAACGGAAGGGATAAATGACAGATTTAAATTTGGGATGATCGGATCGGAGCGCCAGATGATAACAATCTTGTTCAAAGCATCCGGTAAATCTTGCAATACCTCAGAGGATGTCCGTGGATCCCCAGAGATGGCGAAAGTAACCCCATAATCACAAATCCCCTTAATATAGAGCGCTCGAACAACAGAAGTTGATGATTGGGTCACCACGCCCGGCTGAAATTCGTCGCCGTTCTCGAGTAAGATGCTGGCAGGAATAATGTATCCGGAAGGCGATTGTAAGTCGACCCAGCAAGGCCTTAACCCCTTAAATTGAGCAAGCGCAGTCGCTGCATTTGCAGTATTCTGGTTATGAGTTGGGTCAAAAAAAGATTGAAAATTTTGATCGGAGTTAACAAGGAATTGTGATCCATATTGGTAGACACCAAAATGGTTAGTCAGCAAAGCTACTTCAGCAGCTTTGTTTTGATATGCATAAATATACGTCAGAGGTGGCAGCCAGGATATTTGTACGCTGCCTCCTTGTAATGAGCTAATCAGGTCATGATAGGATGAAAATACCTGGCTGACAACAGTATAACCGCTGCTAGAAGTCAATTGGGCGGCTAATTGATTGGCTGCAGAAGTGACTTTTAGATCACGCGTTTCAGAGACAAAACCAATGATCAGTGGATTGTTTTGACTGCCCAGGGGTTCGGGTGTTGGCGTTGAAGTTGGAGGGAAGGTGGCAGTGGCTTGCGAGGTTATGGTGGGAAGTGTTTTTGGCGTATTCTGGCAAGATGACAGCAAAAAAGACAATAATGCAAAAAAAGGGAGTATTTTCCAGGTAAATATGGATGTTACACCTCTTGATGGTGGCTGCATGCAAGTTCCTTGATCCTGAAGCTTACAATTTTGGAAATAATACTAAAATGATTATAATCAATTATCTCCAGTACAATAGATTTTAAGGTATTCGTGATCAGTCTGGAGGGTGAAACATGGACAAAAGGAAGTTTTGGATTCTGATTGTTGGATTGACCCTGGTGCTGGTTGTTGTGATAATCGGTATTCCTCTTATAGTAAAGGAGATTATTCAACAAACAGCCGACCAGGCAGTGGCACCAGTTCAACAGGACAGCAATCTCTTAAAAACCCAGGTAGCCCAACTCCTGCATCCTACTCCTACAATCCTGCCTGATCCCGTCACAATTGTCCACGAAGTTCGTGCTTTAGCACGTCTGGAGACCATCCAATACACAGTCGAGAAAGTCATAACAGCCGAAGAAGGTCAAGGACAATTATCGGCCTTATTCGGCGACAAGCTCCTTTTTGTTGCGCATGGGGTAGTCATTGCCGGAGTTGATCTGGCGAAAATGAATCCACAGGATATCTGGATAGATAATCAAATATTGTACTTTCGCTTGCCACAGCCTGAAATATTTTCTTCTACGTTGGATAATACTAAATCATACGTTTATGACCGGCAGACAGGAATATTAACGAAAGGTGACACAAACCTTGAAACCCAGGCACGCCAGTCCGCTGAAAATGAAATCACCCAGGCTGCCTTGGACGATGGTATTTTGAACCAGGCCGGGATCAATGCACAAAGCTACCTGACTCGCTTGCTTACACAGTTAGGTTATCCGGATGTTAAGTTTGTACCAGCACTTCCCCAACCATCAGAGACACCTCTGGACTAGAAAACCTGTGATAAAATAACACCCCAAAAAATCAATTGAAGATAAATGTTATGAATAATAAACCCACATCAATTCAAATTGTTTCACCACGCATGACCGTCGAGATTCATATACCGGATGATCGAGTGCTTTGTGGCCAGAGAGGCACTGCTGTTGGAGAATTTTTGAGAGCCTTACCCGAATGGGATAATCCGCCAATCATGGGTGCAATTGTCAATGGAGAGTTGCGTGAGTTGACCTACCCGATTCAAATGGATTCGGTAGTGCGTCCGGTTACGATGGCTGATGCGGATGGCGCTCTGATTTACCGTCGTTCGCTCACATTTCTCTTGGAGGCTGGTTTCGAAGATCTATTTCCAGAAGGCGATTTAGCCATCGATCATTCGATTTCCTCTGGCGGTTATTATTGTGAGGTTTTACATCGTCCACCTTTATCAAATGCGGAAATGAAGAAATTAGAAGCACATATGCACGAACTCGTAAAGGCAGATATTCCATTCGAACGGAGAGTGGTACCACTGGCTGAAGCAGTCGAAATATTTCGTCAAATGGGGTTAGAAGATAAAGTTCATTTGATGAAATTTCGACAGAAACCATACCTGGTTCTTTATCGCTTGAAGAATCATCAGGACTATCATCATGGGTATATGGTGCCATCAACCGGTTATTTACAATGGTTTGAATTGACACCTTTAGGAGAGGGTTTTGCACTGCGTTTTCCGCGCAGGCATGCGCCCAAAGAGATATTACCGATTCCTGAATCTAAGAAACTATTGGATACCTTCAAACAATATGGCAAATGGCTGGCACGTCTGGGAATTGAAAGCGTAGGGGTATTGAATGAGGCGATCCAGGGCGGCAGAATTAGCGAGGTTATTCTGGTATCTGAAGCATTGCACGAACAGAAAATTGCAGAAATTGCAACTCAGATAGCCTCTCGATCGCATCAAACCAGGGTCATTTCAATCGCAGGTCCATCTTCGTCTGGAAAAACTACATTTTCAAAACGACTGGCAATTCAACTGCTTGCCCAGGGTATTTCTCCCTTTGCAATTGAATTAGATAACTATTTTTTAGACCGTGATCAAACACCGCTTGGAGATGACGGGCAACCTGATTTCGAGGCTCTTGGTGCGCTTAATACAACTTTATTATCGGATCAGCTCATCAGATTGATTGCGGGTGAGAAAGTTCAACTTCCCAGGTATAACTTTAAACTTGGGAAAAGCGAGATTGGCGAGGAAGTACAAATAGGTAAGGATCAGTTAATCATTATGGAGGGAATCCATGGCCTCGATCCAAATCTAATTCCAGCAATCCCGCCAGACCAAACCTTTAAAATCTATGTTTCATGTCTGACCCAATTGAACCTGGATCACCATAATCGCATTTCAACAACCGACATTCGCCTGATCAGAAGAATAGTACGCGACGCACGCGAGCGTGGGTATACCGCCCAACAAACAATTCAACGATGGGATTCGGTCCGGCGAGGGGAAAAACGGTATATTTTTCCATATCAGGAAAACGCAGATGAAATGTTCAATTCGGCGCTGGTATATGAGGTGACCGATTTAAAACCTCTGGCAGAGCCATTATTAAGGCAAGTGCCTTATGGGACCTCGGAATATATCGAGGCAAAACGGTTGCTAGCTTTCCTGGAATGGTTCTTGCCGATCTCAACCGATTTTATCCCGGATAACTCAATCCTACGTGAATTTGTAGGAGGATCTATTTTGCAAAATTTCACAATTTGGAAAACACCTCAGATTGTTAATGGCAACAATCATCCACGCCATTTGTCTTCCTAATAGATTCTTTGAATAAACAAAATAAACTGACAACGCCCCGCTATGATAATCGGGGCGTTGTTAAATTTGTCTCGCTATTTGTTTGATTTACATCATGCGTTTCTTCAGGACCATTGCCAGCCTGCTAATACCCTCGTTTATTTTATCGGGTTTTTCATACGAGAAATTTAACCGCATGGTATTTTTCCCGCCACCATTGGCATGGAACGAACCACCTGGCACAAAAGCCACTTTTTTGGAAACTGCCTCAGCAAACATCTCGTCAGCATTCATATATTCCGGCAATGTAGCCCATAAGAACAATCCACCTTGTGGATGAGTCCATTTCACACCTTCAGGCATATGTTCTTCGAGCGCATCCAGCATGACATCCCGGCGTTCACGATAAACATCATTAATGTGCTTTACATAATTATCGAGAAAACCACCATGACCTACTTCATAAGCAACAATTTGGTTGAATGTAGCAGTATGCAGATCAGCGCCTTGCTTTGCCAGCGTCAGTTTATGGATAACTTCTGTCGGTGCAATCACCCATGCCAGGCGAAGGCCGGGCGCCAGGATCTTTGAAAATGTGCTGAGGTAAATAACGTTTCCACTGTAGCCGCCATTTATAGGTCTGTTTTTACAATCCAAGACTTCGACAGCCGGCAGATGTTGACCTTCGAATCGCAGTTGACCATATGGATCATCTTCAATGATCGGCACACCATAGTGATCGGCCAACTGTACCAGGTGCTTCCGGCGTTCTAGCGATAAAGTTACACCGGTTGGGTTCTGAAAGTTAGGTAGGACGTAAATGAACTTGGGACCTGCCCGAAAAGCACCGATTAGCTCATCGGTGACCATACCATTATCATCCGCGCGTACAGAAATATACTCAGCTCCATATGCGTTTAAGGCCTGGAGAGCGCCTAAATAAGTGGGACTTTCGACCAGAACACGGTCACCCCGATTTACAAAAATCTTTCCAAGCAAATCCAATGCTTGCTGGGATCCCGAAGTGATCAGGATATTATCAGGAGTGACTTCAATCCCCATGTGGGCAGTATGGCGAGCAATCATCTCTCGCAATGGCAAGTATCCTTCAGTCGAGCCATATTGCAGTGCAAGTGCCCCTTGCTCTCGTAAAACCTTATCACAGGCCTCACGAATTTCGTCCACGGGAAATACTTCTGGTGCAGGCATTCCGCCTGCAAAAGAAATGACATCTGGTTGTTCGGTCAGTTTAAGCAACTCGCGAATTGCCGAACTCTTCATGCGTTGCGTACGCTGTGCGTAACGATGATCCCAGAGAGTTTGCATATGGTGTCTCCTATCGAAAATTGGATTTGAAGAATCGATTTGCCATACAACAGATAAGCGGGCGTCAGTGCGCCCGCTTATCTGTTATGGTCATATAAATTTGGTAAACCGGCATAGGATCACCGCTAGTGCAGGTAGTGTGAACCAATCCCTTGTAAAAGATACAGGCACCTTGATAATGTCTTTGGGCGCCCCTACAGAATTCAATAAATGACCCATTCGGTCCTTCACAGATATTAATGCGATCTGATCACTGAATCAGTCTTTTATTCTTTATTGCTTTTTTTATTTTAGTCTTGCTGTTTGATTGGGTCAAGAGGCTGTGGATAAACCTTACACTCTTCTTAATTTTTATATGTCTCTTGTCATATCCGAATTGTTATTTTTTGAAGGTTATCTAATAAGCAGGTACTTTTTTGCCAAATGAGCAGGTTTTCATCGTGTTAACAATACGGTCAGCAATGCGCTATAATCGACTTAATTTATTACAACACGTAATAGTTTATATTTCGGCGATAGAATCGACAGGTAAAAAACTTGCTATTTTGCTACAGCTTTCGAAGTGATGTCAGCAAGATATGATATTGCCTCTTAAAAGAGAAGTAGGGGTAGAAAAATGGATAGTTCTGAGCAGGGAACAGAAATTCAGTCAGTCGTAAATTCTGAGCCACAAGGATGTTGGCAGGTTGTCCTGTTTGTTTTTGTAATCGCCTGGATTATTGGAGCCGTCGCTCTTTCACAAACTCTCAGTTGGAGTCTGGAACAGACCATCTTTGATGGGGAAATTTCCTTGCCCGATGTACGCTGGTTGATTGAATTGATTTATGGGATTGCTATATTAATACCGTTGGTCTTATCGGTAATCTTTGTCAAGAACCCAAGGTTTAAAGCTAGTTATCAGACCTGGCTGATGGCTGGTTTGCTGGCGTTGGCAGTCACACCTCTGCGATTGTTACCCATCATCGCTGAACAATCTCTGGAATTATTACAAATAATTGTGCTGCTTCTTTTTATTCGTGGGATTTTAATTTGGGTCAAGCACAGTGAAGCAGGTAAATCTCCGAATAATTCAAAACCAGCTTTCCGAGGAATTGGTTTGGCAATTCTAACCGGAGCAATCATGGCTTATCCGTGGGTATTATGGGGGGCGCTTGGGTCACCCGTCGATATCCTGCTACAGATCTGTGTAGCGTTACTGTTCGGTACAGCTGCCGCAATGACCTTACAGTTTGGACTTTTCCGGATTACTCAATCTGGTGAGGCCAAATATACAACAAGAAACATGCTATTCGATGGTCTGGTATCGACGATTACCTTATTGATCCTGTTGTCTGCCCTGGGGCAGGGCGGCGATCAGACGATCCTTCTTATCAGCATCCCATTATTGGGTTTTGGATTGCCTTTGCTAAGCAGATACGGAGTTGAACGCGATAACCGTAATAACTGGCCAGCTTTGGCAACAACCATTGGTCTGGCGGTTGCCTGGCCCCTGTTATGGGTAAATGCCGATGAATTAATGGCTGTCAGCAATGGCGATCCTGGGGAATTATTCCAATGGGCCCTACAAGCAGCTTCGGTTGAATTAATCTTGTCTGTAGTACTGATAATCGTCTGGTTAATCATGTGGTCTAAATTGGAGAAAGTAACCCATGATCCGACGTTTGCCTGGGTGGGAACGGTGTTGGTTTGCCTGGCGTTGATACCGGTTTATATTTTGTGGGGACGGCCGGGATTTTATGGCGAGCGCCTGTTCGTGATATTGAAGAGCCAGCCGGATGTTTCTCAAGCAGTAACCATTAAAGATTATAACCAGCGTCGCCAGTACGTTTATCAAACCCTGGTCAAGAATGCAGAATCCTCTCAAAAGGGCATCCGCGCAGATTTGGATCATCTGGGAATTCATTACACACCCTATTATCTGGTGAATGGTCTGGAGGTCCAAGCTGGGCCGTTTGTGAATTGGTGGCTGTCTAGCCGTCCGGAAGTAGACCGGGTCTTGTATGACCCGATCTTAAGACCGCTGCCTAAACCGATACCGGTAACCAAAGGAACCGAGTCGGCTCCCAGTGAAATTGGCTGGAACTTGAGCCTGATCGGAGCAAATCGAGTCTGGCAAGATTTTAATGTGCGTGGAAAAGGCGTAATCATTGGCCAAAATGATTCAGGTGTACAGGGCGATCATCCTGAGTTGGCCGATAATTACGTTGGAAAGGGTGGAAAGAATGATTATGCCTGGCTTGATCCATGGTATCATACCACGCGCCCGACCGATATAAATGGACATGGCACTCATACTCTGGGCATCATCCTGGGAAAGAATGTCGGAATTGCCCCGGATGCTCAATGGATCGCCTGCGTTAACCTGGCACGTAACCTGGGTAATCCGGCTTATTATTTGAACTGCTGGCAATTTATGCTGGCGCCTTTCCCTGAAAATGGTGATCCGTTTCGAGATGGAGATGTAACTCGGGGTGCAGAAATATTAAACAATTCCTGGGGTTGCCCAACTGTTGAAGGTTGCGATCCAACTACCTTCTTACCAGCTGTTAAGGCTTTGAGAGACGCTGGTATTTTTGTGGTTGTATCGGCAGGCAATTCGGGTCTAAGTGGCTGTGGCACAGTTGAAGACCCCCCCTCAATTTATGACCAGGTGATGACCGTAGGTGCGATCGATGGAAGCGGCCAATTGGCCGATTTTAGCAGCCTGGGGCCTGTAAAAGTGGATGGCAGCAATCGTGTAAAACCGGATCTGGTCGCTCCAGGTGTGGATGTACTTTCCTCGTTTCCAGGGAATGCCTATCAAAGCGAATCTGGTACATCCATGGCTGGTCCCAATGTTGTAGGTGTAGTGGCTTTGATGTGGTCTGCCAATCCGGCCTTAATTGGGAATATCGATCAAACTGACCAAATTCTGCTCCAAAATACCCAGCCTTACCATGGAACTTTGCCAACGTGTGTCAATGGTGGGACTAAACCAAGCGATGGTTTCGGATATGGGGTTCTGGATGCCTATCAGACTGTAAAAGCGGCCATAGATTTGAAAAATAATAAATAGAGATTTACAATATTATCAGACTGGATTAAAGGAATGATAAAGCTTATTTCATTTATACTAAACGGATTGAGCAACCCGGTGAAACTTATTTACGGGTACAGGGTTATTAGTATCAAGACAATCCGGTAGGACGCAGCAAAGTGTCAGATCTCACTGATGATAGTGTCTTGGAGCGGGCAGCCCATGGCGACACCGAAGCTTTTAGCGTCCTGTATGAACGTTATGTCAAGAGAATTTACAATTATATTTACTATCGCACCGGTAATACATTCGATGCTGAGGATTTGACCGCCAAGGTATTTTTTAGAGCATTTGGACACATAAATACTTATCGCAACATGGGAGTGCCATTTTCCGCCTGGCTATATCGTATTTCACATAACTTAGTAGCCAACTGGCACCGGGACAACAGCCGGCGGCAGGAAGTTCCCTTGGATGACCATTCAAATTTCTTCCCAAAAACGGATCATCCTGAAATGGCTTTAGAAAAAAATCAGGAAACGGAACTTTTACTGCTAGTGATACGTAAACTCCCTGCGGAACGCCAGCAATTACTGATCCTTAAATTTGTCGAGCATCTTTCGAATGCAGAAGTCGCTGTTATCATGAGTAGAAGTGAGGGAGCCATAAAAAGCCTTTACCACCGCACTTTGCTTTCGCTGAGGGACGAAATTGAAAAAACAGAAAAAGTGGAAAAGGTCAATGAGGATACAAAATGACCCAAAAGACGAATCTAAA
This sequence comes from Anaerolineaceae bacterium, assembly GCA_035315125.1. Taxonomy (GTDB): domain Bacteria; phylum Chloroflexota; class Anaerolineae; order Anaerolineales; family Anaerolineaceae; genus DATFYI01. The sequence goes on along the minus strand of DATFYI010000319.1, from coordinate 3,461 downwards.
TGAAGAAGATATTGATCTGGAAAAATCCTTGCAGTTTTCTTTGAGTCCGGTTCAACCGAATCCGGAATTTGTCTGCCGGCTGCGTGGTAGGTTAATTGAGCCACCTTCAATTATGATCGAACCGCGAAAAACCGCGGCAGCATTTGTCGTCGTAACCTTGGGTTTATTTGTGGGGGTCTTCTTTGTTTGGCTGATACGAGCTATCTTCAAGAACAATTAAAGGCGATCTATTAATTAGCCAGGTTGTTTAACCCCTAGCTTAACTGCCAGCTCATCGTCCGATGGCTCAACCAGCTTCGAACCATCGGGAAAAATGATTGTAGGGACACTACGCATGCCGTGATTGGTCTGTTCGACAAATTTGCGACCTTCAGGATCTCGATCGATATCAATCCATGTATATGGAATATGGTTTTTATCAAAAATTGCTCTGGCGCGGCGTGTGTCGTAGCACCATGATGTTCCATACATGATGATTTCGGATGGATTTTTTATTTCCATAGCTCTCCTTGCAGGTAAAAGATGTTAGCAATAAAGGATTTATGGTTTAAGGTGCTGAACAAGCCAGCGCGTTTCTTTAATTAAATCTATGCTTTCTGGCAGATTATGCTCAGAATCTACGCGGGCAATCAAATGATCTAAAATTTGCTGAATATCATCGGATATATCCGGTGTATCCCTGAGAAATATAATCAAATCATGAGCGCTGCTGTTCGGAATTAGAACGTGTTTTTCCGCCAGGTAATCTCTGATCAGGATGCCGGCGGCACGACGGGCACAAACCCGGGCCATCCCTTCATTCCCATTCTTACGAGCCGCTTCGCCATTGGCGAGTTCGGCCTCGATTTGAATTCGCTTGTTATCACCGAGCACAAGCTTATTTTACCTTACTTTATGAAATATAGAACAATTACTGGTTTAATGTGCCGCGCACCCAATCCCCTATCAACCAATAGCGAAAATCACGTCCCTGGCTGCATTCGATGCCACCAATAATACCGTAGGCCACTGCAATCACTGGTAAAAAGCTGAGACATATTGCAAAAGGTATACACGCCACCCCAACCAGAACCGCTGAAAGAATTCCAGTCAGTGCCCAGGTGGCGCCAACAATGACTCCACCACCGACCCAAACAATTAATTGCATAATAAATGCTTGGATGGATTGGTAAGCTACATATTTTGAACGGTCCTTGAATACCAGGTATATTACCAGAGCTGCTACTGTGCCCAATACTCCGGTGACCAGATTTAGCAGTACACTCAGGTGAGACAGCATCGCCCAGGTTCTTTCGTCTGATGGTGATAAAGGGGGAGGCACTGGTGGAGAGGGATTATAAGACGGATTAGCTTGATTTGGAGATTGTGACATTATTTAGTTCTTTCACAAAATAATCTATGCAAGGGATGGGCTTTTTCATACTATAAGAGCCTGCCGTTAGGCAGGCTCTTAATTTGTTCAGGTTAAGGACCGAATAATTACATCCAGCCTTGGTTTCTGACAAAATTGGTAATTACTGGAATTTCGAAAACCTCGCCACGGTTAGCTTTGATGCCCAGATAAATATTGAGGATGATCGTCAGGACAGAGGTGACGCAACCAACCACAACGAAGCTTAATATGATGTTGATCACCCATTCCACAACTCCTAACGCCAGAGCCTGCGCATTATGTGCCTTGATAAATGGCCGGTTCTTTTTGTCATCCATAAAGAGAATCACAATGGGGATAATGGGTGAAAAAATATATCCCAATAATGTCCACAGACGATCGTCACTGGTTACATCTGTAGGCGTGTTAACTGGTGGTGTCATTGATTGCCTCCTGAGTCTTTTTGAGTAAAAGGATACAAATTAATCATATTCATTTTACAATATTTTATCGAAAGGTCAACACCTTTTTTATAGCAGATTTATCAATATTATCAAATTCTCATGATCTAAATCGAGATGTGTTAAAATCGCAGCATGACAATACGTATTGTTTTTATGGGTTCCCCAGATTTTGCGTTGCCAACTCTACAAGGCCTGGCAGAGGAAAAAACCATCCAAATAGTTGGGGTAATTACTCAGCCTGACCGGCCGGCCGGGAGAGGTCGTAATCTCACACCGCCGCCGGTAAAAGTCCTGGCGCAATCATTGGGATTGGAAGTGATCCAACCGGTGAAATTGCGTGAACCGGAATCATTCGCTAAATTGGCAAGCTGGCAGCCCGATATGATCGTAGTAGCCGCGTTTGGTCAGATCTTGCGCCAAAATGTATTGGATTTGCCGCCTTATGGCTGTATAAATGTGCATGCCTCTCTATTACCGCGCTGGCGAGGCGCTGCACCCATCCAGGCGGCTATTGCAGCCGGTGACAGCCAAAGCGGTGTAACAATAATGAAAATAGACGTAGGTGTGGATAATGGGCCCATTTTGGCGCAACAGGCCGTACCTATCCTGTCCTCTGATAATGCAGAAACATTGAGCTCTCGTCTGGCCAATGTAGGCGCTCAATTACTGATCCAGACAATTCCAGATTTCCTGCAAGGAAAGATTACCCCTCAGCAGCAAGATGAAAGTCGGGTTACCCTTGCGCCCATGCTGAAAAAGGAAGATGGTTTAATCGATTTCAAAAAACCGGCTGAAGAGTTGGTTAGAAAGATACGAGCTTATGATCCCTGGCCTGGAGCTTATTTTGTCTGGCAAGGTGATCTCTTGAAGGTACACCGGGCGCATTCTTTGCATCAGAGTGGGTCAATTCCAGAAAAACGGGATATTGTAGACGGCCTTCCGGCAATAGGCACTTCGCAGGGCTGGTTGGTTTTGGATGAAGTACAGCCAGCTGGAAAAAAGATTATGTCTGGAGATGTTTTTCTCAATGGCGCTCGAAAATGGAAATAATTAAAGGATAATTCACAGCGCATGAGCCCAACATCACAGACCCAAATGCGATTTTTATGTTTCGGAGTGGGTGCAATCGGTACCTATATCGGTGGAAGTCTGGCATTAATCGGTCAAACAGTGGTATTTGTCGATAATCCAACTGTTGCTTCACAGGTCAGGAATACTGGGTTACATCTTTGTTTGAATGGCGATGAAAGAATCATTTCGGATCCAGAAATTGTTACAACGATCAACGAAGCTCTAACCAAGGGGCCTTTTGACCTGGCTATTTTGGCAATTAAATCTTATGATACCCAATCCTTTGTAGAAAACTTACAGGCTTACAGCGTTGCTCTGCCACCTTTCCTGTGTTTGCAAAATGGTGTCGAAAATGAAGAGCTATTATCAAAAGTTCTCGGAAGCGAGCGCGTCATTCCAGCCAGCGTAACCACTTCAATTGGGCGAGTGGCAGCCGGGAGTATCATCTTGGAACGATTGCGCGGGATAGGACTTTCTGCCAAACATACTCTTTCTCAAACTCTGGCTGGTTTATTCGATTCCGCCGGATTGAGAGCCAGGTTATATAACCAGCC
>DATFYI010000318.1:0-2856 GCA_035315125.1 Anaerolineaceae bacterium | reverse complement strand
ATCAGCAAGCCGCTGGCTGAAGAGTTGGTACAAAATGGACATTCGGTTACAGTAATCAGCAGTAAACCCGAAAAGCAAAAAGACATTGCTGCCCTGGGCGCTAAGGCTGCCATTGGCAGATTGGAAGACGTCGATTTCCTTACAGCCACCTTTACCGGTGCAGACGCGGTTTATTGCATGGAAGCACGCGCCTCGGATAATACCCTTGACATGATAACCTATGCCGAGAAGCTGGGTGGCAACTACGTCGAAGCTATTCAGCAATCGGGCGTAAAACGTGTGGTTCATCTAAGCAGCGTTGGCGCTCACACGGATAAAGGCAATGGCGTTCTTCTTTTTCACTACAACGTAGAGCAAATTCTGAATAAACTGCCGCCCGATGTTGCCATAACATTTATGCGTCCCGTCGGTTTCTACGCCAATTTATTGGACTTTGTCAATAGCATAAAAACGCAAGGAGTGATCCTATCGAACTATGGCGGAGAAGACAAAATAATGCTGGTTTCCCCACTCGATATTGCAGCGGCGGTTGCGGAAGAAATCACCACACCCGCTGTTGGCAGAAAAATACGCTATGTGGCTAGTGATGAACTTACTTGCAATGACGTGGCCAGTATTTTAGGGGCAGCCATCGGCAAGCCCGATTTGAAATGGATCATTATTCCGGATCAACAACTGCTAAACGGTTTGCTGGCCTCGGGTATGAACCCACGCTTTGCTGCCGGTATTGTTGAAATGAATGCCAGCCGGCATAGCGGTGCATTATATGAAGATTATTACCGTAACAGACCCACCCTGGGAAAAGTGAAGCTGGTAGATTTTGCAAAAGAATTTGCTGCCGTCTATAACCAGGGTTGATACTATCGTCGTCCGACTCCTCCCAGGACACCGGCGAGCCCACCCTTTGCAGGCGAAACGAAGAATAGGAGAGAATATGAAACAGACCAGTCATCCGAATGACGATGCCGCTTCAGCGAGCATCACGAACCGCATCCAGGAGTTGGGGGACTGGCGGGGCGAGACGCTCGCCCGCGTTCGCCAGCTCATCCATGAAGCCGACCCCCAGGTGCAGGAGGAATGGAAATGGCAGAAGCCACAATCCCCCGGCACTCCCGTCTGGTCTCATGACGGCGGCATCTGCACCGGCGAAACCTACAAACAGGTCGTGAAGCTCACCTTCTACCGGGGCGCCTCCCTCCCGGACCCCCACAAACTGTTCAACTCCAGTCTGGAGGGCAACACACGCCGGGCCATCGACCTTCGCCAGGGTGAGCAGCTCAACGAGGACGCCTTCAAGGAATTGATCCGCTCTGCCGTGGCCGCCAACTCCGCGGCTCGCACCTGAGGCGCATTCCCGCAGAAGTAGCCCGGTCTCCCTCCGGGCCGATATATTCGGCCAAACGCAAAAATACAAAAAGTCAAGCCCAGTAGTCTGATGGGTTTGATTTTGAACTCACCATCTTCTGGCCCTAAGAGATCCCTTACCTTTTGCAAATGCAAAAAGAATCCGTCTGAACCATGATTAGAAGGATGAAAGGATGGGCAGGATTACCCCTTCCTCATCAAGGTAATCCTGTAATCCCAAAAATCACACCCCTGGCGCACCTGGAGAGGTGAGGTTCAGACTTTCTTCTGCGCCTGGATCAGCCCCTGGTACCATCTTCCGCTTTCCTTGATCGTCCGTTTCTGGGTTTCAAAATCTACATACACGATCCCGAAGCGCTTGCTGAAGCCGGCCGCCCATTCGAAATTATCCAGCAGACTCCACACAAAATAGCCCTTCAGGGCACAGCCCTCTTCAACAGCCTGCTGCGCCTTGCCAAGATAGCTCTCCAGATACTGTACCCGTAACGGGTCGTTTACCTGCCCATCCTCGCTCAGCCGGTCGTCAAAAGCCGCCCCGTTTTCAGTGATATAGACCGGCGGGTTGCCATATTCATCTTTGAGAAGCCGCAGGCACTCATACAGGCCTTGCGGGTAAACCTCCCAGCCCATGCTGGTGTGCTGCACCCCGTCTTTGACAAATTCTGTCTCGGCTGTGTCTTGGCCGCTGATGTCCATTTGCAGGAACGGCACATACCATTTGTAGGTTGCAAATTCGCGCTGGTAATTGTTGATCCCGATGAAATCGATCGGGCCTGAGATTGTTTGCAGATCGCCGGCTTTCAGCGCCGGGTGCAGCAGCCGTACCCTGCTCCAGAGCGGTTCGGGATAGCTGCCCCTATACAGTGGCTGCAGGGTGATATGGTTCATGAACTGGTTGGCCAGTCTGGCGGCCATTTGATCTTTTGCAGAGCTGGTCTGGGCATGGATGGGTGTCAGGCTGACGACGATGCCGACTTTGTTTTGCGGGCGGGTGCTGCGGATCCGTTCCAGCGCCAGGCCGTGCGCCAGCAGCAGGTGGTGGATCACCCGGAAGTAAGCCGGCAAGCTGGTTTTTCCCGGCGCGTGTTGCCCCAAAAAATGCCCGAAGGCTGCGAATTCAAACGGCTCGTTGATCGTTACCCACTGCTCGATCCGGTCGCCCAGCGTACGTACTACCGCTTCGCTGTAATCGGCGAACAAAGCGCTTACCGTGCGGTTCTCGAACCCGTTGTATTTTCTTTGCAGCGCCAGCGGCAGGTCCCAGTGGAACAGGGTCGGAAAGGGTATAATGCCAGCTTCCAGCAGAGCATCGGTCAGGCGGCTATAAAAATCCAGCCCGGCGCTGTTGATCTTGCCCTCTCCCTCTGGAAATATCCTCGACCAGGAGATCGAAAAACGGTACGCCTGCAGCCCGATCGTTTTCATCAATGCGATATCTTCGGCATAGCGATGATAGGCATCGCAGGCCGTATCGCCGTTTTGCCCAAACCG
>DATFYI010000317.1:0-4716 GCA_035315125.1 Anaerolineaceae bacterium | reverse complement strand
ACTATAATCTAGCAGGTTTTCCAGGGCGGATTTATCAATGGATAGGTGAACATAATCCTTGTCGACTTCCTGAACCCTTTCAATTGGAACGATCAGGCTCCGACCGAGTAAGTGTCCGCCATCCACATCCAATGGGTGTTCGGCATCTACATCCATAACGAAGCCCTTCACACGTCCATCGGGGTTCAACAATATCAGGGATACCTTACCGGCGTGACCATCTCGACAGAAAACCTTCTTGCCAGGTTGTAGTTGGATCGCCAGACTTTCCCTTTCTGATTGATCAAACTGGCTTTCGATCATACCGGGTTGCCGCTCGGTAGGTGAGCGTCCGACCTGAAAACCTTGTGTTCCGCGCACTGCGAACGATTTGTCATCCAGCTCATACTTCTGACCTTCCACGATCAACTTTGCGCCAGGTTTATATTCAAGTAATGCATTGATTTGTTCCTGGCTGATTTTTAATCGCACTTCATTATCTGAAGCATCGGCTACCTCTTGCTCCGGTACCACAACGATATGAGGGGTTAGCAAGCCATGCTTTCGCACGAGCAGCGCCACAACCCGTCCCTGTTGTGGATCCACGATCACCTCTTGCAGGTGACCATATTCACCGTCTGTTGCCATGACAGGTGATCCAATCTTCATTTCCCATCTTGATTCGACCATAGTATATGCCTCATGTTTGGTTAATTCGGCTAATCTAAACCTAATTTGTCTATTTCTAATAATATTATAGGTCTAATTAACGCTGCTGATATGGGTAGATTCCACTTCACTCAAGCCGGATGCGGTATCCACATTAAGACGGTCGCTGGCTTGTTTGGCAGTAAGACTTTGCCAATAGACAGCAGGCGCGCCGGTTGCTACATGATCCTTAAGTATTGAAATTTCTTTTTTGCTTTCCAAATCTGTATTCATTTTTAATTTTTCTCACCTGAATTCGATTTCTGCTTTGTCTCAGTGGGCAGGCTTCTATCGCAATTTTTTTAATTAAATTTAAAGTTCCCAACGCTGTATGGGCGTGGTTGGCAGATCTTCGACGCCTTGCAAGTCCAGCTTTAAATAAATGGTGTCTTCATCCACATGGTCAATCTGCGAAACAGGGATCATTATTTCTCTATCCTTAAATATGTGCCTCTCACGCAGTACAAGATGAGTGACATGCATATTGCTGGAGTTAATCAACAGCTCGTCAACCTGCCCCACATAGCCATCGGTTGCTTCCACCTGCGCGCCGCGACTTACAGCTAATTCACCCTCCGGCATGTTCTCGAGTTCCACCGGAATATATCCATCTTCACTATCGTAAACAAAACCCGGAGGAGGAAGAACATAAGGCCAGGCTAGGTAATCATCTTGGTATCCTTCAAAGTCAGGCACCTTCGTATGAATGTATTCTTCTGATATAAATGGATCCATCTTTTCCAGGTCATCTCGGGTACACTTCAGCTTGATCAGGTTGGGAGTAGTCTCTTCGACCTGATCAACAGGTACCTTATATTCTTTAAATGGCTCTTCACTGCTTTTTACTACCAGGTGCGTGATCAGGTTATTAATTGGATTGACGATGACGTAGGTAGAAAGCCCAGCATCACCATCAGAACATTTCACTTCAGCTTTTACAGGGATATCGATCATAGAAACCTCCTTTTATCATCCGTCTTTTTCGTGTCGTAAGTATTAATATAGGTAAAATCTCTGACCCACTTCTCGTTCTGCACTAACTAATTCGGGGTTTCTACTACTCCAGTCTGCCATTGGGTGGTATGGGAGTGGGCCATGCACTTCGGCTGAGCGCACAGCCCATTCAACCGCATCAAACCAGCTAATCGATGACAGCCGCAGGCTAGCCCTTGTCTGGCTATCTCTCAGTACAAAATCGTCAGTTTATTGATCACCTGGGTGACACCGGGGGCTGACCAGGCCGCATTCTCAGCCTCTTCTTTCTCGGCCCAAGAGCCGACCGTGCCGTCTAAGGTAACCTTGCCTTCTTTAACTTCTACCCGAATATCCTTTGCATCCAGGGCAGCATTGCGCGTGAAAGATGCCTCGATTTTTTCTTTCACATCAGAAACGAAAACCCGGGGTTTGACGGTAATGACATTCGTGACACCTTTCACCCCGGTCAGGCGACGAACTGCGTTCTCAGCGGCAGTCTTCTGGTACTGCCACTCTACTTCACCTTTCAACGTAACCCAACCGTCTTCCACCGTCACCTTGACATCCTTTGGTAAAGCAACGTCCCACTCCAATGCGTTGGCGGCTGCACGGGCGATGTCTGTATCATCACGTTTTGTATCGCCCGGTAATTCGACTTTAATGTCGTTGGCAACCGCCTTCACTCCGGAGACCCGCAGGGCGGCCCGCTCGGCCTCCCATTTCGCCGGAAAGCTATCCACCTTTCCAGTAAGGGTAACCACCCCATCTTTGGCGACGACTCCAATCTCCGCCGCGTTTACCTTTGGCTCCCATTCAAGCTCTTCCAAAACATCGGTTTTCAAATCCAAGTCAGTCATCATATCCATTTCTCCTTATTCTGATCTTATTTATTATTGTTCTACAGGGCACAATGAAAAACTATAGTGTGACAAGAGAAATCTTATGTCCATCTACTCCAGCATTTCAGCGTAAGCCCGCGCGTCAATGGCCTCCAGAATAGCGATCTCGGCTTCGTCGATTGCCAGTGAAGCAAACATGATGGCTGCTTCAGCATAGTCCTCCGCATCATCAGCCCGTTTCATGGCCTTCTTTACATCACGAGCTTCTTTTTCGGTTTCTCTCTTGTTTTTGATTTGCTGGATCTTCTGGTTATAGATCTCCTGAAGTTCTTCCCAATGACATGCACCTGTTGCATGCGTTTGCTTGATATTGGTCTTGAATGATTCTTGCCTGGCTTTGGCAGCCTCTTTCGATTTTTTGATAGATGCTTCCACCTTCTCTTTCGATTTTTGTCCAGCGGCAGCAACCGTATTTTTTGTGTCTGCTACCTGGTCTGAAAGTTCTTGAAGATCTTCTGATAATTTTTCTCCCATAATTTACTCCTGATTATTTACTGTTCGTAACCGGTCAGGCTGGGGACGCCAAACCTCCCTCCCAAAGTTACGGGTTTATCTATCATCATAATAGCTGTAATAAACAGTAAAGTCACTCTCCAGCGGTTGACAAATCACTTTACATGTGGAGCGAGATCAATGAAAAGTAATAAGTCAAATGATGTATAGTGATTTTCTGCATTCTTTCTACTAAGATACAAACATCGGTTGCACATTCCAAAAAAGTCAGGGTGAAAATGGTTGACCTGTGAGGGAATGGCAAAAGACTCCAGACCAACTACACCATTTTTCTCATTCAAATATAGGGGTATTTATATGTTTCAATCAATAGCTCATTCCTGGTGGTTGTTTGCGCTGCGCGGTGTTGCAGCGATCGTTTTTGGAATGCTTACCTTTGTATATCCGAAGGATATGATTATGGTTTTAATCATCCTCTTCGGTGCCTACGCGCTAATAGACGGAGTGCTGGCGGTCAATGTGTCATTCCAGATGCAAGAGGACTTTGACCACTGGTGGGTTGTGCTATTAGAGGGCCTGGCCGGGATTTTGGTTGGGGTTCTGGTGCTCATAAACCTCACATTGTCCGCGACTGCCTTGTTTCTATTGGTCGCATGCTGGGCAGTTTTTACTGGTTTAATGGAGATTCTTGCAGCGATCCTTTTAAGCAATGAGATTAACCAAAATTGGTTGATGACCCTCTACGGTGTGCTTTCGGTGATCCTGGGGATTATCCTGGTCGACTTCCCGAACATAGGAACCGTCGGGTTGATCTACGTAATTGGCATCTATGCAATTTTCGATGGGCTGTTGATGCTCTATTATGCCATCAAGGTACATGATCTCATACACCAGTTAGTGGCATGAACTTTCATTACGTTTATGACCAGGAAATAACCGCTTGCCCTTTAGATCTGAAAGAGCAGTGACGAAAGCCGGGCCATGTGACATGAATTTATTCTAGTAGAGAAAATGTATACGAACGACTTGAAAGAATCTCGCTCTAATCCCGAAAAACTTCCCGGGAACGAAGATGACCGGACGGAAATGGGTCTGGCCATTGTGGGGTCACTAGAAAGGGCGTTGACGGATAAACGTCTCTCCGATACCTACCTGCGTAAAATCCTTCAGATTTTGGTTAAGTCTCTCTTTATGGAAGGCGGCGATAATACTGCGGTCGAGCAGTTTGAAGCGGAGTACGGAATGTGCTCGCCCAGCTTCCTCGTGCTCAGCCCGGGGAATGCCTGCAACCTGCGCTGCACCGGTTGTTACGCCGATTCGACCGAAAATACCAGGGCTCTCGAATGGAGCACCGTCGATCGCATGATAGCTGAAAAACACTATGATTGCTTTTTTATGGTTTTCACGAACGGTACGCTCATCAATGAATAGATTGCCCCATTGCCGGACTTGCAACAGATTAAGGAAAACGAGACAGCAGAAAGTGTGTTTGTCGCAGTGCAATAAAAAAATCAATCTAGTACTTTGCTCAATCCGCTCATCATCTCGCTGTTTGCCATAATCCTTCACCAATCGATAGGTATCGGGGCGATCACCATAAACTGTGAGGGTTGTCAACACCCTTGGCATGCCATTCGCTTATTCCGAACACCTTTCAATCTGGCTGCTCTCAATGCCGCGACGAATGTGTTCATCATCATAG
>DATFYI010000316.1:0-11414 GCA_035315125.1 Anaerolineaceae bacterium | reverse complement strand
CAATAAAACCATTATGGCTGCCTACATTCGCGCCGGAAAAACCTATACGATGAAAGGTATTCGCGACCAGACCTATAATCTTTATTTCAGCACCGGCTCGGATTGGAATGGCAAAGAATTTCTTACCGCTGCCACACACCGGCGCTTTGAGGATTCATTTAAATTCACTACCAAAGTCACAACCACTGCTACCACCAAAACCACCAAATACACGATATGGCGCGTTTCTTTGCAACCGGTTAAAGGTGGCAAAGGCAAAGTGGATGAGATCAGCGGCAGTGACTTCCCCGATCTCGAAAATACCTGTTCCGCCAGCCAACATTGCACGTAGTAGCTGCTGATCCTGGCGGCCTCATTCCCACCCCTTCAGCCTTCGGCAGGCTGCGCCATCCCAGGGGGAGAAAGGAGCTGATTGGCTCCACTACCTTCCATCCTGCCTGACGCCCGCCGCCAGGACGTTTCGCACCAATGGGATAGTGCAATAAGTCAAGGGGAAAAATTCAACTCAAAAAAAGAATTTGCCAACTCAACTTTAATCTCGATTTGTAACTATTCAAGGAAACCGAAGTCGCCTAACATTTATTGCGTTAAAACTGGGTATTTTGAGAATCAGACATGTAAGGCAATTAGCGCTTACCTGAATATAGATAATAAATCCCACCCTTAACGTGAGTACCACCATGGGATATAGGTGGTGAGTGGTCAGAAGAATTTTTATGAAATCGTTGAACTTTAGAAATTTCCGTGCTACTATAATATGCGGGGACGTTGGACCAGGTTCTGGTATTTCCTAATCTGAATGCATTCAAGGACTTGAAGATAAAAAAGCGAAATCCTCATTGCAATGGATTTCGCTTTTTTATTTAAATGCAAAGCCATTCGAGTTGTAGCCAAGCTTCATCACGTCTCAATTTATTGAAAGAAGGCCACACATCAATAACGCCATCTGTTCATATAATCACCGAGCCTTCAAATAGATGTTCACAAAAAGGAGAGGACAATGAAAAAGATCACCGTTCTGATCAGCCTGATCGTCATGGCTGCTATATTGTTGGCCGCCTGTGGAGGTTCTGCACCCAAGGATTTGCTTTCCGAAATTCGATCGCGGGGGTATATGCTCGTAGAAGTGGTGATGTACACCACCACTGGCCAACGCCCCGCAAACACGAAATGCCCATCGGACGCGCTGACCATCGCGCAAATAGGAGGCTTTGACAGGGATGTCGCTGCTGAGATCGGCAAGCGCTTAGGGGTGGAGACCTGCTTTGTCACCCCAGACTGGAGTACGGTCACCGCTGGGAGTTGGGGGGGTAAATGGGACGTCAGCATCGCTTCGATGACGATCACCAATACGCGGGCAAAAGTACTGACCTTCACTGTCCCCTATTATTATGATTATGCGTATGTTGTGGTCAAAAAGGGCAGCGGGATCAATACGCTCGCTGATCTGAATGGGAAAGCCGTGTGTGCTGAGTCACCAACCGTCTATGAGGATTGGTTAAACGGGAAGCTCGACCTGCCCGCGGCGGATGTCTTAGCCCAACCGCCCGCCAATGTGAAAGTAGACGCAGTGAGTAACGTCGATGACTGTGCCCAAGAGCCCGACTTCGGCGCGAACTTCATGGCCTTTGTCGACCCTAGTTATATGGTCGACGCTGACATCGCCGGGGGTGCCCCGGTTGTAAAGCTGGGCAGCCCCGTGTTCCGCGAGCGCATGGCAGCCGCGGCCGATAAATCTTCCAGCCTGCCGACCGATTCGTTTGTTGCTGAGCTGAACACGATCATCACCGCCATGCACAACGATGGGACACTCACCAAGTTCTCGATACAAGAGTTAAACGGGGTCGATTACACCCAGCTGCTCAAGTAAATAACTGGCATCTACTCCTGAAGCTTATCCTGCTCTCGAGTATTTGCCCGACTTTTTGCGCGCCCATCGCTAAGTTGTTGCGCTGAAGAGCCTGAGCCAGCCCCCATTTTCCACAAAGGACTCGTTCAACCCATCGACCTCTTCATTTTCTCCAATGATTGCCTCCTCTATTCATATTGGACATATTGCAGAATCCCCCAATTTTGATATATTGACAAACCGAATATAAATCACTAGAATTAATGTGAACGATAACGGAAACGATAACAATTAAAAATCCAAATAATTGCTCCATTTCGACGCAGACAATATCAAACCCCTGCTGCAGAACTTACTCGCCCGTCCTGTCGATTGGATCGGTGGGCAGTTCCAGAAGTCGGCGAAAACCGGCGCGGGGATAGCGATATCCTCAACAATGTCCCGGCCCCGCTGATATTTCTAATCTTACAAAAATTAAGAATATTTTATTTTCTCCCGAACTCATCCGTCGTTAAAGTTCGACTGGATAAGCCAGGAAATATCCATGATCTTATTTTCTTAAGCTAAAGGAGAACTGGAAAAACCGCTGCCCCTGGCCGGATAGTGAAAAGCCTGTGAAAGGGACTGGATGGCGAGCCAAAAAACCATCCTCTGTCGAAAAGATAAGTGGCGTTTGGAAGATCAGGAATTGTTGGGAGGCCAAAAATGAACATGAGTCGATTCGAAGTACAAAAAGAAATTGAAAGTGGCAAGGCCGTTCTTGGCATAGAGTTTGGTTCTACTCGCATCAAGGCAGTACTGATCGGGGAGGATCATGCGCCCATTGCATCAGGAAACTATGAGTGGGAAAACCAATACGAAAACGGCATTTGGACCTACAGTATCGATGCTGTCTGGCACGGTTTGCAGGAAAGTTATCGCCAGCTCTGCCAGGAAGTTCTTGATAATTACAACATTTCTCTCCAAACGATTGGCGCAATCGGCTTCAGCGCCATGATGCACGGCTATTTGGTGCTCGATAAAGATGGCAATCTGCTGGTCCCATTTCGTACATGGAGAAATACGATAACAGGGCAGGCAGCAGAGCAACTCACTGCACTATTTAATTTCAACATTCCCCAGCGTTGGAGCATCGCTCATCTATACCAGGCAATATTGAACAAAGAACCGCACGTCAAGGACATCCGCTATTTAACCACGTTGGCTGGCTATGTCCATTGGAAACTAACCGGCAGAAAAGTGGTGGGCATTGGTGAGGCATCCGGGGTGTTCCCCATCGACAGCAAGACCAATCGCTATGATGAACGCATGCTCGAGCTATTCAACCAAAAGCTCAAAGCGGAGCACATTGCCTGGAAACTTCAGGACATTTTGCCAGAAATTCTTTTAGCAGGTGAAGCGGCCGGTGTTCTTAGCGCAGAGGGTGCGAGATTGCTTGACCCGACGGGACGCTTACAGGGCGGTATTCCCCTCTGTCCACCCGAGGGCGATGCAGGCACAGGCATGGTAGCAACCAACAGCGTGGCAGAACGAACCTGTAATGTCTCAGCCGGCACATCCGTCTTTGCCATGGTCGTTTTGGAAAAAGCCTTATCCAGGGTATATCCAGAAATTGATATGGTGACGACGCCCACAGGCAAACCGGTGGCCATGGTGCATGCCAACACCTGCACCTCCGATCTCAATGCCTGGGTGGATCTATTTCAGGAATTTACAGGCACAATTGGTTTTAAAATCGATCAATCAAAACTATTCGAGAAACTGTTTACCAAGGCGCTCGAGGGTGACGCAGATTGTGGTGGCATGCTGGCATACAATTATTTTTCGGGGGAGCCAATTACCCATCTAGAAGAAGGCTTGCCATTGTTCATCCGTACACCAGAGAGCCGTTTCACATTGGCGAACTTCATGCGAACCCATCTATTCTCTGCCCTGGGCACGCTGAGGATTGGCATGGACATCCTCTTTGTACAGGAGCAGGTGAAGCTCGAGCAAGTCCTCGGCCACGGCGGTTTCTTCAAAACAGAACAGGTAGGTCAAAAGATGATGGCGGCAGCCATGAATTCCCCTGTTTCGGTGATGAAGACCGCAGGGGAGGGAGGTGCATGGGGGATCGCTTTACTGGCTTCGTATATGCTTAATAAAAAAGAGCATGAAGCTCTCGAGACCTATCTCTCCAATCAGGTTTTTTCAGGAGAAAATAGTTTGACGATTGTTCCCGACCAGGCGGATGTGGATAGTTTTTCAGCATTCATGGCACGCTATAAAAAAGGTCTGGAGATCGAAAGAACCACTGTAAAGGTGTTGAAATAAATAAAAAAGACATTGCTAAGCGCGACATCATCAAGACCCGTTGATCAATGCTTGCGGAGCATCAGGAGGCTGGCGCTCAGGAACCAGATCACTGGCGGAAAATTAGCGGTGATGACGGGTCCCCATCCTCCAGCGTTGTAAAACCCGGCGTAATTGACCGGTCCGCCATACATCGCCGGAACAGATAGGGCGCACAGCAGCGCGCCCACAATCGCTATCCAACCCGTCCAGCCTGGCAGCAGCCGGGTGGCGAGTGTGGCATAGCCAACTGCCCCCAAGAACAGCCCGGTCAGTGCAAAAGCAATGGATCCATTGTAAATCAGAAGTGTTCCCTCTGTTAAACCCCTGACAGCGGATGGATCCGCCTTTCCACTGAGGGTATCCAGGACTGCGCCACCTTCGAGCCCGTTGGCAACCAGAGTCACGCCGATCCAAACGGCCATCGCACCAAAAATGAGCGTCGCAACCCATTCGTACTCCGGTCGCGCCTGGCGGATCAACTGGGCAAACATGGCTGCGAAAACCATCGAGGTGACGTAGCCTCCCAGATCGAGCAATATGCGCGTAAATGAAATGTTTTGGATCGAGAACAGGTAGCGGCTGTATGCCGCGCCATCATAGACGGAGGGAGGTGACCCGGCCATGTAAAGCGGGAACTGGCTAAGCCAGAAGACCACTGTGGCCAATCCGAACACACCCGCCCAGTGCCACACTTTTAAGTTGTTCATTCATTAACTCCCATTGAGTATACTTTCCTCCATTTTTGGTACAGACTCAACCTGCCGCCCTGCCCGTCCGATTCGAACTCTTCCACCATCTCAAACCCGCACTCACGCGCCAACCCGGCCAGCTCCTCTCGGCTGAATTGGTGCACGTAGCGCAGCGCCGGCTGGCCTTGTCCCGCCTCACCCGCCCGCCAATCCAGCACCGCATCACCTGGATCTACATCTGCCTCGCTCAATCCAATCAGATTCCAGGGCAGGCGGCGCGCCGACAGCTTGGGGCTGTGCTGGAACTGCCATTCCGAGTGGATAAAAAAGGCCTGCGGTTTTAGCAAAGTGCGCACCCGCTTCAAAACCTGCCTGCGCAGCTCCTCTCCAGGCAGATGGTGCAGCATTGCCAGGGCTAAAACCACCTCGAAGCTGCCCGGCTGTAACCCGGCAGCCCAACCCGGCTCGGATAGATCCGCCTGCCGGAAACGGATGTCCTGTTTCAGGCCGGCGGTGTTCCGGCGAGCCTCCTGCAACAACGTCTCGGAAAAATCCAACCCCAGATAGCTGCCGCGCTGGCCTGCAGATAAGGCCCACTCGACCGCCAGCCAGCCGCTGCCGCAGCCGAGGTCCAGCCAATCGCCCTCTGTCGATAGCTGCGCCAGCAACCGCCGCGCCCCCGGCTGAATGCGCCGGCGGGTTTGTGCGAACGAACGTCCATATTTCTGGTAAAATAGACGATTAAGATCGAGAAGCGCTGATATGGTGGCGTCATCCATAAGTACATTATAATGGAAGAGTTGGCCTATTTGATCGTAATAAGGATCAGGCATCGTTAGGGAGCGCATTTCAAATAAGAGACAAATTCCTATGATTAACCCCCCTCTTGGCGGGGACGCCAAGTTACCCGCTTTGTGGCGGGGACGCCAGGTCTCCCCCCTCATGGCGGGGACGTCAGGTTTCCCCCCTCTTGGCTCAACCAAGTCTCCCCCCATTTTCGGAAGGAAAATGGGGGGACGGAAGGGGGGTGGTAGATGAAATCCTATGGATCCTGAGCTTTGGCTTTCTGAAATTGAATCGACCCCGGAGAGGCTGGCCGCCGCCCGGCTGGTGTTAGACGAGGTGCGCCAGGGCCGCGACTTGCTGCACGCCATCCGCAGCCACCCGCTGCCCAACGGCGCCGGGCACGTCGCCAAGCATATCCTGGTGGCCGTCTACCGCCAGATGGTAGCCGATGGTGAGATGCAGCCCGACCCGCAGCTTTTAGCCCGCATCCGCATGAAGCCGGTGCGCACCCTCTCCGGCGTCACTACCGTCACGGTGCTGACCAAGCCCTACCCCTGCCCGGGCAAATGCATCTTCTGCCCGGACGACGTGCGTATGCCCAAGAGTTACCTGCCGGATGAACCCGGCGCCGCCCGCGCTTTCCAGAACAATTTCGACCCCTACCTGCAGGTACGTTCCCGGCTCGACTCGTATGAGGCGGTCGGCCACCCCATCGACAAAATCGAGCTGCTCATCCTGGGCGGCACCTGGAGCTCGTACCGCAAGGATTACCAGGAATGGTTTATCCGGCGCTGCTTGGATGCCATGAACGGGATCGATTCGGAGGCGCTCGAGCAGGCCCAGGCCTACAACGAGACCGCCGCTCACCGCAACGTGGGGCTGGTGATCGAGACCCGCCCCGACCATATCAACCCGCCAGAGCTGGCCTGGCTGCGCCGCCTGGGCGTCACCAAAGTACAGATGGGCGCTCAGAGCCTGGACGACCGCATTCTGGCGCTCAACCAGCGCGGCCACAGCGCGGCGGATACCTTGCGGGCCTGTGCCCTGTTGCGCGCCGCCTCCTTTAAGATCGTGCTGCACTGGATGCCCAACCTGCTCGGCGCTACCTTACAATCGGATCTGGAAGACTTTTCCCATCTGTGGCAGGGCTGCGATCCGGATGAGATTAAGATCTACCCGACCCAGTTGCTGGCAAACACCGGGCTGTACAACGCCTGGCAGCAGGGCCAATACCAGCCTTATTCTACGGACGAACTGGTCAATCTGATCGCCGATATGAAAACCAGCATCCCGGCCTACTGCCGGGTCAACCGGATCATCCGGGATATCCCCTCCAGCCACGTGGTGGCAGGCAACAAGCGCACCAGCCTGCGCCAGGACGTGCTGGCCGAGCTGAGCCGGCGCGGCCAGGCCTGCGGCTGCATCCGCTGCCGGGAAGTGCGCGACGAGCAGATCGACCCGTCTGCGCTGCAGCTGCAAGACCTGGTTTACCAGCCAGCCTATGCCGAGGAACATTTCCTGAATTTCGTCACTCCCGATGACCGCATCGCCGGCTTCCTGCGCCTTTCATTGCCCACAGCCTGCCAGCCGTGTGATGCGCTGACGCCCGCAGCCGGTTTCAGCGATCTGGTAGATGCGGCCCTGGTGCGCGAAGTACACGTTTATGGGCAATCGCTGGCGGTGGGAGCCGAATCGCCCGGCGCAGCCCAACACATCGGGCTGGGCACAGCCCTGCTGCAACGCGCCGCCGAAATCGCTCGCCAGTACGGCTACAAAAAATTGGCGGTCATCTCGGCCATCGGCACACGCCGCTATTACGAAAGCCGCGGCTTCAAACGCGGCCAACTCTACCTGGTCGAAGATTTATAACCCCCATTCTACTAAACCCATTTCCATATCTACTGTAAAATAGATTTAAATCATTCTATCATTCCATCGGTACGCTTGAAACGACTGAAGGGGCACCTCTTTATTGGTATATCTTAATTTTCGTGCCGCAGGTTCGTGTCGTTCGTGGTTATTCTCTGTCAATGAAAGGGAAAAATGAGCCCAAAAATCAGACTTTCCCATCACATCCTGCTGGTAACCCTTATGTTGCTGACGGCCGGCCTGGCCTGTGGATTACCCGCCAACCTGGCGCCTGCAACCGTTCCGACCAATAACCCTACAGCTATTCCCAGCCAGGCGCCTTCTGCGACCAGCTCTCCCACCGACACCCCAACCGCCACCATCACCCCCACTGCCACCGCCAGCGCCACACCAATTCCACCCACGCCCACCATCACCCCCACCATCAACCTGACCCCTATGTTCGACAGCGCCATTCACGAAAGCTGGCGCCAGGTGGTCTTTCCTGGCTTTGGCAATTACAACAATGAGTTTTCCGATATCACCCAATTTGGCGATCACCTGTATATCAGCACCCTATCTTTGTCCGATAACTTCGTCTATTCCGGCAGCCACAATAGCGGCGGCGAAATCTGGCGCAGCGGCGACGGCGTTAAATGGTACATGGTGGCTGACCCCGGCCTGGGCAATATCCGCAATGTGGGCATGAACATGGCCGTTTTCAAGAATTTATTGATCGTAGGCGGCACCAATTATATCGATGGAGCCCGCCTGTGGAACACGAGCGACGGGGTTAATTACACCACTCTCAGCTCGGATGGCCTGGGTGACGTTCAAAATACCCATTTCAACTTCAGCGTCTATAACGATAAACTGATCATCAGTTCGTGCAACGAAATCAACGGGGCCGGGCTGTGGGTTTCTTTTGACGGTACAAACATCCAAAAAGCCATGCTGGGCGGTACGCTCAACACCAGGAACACCTGCTGGGTAACCGGCAGCCAGCCGGGTGTGGTTTTCAATGGCTACCTGTACTACGGCACCACCAACAAAGTCCAGGGCGCCGAAATCTGGCGAACAGCCGATGGTTTGAGCTGGAATAAAGTTGGGGCAGGCGGGCTGGGCAGCGTCGGCAACTTCGCCTTGCGCCCGGAGCTGGTCTATAACAACCAGCTTTACGTGCTCTCTTTGAACTATGACGGTTTCCAGCTCTTCCGCACATCGGATGGCATCACCTGGGAAAAAGTGGTGGATAAAGGTTTTGGCGCCGTGCGCTTCAACAACATCACCTGCCGGCTGGCCGTTTTCAACAACCAGCTTTACCTGATCACGATCAACCAGGACCGCCGCAAGATCGCACGGCCGATCAAAGTCGAGCAGGCAGCGGCCGGCTTTCAGCTTTACAGTTCTAAAGATGGTAAAAATTGGGCGAAAGCCGCCCCGGACGGCTTTGGCAATATCAACAACACCACCGGCGAGCTCAAAGTGATCGGCAACCAGATGTACGTCGAGACCGGTTTCAACTACGTGGACGGTAGCGAAGTCTGGCGCACCAGCGATGGTCTTAGCTGGCAAATGATCTTCAAGGCGGCATCGCTGACCAGCTACCATCTGAACGCGGCCGTCTACCCCTTCCAGAACAGGCTATACGCAGTCACAAACGATATCAAAGTTGGGGTGCAGGTGTGGCAGGAATTAATACCGTCCATTACTACACCCACGCCCACCGCTCCAGCCGGATAAACCGTTCACCAACCTAAAAACGTTTGAACGATTTCAGGTCGAAGATGTCTTTGCGAACTGGGCTGGTCTACCCCGGTTCGCAAAGACAAATTTCCATTCTTGTAAAAGCAATGATGATTCCTCAACCACCGCTGGACAGAATATATGTTCTAAGGTATAATCTTTTCTGATAATATTGATCTTAATAGAAACTTTTACCAACTGCCGGCCGGGCAAAACGAATCCCCAGGTGGTTGATTTTACAAAGGAGAAAAAATGAAGACTTTAAATCCATATTTTACCTTCGCCGGCAATTGCCGCGCGGCCATGGAATTCTACCGGGATTGTTTGAACGGTGAGATCACCCAAATGCAAACCTTCGAGGATGCCAAATATGAGGTCGAAGAAAACCGCAAAAAGAACATCATCCACGCCGAGCTGCGGGCTGAAGGCATCCTTTTAATGGCGTCCGACGGCATGCCTGGCTTTGAGGCACAACCGGGCAACACAGTTTCGTTGACCATCGATTTGACGGACGTCAATGAAGAGGAAAGGATCTTTGCCGCGCTGGCAGTTGGCGGGAAAGTGACCATGCCTTTGCAAACTACATTTTGGGGCGCCAGATACGGCATGCTGACCGATCGCTATGGCATTCAATGGATGTTGAACTGCTCCAAGCCTTAGACGCTAATTTGCCGTTCTGGCCGCTCGTTGCGGGCTGGTGCGTTCCTGCGGTTGAGGCTGCCCGGCGGTCAGGAACCCGGCGAACATCAGCACCGCCGCCAGCAGCTCACCCAGGTACAGGAACCGGCCGTTTCCCAGGCGGGTGAGCACGCTGGCAAAGCCGATTGACAGCGCTCCAGCCGCGATCAGCACATTACCGATCACCCGGTTGGGCAAGACGCGCTTGCGCCAGAACAGGAAGGCCGAATAAATGGCGCCACCGACCAGGGTCAGCAGGCCATAGATATTAAAGAAAGGTGTGGTCATTCGTACCGGCGCGCCGGGCGGTAGCAGCCCACGCACCACCGTGACCAGTTTACCCTGGATGGTTTCGGTTTTGGTCTGCGCTCCGGCAGGGAGCGGCTGTCCCGCCTGTAGGATCGACGAGCCGTACTGCACGCTGACCGGGTTGGAGGTAGTAAAGACGCCCTCGTCCAAAGTAGGCATGGCTTGCAACATGACGTAGGCGGCGAACAGGCTGGCAACCACCAGTATGCCGGTTACCACATTGACCCATTTTTTGCGCCACAGCAGATAAAGCGTGCCGTGACCGATCCAGGCCGCATTCAGCGCTGCCCCAAACAGATACCAGACGAAGAAGGCCCAGCGGTTCCAGGCCAGCGCCAGGTAAGCCTCGGCGAAACTACCGGCGGTAAACATGGCCAGCCCGATACCCCAGAACAGGAAATTGGGAGTATGGCGTACAGCAAAGCGCTGCAGGACGTAGATGGTGAAAAACAACATGACTGCGGCTGAGACAAACGGAAAAAGTTCGATCACAGGCATTTTTAGTCCTCCCGAAAATCCTTAGAACTTAACGATCCCCACCAAAACTCCGACGGCGAACAAAACCATCCCAACCAAAATCACACCTAATAGGATCAGCAGAATTGGGACGATTTTTTCAAAAAAGACTGAATGTGCCGGCATGTGGGATTTTTTGCGAAGCTCAGTAAGCTCAGTTTGCTGCTCGTGCTTTTCCATGGCAGTTCCTCTTTCAGAACCCCTGCTGATTGATCGCGGCGGATTGTATCACCAAAATATTGAAGCCAGCATGAGAGATTCATTAGGAATTCCCCACACAGCCGGGCATCCTGGCATTTGCCGCGACTTCTTCCACCGCCATGCACCAACCCCGACGGCCACGCCAACCGAATAGGTCTCGTAACCAACCGAAACAAGCATGGGTGGGTTCGCTTAAGTGCCACTAAGTGGTATTGAACCCACCAATTTGATCTACATTTACCAATACTCCGTTCGCGAAAACCGGATGGTGGGATGAAGGGCAATCAGAGGGAGATGCTCATCAATTCCAACGACCGGCGTCTTATTTGGGCCCTTCATCCCAACCTACAAGACTACAAGACTGGCCGGCTGAGTCTGCTACCCACCCACACCGAGTTGGCCGAATAGACCCAATAGATCGGTTTCCTGCCAGTGCTCGATGATCTGCCCATCTCCGA
>DATFYI010000315.1:0-5981 GCA_035315125.1 Anaerolineaceae bacterium | reverse complement strand
ATTGGAACAACCCATCATGGCGCCTTTATTTTCAAAGACCTGCACATAATGGATATAATCCAGACGGCCCAGGTCAACGGTTTGCGCTGTCCAGGCTTCTACGACAGCTTCCACCTCAGACTGACCAAGCTCCGGCAAAGTCAAATCGTGCCTCGGAGAAAAGCAAACCACCCGGCAAATCCCGGCTTCAGGCTCCGCTCTAAACAAACCACGCAACGGAATTTCCTTTCCGGCTGTTTTTTCCGGCAACAATAGTGCTGGAAAGTCGTTATCGAACACAAATGTTTTTATGTATTGTGGGTTTTTCGATCCAGTGTTTCGCATATTCCCCGGACAAAGGTAACAGGCTGGGTCATAAGCAGGTAAATTTTCCGGCGGCGTTTTTTCTACCTGACCCAACCAGGGCCGTTTGGCCCGGTGAGGTGACACCAAAACCCACTGGCCTGTTAATAGATTCATTCGACGATGTGGTTTTTCGAAGTCCATAATCCGCTTTCTCCGTGTATAACTAGCAAATTATACTTGTTTTAGAGTAATGCAACTAAATTCAACCAAATGCGTATATAGTTATAGAAAATATAAGGATCGGTAGAACCGGTGAGCAATCCAGAGGTCGAATGGCTGCAACGGGCCCAACATGGGGACGAAGAAGCCTTTACAAACCTGGTAGAAACCTACCAGACGCCAGTATATAACTTGTGTTACCGAATGTTGGGCGGTCCGCAAGAGGCCGAAGATGCGGCTCAAGAGACATTTTGGCGCGCTTACCAGGCCATCCGCCGTTATGACCTACAGCGATCATTTATCACCTGGCTGCTCTCTATAGCCGCTCACTATTGTATTGATCAGCAACGTCGCCGGCGGCTACCAACTTTTACAATTGACCTGCTTCCTGAAGAAAGCGCACCCGATCCCGCTCCTGATCCAGAATTTGTCGTAAGCAGGTCAGAAGAGGAAAAAATCTTGCATCAAATTCTTAATACGATGAGCCCTCAGGATCGAGCCGCTATGATTATGCGCTATTGGTATAATTTTTCTGATGAGGAAATTGGTAAGGCTCTGAATCTCTCGATAAGTGCGGTAAAAAGTCGCATGCATCGCGCTCGACATGTACTGGCAGAGCGCTGGAAGTCGGTTCAACCCCAATCGTCAAACCCGGAAAGGAGAAATCATGAATCACCAGCTGTATAAAAACTGGATCTTCGCCGAGTCCGATCTATCCGGTGAACAACTTCAAGAACTTGAAAAGCACCTATACACTTGCGACGATTGCCAACAACTACGCCAGGATCTGCGATTAGCAACTGGTCTTTTACGAGCCGCTCCGATGTCTACGCCAATCCCAGGTTTTACCCAGCGTTGGCAGGCCAGTCTGGTCGAGCGACGTGTTGCAACCCAGCGCCGCCAGGTACGCAGGCTTTTCATAGCTCTGGCAGGCGCCGCCATTCTGCTCTTACTTCTATTTGCCCTGCATATATTGGCAACCTCTACACCGGTTGAGTGGTTGGTTGCAGCCTTTCAATCGACATTCAGTCTTTTTACAACCTGGATAAAGGTGCAGGACTTTATTCTTGAGCTGGTCAGTTTCATACCTCCGGTTGTGCCGATTGCATTATGGGTACTGATCACGAGTGGACTAAGTTTCCTAACTCTAATCTGGATCATATCGCTCTGGCGAATTTCTTCAAAAGGAACATCAAATAATGAGAGCCAAAATTAGATACTCAATTATTTCACTTATTCTTGTATTCTTCATTCTGGGTTTTCCTGCCAGTGCCTTTGCACAGACACCGACCAACCCGAATGATCAGGTCGTCCTGGGTGGCACCTACCGCCTATCCAGCTCACAGACTTTAAACGGAGACCTGTTAATTATCGGCGGAACGGCCACACTCGATCCAGGTTCAGTCGTTAACGGGGATGTTTCCCTTACCGGAGGTACACTGGATGCACGCGGCACAATCACCGGAAATATCAATGCTATGGGTGGAGTGGTAACCCTGGAGGACACTGCTATGGTTCACGGAGACATCAATTCCCTGGGAGCGGCCTTCAACCGATCCGAAAAAGCCCAGATCGATGGGAAAGTAAATAACGAGAACTCCGGGAACCTGTTATTCAATATCCCGCGCACACTGGCTTTTCCGCGTTTTGTCGCCCCAGCTCTCAACCTGGATTTCAGTCCGATCTGGAAAGTATTTTGGGCCATCTTCCAGGCCCTGGCAATCGCCGCATTGGCAGTGCTGGTAACCATGTTCCTGGCTAAGCAAACCCAACAGGTGGCACAATCCATTGTGACCGAGCCGGCGGCTGCCAGCGGCATCGGCTGCCTGACGGTCATCGTCGCCCCGGCCTTGATTGCTCTGCTCGCGATTACATTGATATTGATCCCTGTCAGTTTGGTGGGCATTCTGGTGTTGGGAATCGCCATTTTATTTGGTTGGATTGCTGTTGGTCTTGAAGTGGGCAACCGCCTGGCGCTACTGTTCAAATCCGAATGGGCCGTTCCGGTCGCAGCAGGAATTGGTACCCTGGTGATCACCTTGCTTGCCAATATCTTAAATATTGTCCCGTGTATTGGCTGGATCCTGCCGGCTCTTCTTGCCATGGTCGGTCTGGGGGGCGTTCTGGTTAGCCAGTTCGGTACACGTATTTACAGCAGCTCGCCCACCACCAGTTACAACAAGCCGGTGGTACCAACTTCTTCAATCCCACCGACCAACATTCCTCCGACTCCCCCCGCTTCGTCATCGGAAAATTCACAGCCTCAGCCACCGTCGGATCAACCCCCATCAGGAAACGCCGCCTGATGCCGCTAGTGCGAAGCTGAAACCGGCCCAGATTGACCTAATTTATTGGAGAGAAAAGAAATGAAATCACCCATCGGAATCGCTCTGGTTGTTTTTATGGCTACCACCCTGGCCTGCACCATCAGCCTGCCAGTTAATACTGCTCAAACTGGGGAAATCCAAACCCTGAATATTAACGAGCCTGCTCCTACTGATCACTCTGGCCCGGCTGAGTTAAATGTTTCTATGGGCGCAGGCACCCTCCAGATCACCGGCGGAGCCAGCGGATTGGTTGAAGGTAACGTTCGTTACAATGTGCCGGACTGGCAACCGGAGGTTACTCGTCAAAGTAATGGGTCTGCTATCGCCGTAAATACTCAATTTACAAAATCCATCCCCAACAATAATGTTATTAACGATTGGAACTTAAAATTGGGTAATACCCCTATGGATTTTACACTGAAAGCGGGCGCCTATAGCGGTACGGTTGATTTAAGCGGCGTCCCCCTCACAAACCTGAGTATTTCGGATGGGGCCAGCAGCGCAAAAGTGCTGTTTAATACACCTAACCCTGTCAAAATGACCAACTTGTCTTATAAAACCGGCGCCTCAACCGTTGAGCTGGACGGTTTGGCCAACGCCAATTTTACAGATATGACTTTTAGCGGTGGGGCTGGTTCTTATACCTTAGATTTCTCAGGGAACTTGCAACAGCCGGCTAACGCCCTCATCACCGCCGGAGTCAGCAACGTAACAATCGATCTGCCCGCCAATTCCAACAGCCAGGTAACCATCACTGGCGCCTTGAATGACATCAGCGCCGATGGTACCTTTACCATCGATGGCAAGATTTATCGTACCAGCGGCAGTGGGCCATTGCTCAATATTACTGTGGAAATGTCGGTAGGAAGTTTGGATCTGGTCAGCAAATAACGCCAAAACCAGCAAAATTGTCTACAAAGTGCACCCGGTCGGACTGCCTACGGGTGCACTTTTTTTTATTGTTGGTACTCCCGATCGACCAGGAATATGCCCATGATGGCGCCTGTCACCGCCAGGATAGTGCACAGATAAAACACAGAGATCAGCCCCAACCGGTCAGCCAGCGCCCCGCTGGCCAAAATGCCAATACCGCCGGCCGAAAATATAAAACCCATGGCCAATCCAGAAGCCAGACCAAGCCCACCTGGAATGAGTTTTTGGGCCAGCACGATCGATATACTGTTGACAGTTCCGTTGAACAAGCCTGCCAGAAAAACAAGCGGATACATCAACAGTGAACTGGCGGCAGTTTGGGGGATCAAAAAAAGCGGAAGAGTACTCAAGCCCATTCCAAAGATGACCACCCAACGTTTGCCGACCCGGTCGGCCAGATTACCGCCCAGCAGGTTTCCAAATGTCGTTCCACCCATGAAAAAGGCTGCAATTAGCCCATAGATGCTGGCCGGCTCGCCCAGGTCGCTTAAATATTTCGGCAAAAAGGCAAGTACCGTCTGAAATATCCAGGATTGAAATGCCGCTACAACAATCAATGCTGTCAGCCCCAGCCAACCGATTTGCTTAAAATTATTGCTTAATTTTGCCGCACTGCCTTTTATAACAGACACTGGTAAGACATCAACCTGAAACTGCCAGACGTCAATCCCACTGGTGATTAAAGCCAAAACAGACAAAATCAACAAACCGGATTTACTCCAGGTTGTCAGTAAAATCCCCCCTATTAATGGCCCGATAAAATACCCTAGCTGGCCAAAGGTAAAAAAGATCGAAGCTGAAGTGGTCTCACGGCCTGCCATCAAGTTACGTCCAACTGTTGTAGCCTGAGAAGCACCGGCAGGGTGAAATGCCCCCGAACCCAACGCAGAAATAATCAGAAAAATAAGTGCCGGCCAACCTGGAACAACCAGAGCCAGGGTGAAGAAGCTGCCCATCCATAGAACGCTACTTACCACCATCCTGCGGACGCCAATCCGGTCCGTCAGGTAGCCGAAAATTGGCTGGGATAATGATCCGGTTAGCTGAAAGATGCTGTTGAATAGACCCAGCAAACCGTTCGTTAAACCAAGCGATCCGCTTAAAAAAGTAAGCAGGATCGGCGTCTGGACATTCATCAAATCGATAATAAAATGGCTGAGTACTATTGGCGAAAAACGTCGGTCGATCAGAAGTGTGTTGCTGCGAGTACTCAATTCTGAGACCCCGCAGTCGTAAGATCCTGGTAATAATGATTTTCTTTGATCAATTCATAAACCGCCGGGAGCAGATAATAACGGTATGGCCGGCCGCTGGCGATCCTTTCACGGATCTGGCGGGCGGATATTTCCAATAAAGGCGCTTCAACAAAGCGAATCTTATCCCGCAGCCCAGGCAAACGGCTTTCCAATGTTTTCAGGTCGATCAAATCCCCCGGCCGGCGCATTACCCCAATCTCAGAACAACCCTGGATAAATTTCACCGGATCATGCCAGCCGGGCAGGTCGTGTAAAGAATCACCACCCATCAAAAAAATCAAATCGGCCTGAGGATATATTTTTCTCAACAACTGCATCGTAACCTCAGAATAATACGGCGGCTGCCGGTCAATATCGACTCGTGAAATTTCAAAATCGGGCGATTGCTGGATAGCCGCCATTACCAGCTCGATACGCTGTTCCAGTGCAGATATCGGCCAGCCTATTTTATGCGGAGCAGCCGGCGTCAATACCCACAGCAAACGTTCAAGTTGCAATTGGTAGCTGGCCTCGGCAGCCAGGATCATGTGACCGAGGTGCGGAGGGTCGAACGTGCCGCCAAAAATCCCAAGACGCATGATGCCCTAATCCTGCCACTCCAACTCATTCTCACCAATATAAACCGTATCGCCCTCTTCAATACCGGCTTTTCGCAGGGCGGCATCCACACCCAATGTATCCATCAAATGTTGAAAACGGCGCACCGAGCCTTCATATTCCCAATACGTCATTTCTGCGGCTCTCTCGATAGCAGCTCCATGGATCTGCCAACCATCCTCAACTCTTTCTATAGTAAAGTCTCGGGCATCTTCGGGCGGGCGATATACTGGCAATTCGGCCGCAGTTTCAACCTGCGGGCTTGTCTTCAACAATTCAAGCGCTTTCCAAAGCAGCGGTTCAAGGTTGGTGCGCGCCAGAGCTGAGATAGCCATGGCCTCGTAACCGCGTTTTTCCAGGGCAG
>DATFYI010000314.1:0-7718 GCA_035315125.1 Anaerolineaceae bacterium | reverse complement strand
AATTTTGGCAGCCAGGCGCAATCCCCTCCATTTGAGGGATTCGAAACTGACAGGTAGGTTTGGTTCGATGGCAGCTTTTGTAATCGTAAACATGGGCGTGATACACTCCTGGGGGCTGATGCCGCCGTGCTCGTATTCCTTGCCGGCCTCATAACAGCAGATATTCGGAGCAATAGCAACCCGCACATCTTTATCCCAATACCAGGGAACAATTTGTTGATCTATATGAGCACCTTCCTTCAACCTGGCGCAACGGCCCTTGCGCAGATCGGTTAGATGCTCGGGAATATAAGTCTTTGGAAGTCCGCCCGGCAGCAGTAACCAGCCGTGATCGGTTACCGTAACGACCTTTTTCCAGCCAAAGTCCAATAAGTTTTCAATACGGTTGCGCAAGGCTAAGAGTTCCCCTAAGAGATGGATCGCCAGCTTACAGCCGTGTTCATGACCGTAAGCGTCGATTTCGCCCATTTCTGTCCATGCCAGGCCGGAGGGGTCGCCCAGGTCTTCCCCTCGCAAGATCTGGAAACCTTCTTCTTCCAAGATTTTTCGAAATGCCTCGGCGGTGATGGGCGTTTCTTTACCAGAAAGCATAGGCGTGAAGGATTTTGATCCGATGCCAGTAATTTTTCCAGGATCAGGAGCAAAGGCAAATTTCGCCGTCGAGGTAATGGCAGGTAAAGCGGCCAGGTGGGTCTCAGTTTGGATCTGATAATCTGCGCTTTCCAGTGCGGCAGCCAGCTTTTTGCCTACATCCAGGCGTAAGGCGTCGCTAAATAGAATGCAAGTCCCTTTTTCGGGTTTCTTGAGGGACACGAAAGGATAAGTCAGTGCGGTTGGACCGGCAGCGATGGCTTTTTGCAGGTTGGCAGCCGCGCCTTCCAGCCAGAGCTGGTAGAGCGCTCGGACTGCCCCTTTGATTGCGTTGATATCTCCCATCGAAATACCGGGAGACTGGATCAACGTGAGTGCATCCAGAGCGGCTTCATCCACCTGCCAGCCCCAATCCAAATAGGCTTGCGCAATTTCTTGAACGGTTGAGCCAACCAAGGCTTTTTCCGAAAGTTTGGCCAGGGTAGAAAGAGGCTCTAGCGTTTGAGCCAATGGAGATTGACCCAATGCTGCCCAAACCCAAGCGCGGCGCTGACCATGCCTTTCTTCCAGATCTATTATGGAAGCTCTGGCATCCTGAAAGGGAAAATTTGCCAGGGCGATCAATTGCTGTTGAAGTTGCTCTTCGGCGGTTTCATTATCCTGGGGCCAGCTTTCAGAGCTGTCAAATAATTCGGGTTGAGGAGGACGAGACTGGCGCAATAAATCCGGCAGGTTGGGATAAGCCCTGGGAGACTCTTTGAATCGGTCCCAGACCTGTTTCCAGTTGCCTTCTCGAGATCCCAATAATTGGGCTGCCGAGATCGTACCATCCAGTTCGGGATGAAATTTGTATTTCGCTTTGCAGACATTACAGAAGGCCTGCCATTCTTCAAGGTTTACTTTCAAGCGGTAGCCGGCCGGATCGTTGAGCCAGAGTAACAGGCTGCGAGCTTCATCCGGGTTCAAAAGGGCATCAAAGAAGGCCGCTTTCAATGGGACTTCTTTCTGTAACCGATCGACTGATTCATCGGCCAATTTCAAGAGTGCTCGTTTGAGGGCATCTTTGGTAGCCTGGTCGCCAGACACTTCCAACCCTAACCCGCCGCTCTTTGTTTGCAGAAATGCAGAGATTGTCCAATCGTGCCCGTTCTTTTGGGACCAAACAACACCGCGGTATTGCAGCTCCGCCAGCGGTTGCAGAGACGGCGGGCATTCTTCAATCGCCCGAATGTCGCTCCGGCTGACGCCGGGCAAATAGATGATCGGTACAGCCTCGGCTGGCAAAACATCTTCGGATAAGATGCGAGCAATCATGCAGCGGATCCAATAAGATGGACCGCTGCGCTTTGCAGGATCATAGGCGCCCAGGGTCAGCAACGGCAATCGCGGGCGCAGCGCTGGGATGAGGCCTTCCCACTGCCTTTCCTTATCCGTCCACAACACAGCAGCCGGAGGCGTCAGGTCGTTCTTATCGTAAATTCCGGCCTGCTGAATCGCCGCGACCAAGGCATCTAAAAAAGTGTTATTTTTTTCAGGCATTGAGTTTGTTTCTGTTTTTCAAAAAAGGAGCATAATTAATTATGACAGGCAAATTGGTTATCCAAGGCTTATTTTCAAGATTCGAACCAAATCATAAGTGGAAATGTACTTAACCCCAAAATGATCGCAAATGTTTGGGATTTTCAGTTCCCCGCGGAACCGTCCTGATTTTGGATTGATGTCCTCGCTCCCCTTTTTTCTCTCCATTGTCACTACGGTCAAATTCTGTGCTTTGGCCTGGGCAACTACCCAGGGATCTGCCCCATTGAGAAATTCCCGGATCCAATGGTCATCATCATAGCGAGAGTTACAGAACTCCACGATTTGGCGATAGACTTCAACAACGTTTTTATCAGGATCAACAAATAAAACTTTTCTGCGTTCTTTGACCCATTTTGCTAATTCGTCATTTCCAGATGCCAATTCACTGTAAACAAAACCAGGGCTTAAGATAACTTTCTTTTCCGCATTTTGTTGTAATCCAATCCAGAATCCGGGGGTCAGATCAAATGCATAATAGGCGCGATGGGCCTGGATATAAACGCTCGTATCAAGGCAATACTCCATTCCCCCTCTACCCCATTCTATCCATTGCTTTCACCAATTGACCCGGATGAGTATTGAGAAGCCGAGCGCCATCTAAAAAAGAAACCTGACCACTCGAAACAGCGAAGAGCAATTCGCGTGTAAACCGGCGGCTATTCCGGTTGAATAGCGTATTATAAAAATTTCCACCCGGGCCTTTTTTTGTCACTTTTTGAGAATTGATTATTTCTTGATACGCCTGGTGATATTCATCAGCAGATACGAGGCCCGTTTCATAACCACGTTGCAATACAGCCTGGGCGCTGACTCGAAAACGCCGTGCCAGAGCCTGCACATTTTCAATCGGATCCAATTCTGGTTTCCAGAGCTTAAAAATTTCCTGTTGGGGAACGAGAAATTCTGCTGCAATTTTGTTGCAGAATCGCTCGACCACCTGCATTTCCCCTTGTTGAGTTGTCACTTCTACATTAGAAATCCCGCTGGTTCCAGTCCATAAATGAGCAAGTTCGTGTACCAGGGTAAATATTCTTGCAGCAATCGAATCCTGAGCATTGAGGAAAATTAAAGGTGCAAACTCGTCAGCCAACGTGAACCCGCGAAATTCATTTAGAGACAACTTTCGCCGGGTATTGTTCCCTACTATGCCGCTTTGCAGAACCAAAATTCCAGCACTCTCGACTTTCTGGATTAATTGCCGGAGGTGTTCGTCCCATGTTGTAAACTGGCTGGCAAAATCAGGAGATATGCTCAGAACCTGCCGCATATTTCGAATAATTTCCTCAGGCGGGCTCCAGATGTTATATTTACCTACAAATTCAAGCGCTGCTAAGCCTTCTGCCTTGCGCCATTCGGCATACCAATCCCTTTTTCGCAAAGCATCGTCCAGCACTTCCTGTAAATTGGGACTGATCGGTTCATTTTCTTTTCCAGGCAGCGTGCGAAAATCGGCAATCGGCAATGCCATTTGGGGTGGCTGGGATAGAAAAAGATAACCAAAAGGAATGCTTAAGGCAGTCGCTAATTTCTGGGCCTGCTTTAAGTTAGGATATTTTTTACCAGTCTCCCAGGCCAGGATGGTTTCTGGTTTGATATGAATGCTTTTCGCCAAAGATTCTTCAGAGTAACCAGCTCTTCGGCGTGCCCAATGGAACACTTCGCTTGCAATGACTATATCTGTCATCAGATTGACCTAAAAATAAACTTTACGAACCAAATTTACTGTAGCATGGATTTTCTGTATTGTCAAAGAAAAGCCTGGTTTTCGAATAGATCCTTACACGGCTCAAGTCTTCCAGCTGACCTGTATGAATATCCTCAGTCTTCCCAAACCTTCGTTCATTTTATAGAGATTATTTTCTGCATTCGCGCTTCGGCTTTTTCGGCGATTGTCAAATGGATATCATTCACCCGATCACTGCCATCCGTATTCTTGCCGCGATCCTTATTCCAATTAATATTGAACTTGCTGCGCAATACCCCGGCTGTAACGAAAGGCCGGATGTTCAGGCGTACCCCGTCGTTCAAATTGGGTTCCCAGCCAATGGACTGCTCCGCCAAGGATTTCCAGCGCACGTAGATGTCATAGGGTGTCTCGCCTTCGCGGATCAGTTTGAGCTTATTCTGTAATTCTATTGCAGCCACCAAACGCCCATCGGCTCCCGGTTCGCCGTGATCCCGCCGTCCGCGTTGGAAGTTGATCCAGTCGCCCAGGTAAGTATAAATCAGGCGCTCCAGGTTAGCGGTTGTGAGTTTATGGTAATTGACCAATGCCGAAAAGCCGTCTTTACGTCCATCCCAAATGTGCCAGATGAAGGGACGATTGTGGAATAGGCGGCAATGCTGCTCGAAAAATCCATCCCGCAGCCATTCACTCAGATCTTTGCCAGAGTGACCCACCCTCGACAACAATTCTTCTTGTGTGGCGCCTGACCACTCGCTGCCGTAAGCTGCTGCAAGCAGGGTTCGTAAGCGGTCAGAAAGCGGTGCTTCACCAGCCACAGCGGGTAAGCAGATGATACCGCCTTCGTCAATAAATTCGTTCAGATTATCAGGCTTATTTTGCGGCCAGCGATAACCCAGCAACCGCTCCACCGCAACTTGCAGCGATACCTCTGATCCGCATGGATGACCTTCAAACAACCATTGTGTAGGATCATCGGAAA
The DNA here is from genome assembly GCA_035315125.1 of Anaerolineaceae bacterium. Lineage (GTDB taxonomy): Bacteria > Chloroflexota > Anaerolineae > Anaerolineales > Anaerolineaceae > DATFYI01. The sequence goes on along the minus strand of DATFYI010000314.1, from coordinate 2,880 downwards.
ATGGTTTGGGCAGCGGTCCGGCTTCTTCGGCAGCTTTTTGCCATCGCTTCAGGTCAAAAGGGATTTTTATTAGAGAACCATTTGTTACTTTTAAGGCCCTGTCTATTTGACGGACAGCTTTGTTAAATTCAGAAGAAGAACAAAATGCCCAAATTGCATTTAAGTATTTTGTGTTTCTCGGTAACAAGATCGCCATGTTTGTATCTGTCGGCTGTCCTGTGTAAAGCGTTACTGGCAAATCTCCCATAAGGCTCACTGCCACACCCAATTTTCCCCAAGCCTTTTCACCACGAATATATGCCTTTCCTATCTCTTTCGCCTTATAAAAACTTTCATTTAACCATAAAATATGTTCTCTACCGGAATAATAAGCTGTCTGTTTTACCGTACTTTGCCAAAATTTCCAGACGCCATCAACTTTCCCCAATTCCCAAAAGCATCTACCATAATGAGGTTCATCAGCTGGCGAAACGCCTTGTAGAGAGTCGGTATAAATTGAAAAGAGTTCTCCTTTTCCAGTTTCACCTAACGTTACCCTTGAATCCGGATTATCAATTTGACTCTTTTGAGATACTGTAATTAAGGATTTTGTAATAAGTGCTTTTGCTTTTTCTATAGGACTAACAATTTCATTCAAATCAATTCCGGTAAATTGATTTATTGGTGATGGGTAAAAATTTGTGCCAATAAACAAAGAAACATTTACAATTTCTCCACTTATTGTTTCAAATGCACCAACCCCTAAACGAACAACTAAATTCCATTCTTTTTGCCTTAAATAATATTCCCGCATTGCTTTGTAGCTAAGTTGATACAACCAGTTTTGCGGAGAAACAATGATAACCGAACCACCTTGAACACAACACTTAAAACAACGTTCAACAAAAACTGCGGATAAATCTGCTTTTGTAAGTGGGTGATATAGGTCACAATAATTCCTCAAAATATCATTCTGCTTGCCTCGCATTAAATAAGGCACATTTGTTGCTATTAGTGTATATTTCCCCGACAACAACCTTGTCGCTCTTACAACACCTTCCGCCGCTACACCAAATACCTCCGCTACCGGGTCGGCAGTGTTGAATTCGTTTTTCAGCGCCTGCTCCAGAACCGGCGCCACCTGCTCGTAATCGGCCACAAACATACGGTCGGCGGCAGGCAGATCGGCGGGGTTGATCAGACTGCCTAGGTCGGGCGCGTTTTTGAAAAGTCCATACAAGCGTTCCAGCCCGGCTCGCAGGCGAACGTCTTCACCGGCCAGTTTCAGCCAGGTCTCCAACTGGCCCTGAACCGGGATGCCAGAACACGCCACATTCGGCACCGGCAACAAGCGGTATCCCCCGCTCTTCCAGGCCGCCAGCGCCAGCGCAAAAGCGGCAATCTGCGTACAACGTTGGTCAATTTCCAGGCCAAACAGGTTTTCGAACAGCACAGCATCGGCGGCGGTGTTCTTGCTCAGTCCTTCTTCTTCCATGCGCATCTGCACTAACATATCAAAAGCGGCCACTAAAAAGTGTCCACTGCCGCAGCAAGGATCCATGATGGTTACTTCAGCCGCTCGTTCAGGCCAGCCAGGGAAACCCCCGGCCGCTGAACTTCCGTCTTCCTTGAACCTGAGATACTGCCATGTTTTTACCAGTGGGCTGGCGGGATGATGGGCCGCCCACCAGGCTCCTAAGCTGTTCTCCAATAAAAAGCGTACCATATAATCTTCTGTGAAGAGCTGCGTTACCGGCGCAAGGTCAGCACCGCCTATTTTGCGCTCGCTACGGTTGATCTCTTCTTTTTTACGGCTTTGCCAGAACTGATACATCCAACCCAGTGCGTCATCTGCCAGAAATACTGGCGAAGGCAAGTTATTCAGGACTGTTTCCAATTTTTGTTGGCCTTCGGGCGCAAACCGAACCTGGCTTTCTGGATCGTCTTGCCGGAAAATGCCGGGCAGCATCAAGGCTGCATATTTGGCTGCCACACCCCAAGCGTCCAGTTCGCCTTCCTCCAAAGCCAGTTCGCCGCATTCCTGCAAAGTCACCGGCACGCCGCTGGGGTGCATCAACAAATTGTTCTCGGCCAAAAAACGGGCAAACACCATGCGGTGCCACTGCTGGTAAGCCAGATCTTCAACCAGGGGTTCAAATCCCTCGGTCTGGCTGCCATTACCCAACTGGCGAGCCTTGGCCCGCAAAGCATTGCGCAGGCGGCGCTGATCAGGGGTCAGGGCTGGAAATGGCTCCGGGCGATTGACCGCCAGCGTGTTGAGGATGGCCCGGGCCGCTTCTTCAGCGAATTGACGGGCATCGGGCACTTTGTTTTCAAGAAACTTGCGCAGAGTAGGATCGAGAGAGGCCATAGGCTTGTTATCCGTAACCAGATATCCGGTTATAAGACTACCGGATGCCCATTATCGAGATTTTTTTTGATTTCTGAACGTAATTCTGCTAAATAATCGTCCACTTCCTGAAGCGTGTGTAAGGTGATCGGTTTAATTCTTAGCTCGATCACCTCAGGTTCCAGAAGTTTGGCGGCCTGTAAAAGAGCCTGGCTGGAGCGGGATGGCAAGGCCGCAATCAAATTTTCCCAGGACGATAATGACTGCGTATCCAGGGCAGAAAGCAGCTCATCCTCACTGCCAACCCTGGGAGTTGAAATAGCTAATAATCCGCATTGGATCAGGATAGTCTGGCGCTGCGTTTCGTTGATTTGCTGCCAGTCCTCGGCCTGGCCAAGTTTTTTCGTCTGCGCCTGGTAGCCATCTTGATAGCGTTGGTTGGCTGCCTGCAAGGCGGCACGTAACCCCTCGACCAACTGACTGACCAGAGGTGTAAGCGGATCGGGATCGGCCAACAGGCTTCGATTGGTTTGAATGGCCAGGATCTGAGG
>DATFYI010000313.1:0-13421 GCA_035315125.1 Anaerolineaceae bacterium | reverse complement strand
TTGATGGCCTCGACCACTTTACGCGGGTCAGCGCCGGCCTTCTGGGCAAAGATGAGCAACTCGGCCATGCCAACCATTTGAGCGGCGACCATGATCTGGTTGGCGGATTTGGCAATCTGGCCGGTGCCTGAATCGCCCAGGTGCACGATGGTCTTGCCCATGGCCTGCAGAATCGGGTAGACTTGCTGCAAGGCTTCGGCCGGCCCGCCCACCATGATGGTTAGAGTGGCCTGGCGAGCGCCGATATCGCCGCCGCTGACGGGCGCATCCAGCGAGGCCACCCCTTTTTCGGCCAGGCGGCGGGATAATTCACGGGTTGTGCCGGCCTTTATACTTGAATTATCGATCCAGATCAGACCCGGGTGGGCGCCTTCGATAATGCCGTTTGGACCCAGGACCACTTTTTCGACATCTGGTGAATCGGGCACGCAAGTGAATACCACGTCCACCTGGGACGCCACTTCCTGGGGAGTGGAGGCGGCTTTAGCGCCTTCTGCCACCAGCTCATCGACGGAAGCGCGGCTGCGGTTGTAAACAACCAGCGGGTAGCCGGCCTTGTGGATGTTGCGGGCAATGGACTTGCCCATGATGCCCAGTCCAATATATCCAATGGTTTGCATGAAAGACCTCTCTGAGTGATTTGATGTCGAACGGCTGCACCTGGCAGGCGCCAGACTGTTTGATATGTAGCGAGATTCGCAAAGGGAGTATATCACTCACAGGCGGAAGACCGAATCTTTTCGTTTATTGTCGATGAACCTTTTGGCATTTAAGGCGCTCGGAAACTGCCGCTGCCAGGATCGGATCGACCTCTATCAAGCCTGTGATGGGTTTAACCACCTCCGGATTTGTATTTAAGGCTTTGGTTGCGTCGACCACCCAGCCTGCTGCTAAATCAGGGACAATTTTAGACGTATCAACAACCAGATCAAAGGCGTGGATCTCGCCCCATGGCACCCGGTAAAACTCCTCAACAAAACCCAGGCGCACGCGATCGCGCTCTTTTACAACTGCCTCAGCTTGCTCAGCGGATATATTTTGCTGCGCCATCACCTGGGCAACCCGTGCTGAAAAAGGAGCCTGGAATCGTACATGCAGAACATCCGCAAACCCAGCCAAAATCGCAAATCCACTTCGTCCCAGGATGACAACATTACCGTGTTGCGCCACGGCTCGCACAACCTGATCGAGCATGGCCACCATCTGGTCGCGGTGCTTTCCACGTTCCGCATCGAATTTTTCCCAAAAGCTGGGCTTTGACTCATACTCAGTATCGAATTCTACAAAGCCGTACTCGCTAAGGATGGCGCCGATGAATTCTTGATCCACAAAATGATAGCCCATGGACTGGGCAACCTGCCTGGCAATGGCATCACCTGCACTGCCAAATTCTCTGGATATGGTTATGACAGCCATTTTTGTATCCTTTCCCGATCAAAACAAATTCGAGAATGCCATCCAAACGATTCAATCAAGCGCCTTTACATTTCATTCAGGCGCATCTCTAAATGATTGATAAGGACTCTTCAGATGATGGGTTTACGCCGTAATCCGACCCCTTACCAGCGGGTATATTGCACATCCGTGCGGGAATTGGCGCATGGCAAGAATCCTATTTAACCTTCACTTTAATTATTATAGCCAACATATTCACAGAAATATTAAAAATTAAGCGCAATATATATTTCTGGATCTTACAGACCGGTAGATCGATTGCACATCAGCGGTTTTTAACCAATCCTTGAAGGCAGGCAGCTTTGGAAAAGCCCTGGCACAAAACCCACAATTCAATTCTGTTTTATCTATTCACACAAAGCTCTGGCTCTAAGCCAGGTTTAATCCAATCACAGGGGAATGAGGAATAAATGGGGTAAAAGTTTCAAATTCTCCAAACCAATCTATAAACCCACAGCGCTAGCCAGGTTGCCCAAAATATATAAGGACTGTTTACCAGGCCGAAAAGTACGATGGACCAGTAATTCCCCTGCAGATATGGCGATAAGAAGGGAGAAGCCATTACAGCAGAGGATTGCTTGCGGGAGGAGAGTGCATGAGCTAATAATGCAATTCCAATTGGCAGTGACTGCGGAAACAGGCTGACATTGCTGCTGTTTCCTTTGACCATTGAGACAATCAATAGCGGCCAAAATCCATACAAAGCAAAAGAAATGAGCAGTGCAATGGTCACCGGGGCAAATACACGCACCACCTGGCGCAGCCCCTTTGTCCGCCAGACTTCTACCAACCAGAACAAAGCAATACACGCCCCTATCTGCGGCTTTGCCAGGACAAAAAACAAACCAATTTGTGGCGGTAGTGATGCGCCCAGGGCCGCCATCCAATCCACATTTCCATTGACCGAATTTCCAATAACCTGCGGGCTCAGCACCAGGGCTGCCACGATCCAGGCATTGGCTTTTAGACGGATTGCGGCATATCCAAAAATAAACAGACCAAGCACGAACATAACTGCACTTCCCATTCGAGACGGCAGGATGGCTAAAGGAGCAATTGCCAATAATACCCATGGCGGGGTGTAGATGGCAACATTATATGGATTTTTACCGGAGAGCATCAGAAGCACAGCCGGTCTAAAATCGACCTGCCAATCAAAGCCGATCGTAAACCCAGATGGGTTCAATGGATCGGCCGCAATTGGCACGCGTGTATATACAACCCAGGTAAACGCCACAAACAATATAGCAAATAGGATGATGACAGTCAGTTGATTGTTGAGATGGGATTGAGATAATATTTTTTTCATCATTCCCCGCTACGCCTGGAGGTATTTTTTTCTCTCATTAAGTATACTCCCGGATTTTCGTCACATCTTCCCGCCCCAGCGCTTTTCGCCTATACTAGAAACTGGTATTCGCCGAAAACGCACTGGCACAAAACCTGCAATCTGGTTTAGTGTTATCTATTAATACAAAGCTCTGGCTCTGAGCCAGGTTTAATCCAATCACAGGGGATCGAAATGTCTGAAGCAGAACATCTCTCGGAAGCGCTGATCACACTGCTGGTACGCTCGGACAACGGCTGGTTTACTCCTTTCACTACAGTGGTGGAGGGACTGAGCGCGGAACAGGCTTTGCTATCGCCGGTTGCGGGCATGAATTGCATTTGGGCGGTGGTGAACCACATGCGCTTTTGGAACGAGGTGATCCTGCTGCGATTGCGCGGATTGCCGGTAAACCGCAAAGCGTTAGGAGCAGACAACGGATGGCCGCGACCGGGCGGTCCGGGCGACGAACGGGCCTGGCAAATGGCCTGTAGTCGCACCATCTCTATGAACGCCGAGGTGGCCCGCCTGGTGGGCGGGCTCTCGGATGAGGATCTGAATGCCCCGCTGACGCCGGGCAGGACCAGTCGTTACCGTTTGGTGCACGGATTAATTGCTCACAACTCCTACCACACCAGTGAGATTACCTGCATCCGCCAGTTTTTGGGAATTTCACCGCTCTAGATTATAATTCGGGAGCTACTGAGCGCACCGAATGGAGCGCGGCAGTTAGCCTTGACCCTCTCCATTGGAAGGATGCCTGCATGAATCCCGGACAAAAATTCCCGTATAATTTTATCGGCGAGGTACTGATCTCGCAGCAAGAGATCGAGACACGCGTCAATCAATTAGGCGCAACTATCAGCGCGGATTATAAGGACTCTGAAAAGCTTCTGCTATTGGGGTTGCTACGAGGCAGCGTGATGTTCATTACAGACCTGATGCGTAAGGTCCAGCGGCCTTTGACCATGGATTTTATGTCGGTCTCGTCTTATTCGGGCTCGGAGAGCAGTGGCTTCGTGCGGATCGACTCTGACCATAAGACCAATATCTACGGCTGGGACGTGATCCTGATCGACGACATTGTTGACACCGGTTACACGATTTATACAATTAAGAGGCTGCTGCTGGACCGCAAACCCAAGAGCCTGCGGGTTTGCGCCTTGCTTGACAAAGTCGAACGGCATAAGGTGGAGATCGAGATCGATTATTGTGGGTTTAAGATCCCGGACTATTTTGTGGTCGGATATGGGCTGGATATCGACGAAAAAGGGCGCAACCTGCCGTATATTGCCTCGGTCGACCTGGAAAAGTACAAGAAGTAAGCCTATGCAAGCTAACAATATAGAAAGTATATTTAATTATCAGGTCCTTTCAGAGAAACTCGCCAGCGCCGGACAGCCGGAACGCGACCAATTCAAGCAAATCCAATCTGCTGGTTACCAGGTGGTGATCAACCTGGCCATGCCTGATTCGGGCCATGCCATTCCGGACGAGGCCAGCCTGGTGGAGAGCCTAGGGATGGAATACATCGCCATCCCGGTGGTTTGGACTGCTCCGCAACTGGCGGATTTAACGGCGTTCTTCCAGGCCATGGATAAACGATGGGATCAGAAAGTCTTCGTGCATTGCGCAATGAATTTTCGAGCCTCGGCCTTTATCTTCCTGTACCGGGTGTTGCACCAACAGGAAGCGCTGGAAATAGCGCGTGAGGACATGTTGGAAATATGGGAGCCGGACGAAATTTGGCAGAAGTTTATCGGCGCCGCCCTGGAAAAACCGGCAGGAATTCAAGCCAGTTAATGGCTTTTATCACTAAAGAATCATCATTATCTTCAGGGAGAGCAGCGAAATGAATAAGGCAAGTTACATCCTGGGCCCTATGCGTGTGCCATTCTTGATCCTGGCGCCAGCCTGTGTGTTCTTGGGATATGCCAGTGCGGTTTGGACAAATAGCAGGACGGTCAACTGGCTCAATGTGATGCTGGTGGTCATCGGAGCGATTTCGGCGCATATCAGCGTCAATGCGTTAAATGAATATTTTGATTTCAAAAGCGGGCTGGATTTCAAGACCAACCGCACACCTTTCAGCGGTGGCAGCGGGACGTTGCCGGCCGCGCCGGAGAAGTCCGGATATGCACTGGCGACCGGTCTGGTTTCATTGGCAGTTACGGCTTTAATCGGGTTATATTTCGTACTGACGCGCGGCCTTGGCCTGGCTCCGGTCGGGCTGCTGGGACTGGTTATCATCCTGGCCTATACTCCCCGGTTCAACCGCTCCCCTTTGCTGTGTTTGATAGCCCCAGGTATCGGCTTTGGGACCTGCATGATCCTGGGGACTGTTTACGTGCTGGACGGCCGTTACAATTGGACAGCTTTCTTCGCCTCGCTGGTGCCGTTTTTTCTGGTCAGCAACCTGCTGCTGCTCAACCAGTTCCCGGATGTAGAGGCCGACCGGGGGCATCGGCCGTAGGAACTATCCAATCTTGAGCGGTCGCAAGCGTGCGGCGCTGTTATATAGCGCCTTTCTGCTGGGGGCTTATGTTGCGATTGTGCTGGGAGTAGTAATGGGTTATCTACCAACCCTCAGCTTGCTTGGATTAGGATCGGCAGTGTTGGGGATACCGACAATCATAGGAATCTACCGCAACGCCGAGGATGTTGGCAAACTTGTTCCATTTATGGGCTTCAACGTGATCATCACGTTGCTCACGCCGGTTCTTGCGGGAATCGGCCTTTTGCTGGGGTAATTAACGGTAAATTTGATACCATTTTTTAAGGAGTGCTTATGAAAATCAAATGCCTGGCCTGTGATGCCCTGGCTCGCCTGGTATATCTGAGCGCAGCCCACTCGCCCCACATTGTGGATGTAACCCTGCTGCAGTTGGGTCTGCACAATCAGCCGGCCAATTTACGCAAGCGCCTGCAAGCTGAAATCGACTCGGCCAGCGGGCAGGGCTACCAGGCAGTTGTGCTGGGTTACGCATTGTGCGGGCGAGCAACCGAAGGGCTGGTAGCCAGGGAGGTACCAGTGATTTTACCGCGGGCGCACGACTGCATCACACTGTTTTTAGGCAGCCGATTGCTCTACACTCAGGAACATGACAGCGTTCCGGGTACCTATTGGTATGCGCTGGATTTTATTGAGCGCAACGATATGACCGGCGGGAACTTCATATTGGGTTCAGAAGACCTGATCCAACCGGTCTATGAAGAATACGTGAAAAAGTACGGCAAAGATAACGCCGATTATTTGATGGAAGTCATGGGCGCCTGGAAAAACAACTACGAACGAGCGGTCTATATCGAGATGGGCGTGGGTGACGGGCAGGCAGTTGAGCAGCGCGCCCGCAACGAAGCCTCCCGGCGCGGCTGGGCTTTCGAACGACGCATGGGCGATCTGCGTCTGATCCACAAACTGCTGGCCGGCGAGTGGGACGAGGACATGCTGGTCGTTCAGCCGGGTCAGCGCATCAGCATGAGCATGGATGAGAATATCATCTGCGCTGAAGAAAAAATCGAAATCCAGCCGTAATCATTTACGCCCGTAATCCGCCGGGATTTCACCCCAGGCTTCGGTATCCCACTTGAGAACCCGGTTCTCGTATGTATTTTCGTTTAACCAGGTCTCCGCCCGGGCAATCAGATCAAAAAGCGGCCGGTTCTGTTCGTCCGGCGGCAGATCCGTGTTGCACTTCTTCTTTTTGACCCAGGTGATGGCGGTCTCGGAATCTGAATAAATCGGCTGCGGCATTTCTCTTTGCTGGAGCAAGGCCAGGGCGTGCACGATTGCCAGAAATTCGCCGACGTTGTTGGTGCCGTGCTGGAAAGGTCCTTGCTTGAAGAGTAGCTTTTTGGTGGTGGTGTGCAGACCACGGTATTCAAGCAGGCCAGAACTGCCGTTACAGGCTGCATCCACACTGTAACTGTCCGTGATCGGACGACCAATTTCTAGCAAACGCTTCTGGCTCAGATTGGGAATGTGTTTGCCTTTATATTCAGCGTAATCGGATTGGAAAGCCTTTTCGGCGGCGGCTCGGCTCTCGAAAGATTTATATTGGGCATTGGGAAAACCGGTAACCTGGGCCGAGGCTTCCGCCCAGGAATTGAAGATGCCGGTTTTGCGGCCGTTCCAAACTACGTAGTATTTTTGATTGGTCAAAATGAAACTGCTTCCCTTTGAATATTCATCACAAAATCCCGATCCTCAACCAGCGGGAGCACCGATATAGGGACATCGTCAACCGGTACACCCAATAATTTTTCGGTTTCATAGTTAAATCCGGCTACACCAAACCGAGCTGCCCCTTCTTGCATTTCTACCAGAAAATCAACATCACTTTTGGGCGTTGAATACCCACGCGCAACAGACCCAAATACATAGATCTTAGAAATTCTATATTTTTGGGCTAACTTCAAAAGTTGGGGAGCATATTGTTGAATCTGGTCGAAATTCATAAAGTACCTTTGAATTCAATTATACATAAAAGGGCTGTTTCAGTAAGCAGAATATTATTTTTATAATTTGGATGGAGATAGATCTGGATGAATATTTGTTATATATTATATGATCCGACTTCAAACCAATTGCAATATAATTAAGTGATCTATGGCTCAAATTGCTATCATCGGTGCGGGTGCAATTGGGAGTACAATCGGCGGGCTGCTCAGCCGCGCCGGTCATGAAGTGACTCTGATTGGGCGTTCAGCCCATCTGAAAGCCATCGCTGAGAACGGTTTAATCTTAAACGGATCATTGGGTACGCTGATCGTTCACCCCAATACCGCCGAGGTATTGGATTTCCGGCCCGATTTTGCCTTCCTGACCGTAAAAACCCAGGATGTGCTTTCGGCGCTTGAAACCAATCAGTCCCATTTGGACGGCGCGCCGCTGGTGACTTTCCAAAATGGCGTGCAGAGTGACGAATTGGTCGCCACACGCCTGCCGAAGGATCAGATCATCAGCGTGGTGGTGAATACCGGCGCCACTTATCTTAGCCCAGGAACGGTAACCGTTTCCTATACCGGTTCCTTGATCGTCGGATGTCCATTCGGGGCGCCCGACAGCAGGTTAGAAACACTGGCTGGCATCCTGAACGCTGCCATCCCAACCAGGGTTTCAAGCAATATTCTGGGCGCCCACTGGCTCAAGCTGATCGTCAATCTCAACAATGCCTTGCCGGCCATCACAAATTGGACCGTTCCGCAAGTGATGGCCGATCCTTTCCTGCGCCAACTGTCGATCCGGGTGATGCGTGAAGGTTTGCAAGTGGTCAATCGGGCAGGTATTCGGCTCGAAAGCCTGGCGGATGTATCGGTTAGCAGCATCCAGATGATAGCTAAGCTGCCCATTCCATTGGCCTCTTTATTTCTGGCCAGTAACACCCGGCGGTTGAAAAACGAGTGGCCTTTGCTCGGATCGACGTTACAAAGCCTGAGGCGAGGGCGGCCTACCGAGATCGATTATTTGAATGGCGAAATCGTACGGGTGGGGAGGCAGCACAATACGCCAACTCCTTTGAATGCAGCCATCGTTGATATGGTGCATCAAGTCGAAAGAACTGGGCAGTATTGTCAGACAGAAGCAATCCGGGCATTTATCGAAAAGGCATGATCGAAGTTTCCCCTTCGCTAAAGATCGACGAGAGTGAGATCCAGTTTGATTTCGTGCGCGCCTCCGGGCCGGGTGGCCAGAATGTAAACAAGGTGGCCAGCGCGGTTCAGTTACGCTTTGGCGTGCGCAACTCGCCATCTTTAGACGCCGATGTCAAAGAACGGTTGACCCATCTGGCCGGCAGCCGCATGACAGAAGACGGCGTGCTGATTATCGAGGCCAGGCGTTACCGTACCCAGGAACAAAACCGTTCCGATGCCGTGCAGCGCCTGATCACGTTAATCCAAAAAGCGCTGGTCAAACCCAAGATGCGCCGTGCCACTCGCCCGACCGTCACCGCCAAAGCGGCCCGGGTCGGCGAAAAGAAGAAGCGCGGCGATATCAAGCGTACAAGGCGCTATATTCCAGAAGATTGGGAGTAATGTGTAATCAGCGCAATTAACCATGCTGTAGAAGTGGGGATAGAGCTTTATCAGAAAAATTATATTTTTGGAGGAACGGTAAAAATGAAAGCACTGTTCATTGGTGGCACCGGTAACATCAGCACATCCGTCAGCCGCCTGGCGGTAAAGCTTGGCATCGATTTATATTTGCTTAACCGAGGTGAGCGGAAAATCAATCTTCCGGGAACCACGCAGATCCAGGCCGACATTCACAAACCACGCCAGGTCAGCCGTCTGCTCCAAACTCATCACTTTGACTGCGTGGTGGATTGGATCGCCTACGAGCCAGCCGACATCGAGCGAGATATCGAGCTGTTCCGCAACAAAACCAGGCAGTTCATCTTTATCAGCTCGGCCTCTGTTTATCAAAGACCGGTGCTAAATCCCATCATCACAGAAGGGACGCCGCTGGCAAACCCCTTCTGGGAATATTCACGCTTGAAAATTGCCTGTGAAGAGCGCCTGATGCAGGCTTATCGAACGGATGGCTTCCCGGTCACGATTGTGCGCCCTTCGCTGACTTATGATACGTATTTTCCGATTGCCATCGGCGGGTGGAATACCTACACCCTGGTCGACCGGATGAAACGCGGCCAGCCGATCATCGTGCATGGCGACGGCAACTCCATCTGGGTGGTCACCCATGCCGATGATCTGGCGGTAGGGTTCGTCGGGCTGATGGGTCATCCCAACAGCCTCGGCCATGCCTTTCACATCACTTCAGATGAGCTGCTTACCTGGGACCAGATCTACCAGACCATCGCTGCGGCCGCCGGGGTGGAAGCAAAAATGGTGCATATTCCATCGGACTTTATTGCACGGGTCAACCCGGGCATTGGCGCAGGGCTGCTGGGCGATAAAGTTTCCAGTGTGATCTTCGATAACACAAAAATCAAGACCTTCGTGCCAGAATACAAGGCCGTCATTCCCTTTCACCAGGGCATTCGTAGAACCCTGGCCTGGTATGATGAGGACGAGCGCCGGAAAGTGGTCGATACAAAAGTAAACGAAGAAATGGACGCAATCCTGGCTGCTTACAAAGATAACCTGGCATAAACCGAAAGCAGGCTTATAAATCATTGGAGCAATAAAAGTTTTGGCATATACTCAATGTATGGGGGGCAAGTTATCACCATCCAAAGAGGAAACATGCCTGGAACGCACGATTCTCGCGCCCTGACAATTTTACTGATTTTCCTGTTAGCCAGCCTCAGCGCAGCCGGATGTGGGCTGGTGATGCCATCACAATCCGCAAACCCGCCGGTTGCTTCCTTTGAAGCGACTGCGAGCCCATCGCTGACAATGGCTCCAGAAGATGCGCCAATCCCGTTCGCAACATTATCCTCAACACCCACACCGACGGTTATGCCTGCCACGCCCACGCCTGGGCCGGCATTTGATAAAATCCGCTACACCTTTGAAACTGCTGTGGCAACGCAAATCACCCATTTGTTGCAAAGCGGTGTTCCTGCACCCAGCGGATTTCAGATGCCACCTCCGGACCAACGCCAGATTATCTTGCTGCCGAACAACGAGCGCCTTTATTACTTGCAAGGGCTGCTCTCTCCACAAATCGATGGCGGCGGGGCAAATGCACCGCTCAATCTGTATGTGATTTACTGGTATGAACGCGGTCATGACCTGTTTTATCAAAGCGCTGCAACTTTTCCCACCGAAGGTGCCGGTGTTTTTCCGGCCGAAGGTGCCGGTGTTCTTCCGGCCGAAGATTCCGGTGTTTTTCCGGCCAGTCAGACTTTAACAATCCATATACAGTTGGTAGGCACAGCCTATGGGCATGCCTATACTTTTGAGGGTATTACAAATGACAGCGGCAACGGCAGCCAAAACGATCGCGATATGTTACAGAAAGCCGTGCTGCCGCTTCAAAGCCTGGGAGATCAGGCCGAACAGGTTCAAAGCGCCATCGAGTTGATCACCGGCTATGGCATGGGCCTGGATTGGGATACGACCATCCAGCCGCAAGTGCGCGTGGATTTGCTCCGTCCGGCCTTGCAAAGCGAGAATTGGAGCGACCGCCTTGAGGCGGCGCAGAGCCTGCAGAAATTAGGCAGCGCGGCTTCCGCGGCAGTACCCGATCTGATCAAGGCAATGGAGGTTGAAGAGGACCAATTTTTGGTGGCCCAGGGCGTATTGAAAGCGCTGGCAGCCATCCAGCCGGACATCTTGCCCATGCCCATCAATCTTACCAGCTCCAACCCATTGGAAGATATCCTGGCAGATAAAAACAATATTCCGGTCATGGCCAAAGCGTTGGCTTCGCCAGCCTGGGAAACCCGCGCCCTGGCAGCTGTGATCCTATCGCGTTGGGGCGACGATGCGGTTGAGGCTATCCCGGCGCTGGTGGCTGTGGCGCATGATCCAAACCCACACGTACGCTCTGCGGTGGTCAGTGCGCTGGGTCAGGTGGGAGCGAATATCGAGGCTGTCGTACCGGTTTTAATTCAGGCCCAATCTGACGATATGGCGGAAGTACGGCAATCGGCAAACAGGGTTTTCCGCTACGATCGCAGTCAGGCTCAAACTGTGGTGCCCGCATTGATCCAGGCCTTGGGAGATACGGATATAACCGTCCGTTTGACGGCAATCCAGAGTTTGCAGTGGCTCGGTAGGGATGCCGACCTGGCCATTCCACCGCTGATTAAAACCATGAAAGATCCGGATGCCGGAATTCGGGCTGCTGCTGCCTTAGCCCTTTACTATATTACCAACCAGGGCTTTGGAGATGATGTAGATGGTTGGCAGAACTGGTGGCAGCAAGAACTGGACAGAACGACCACTCCACAACCGACCCCGACGGACTCCGGCGTTTATTGATGCCATATTTGTCCTGCCTGAAGAAAAGAAATATACAGGGATAAGAGCGGTCCTACGGATGGATAAAGGAAAGGCAAACTGCAGAAAAAATACTGATTCTGGTTTTTTTTAGTTCATAATAATCATTAACAATACTATTCAGGATTTTGTGGAAAATTTTTTTTAAGTTCTGTTCTTATCCCCGCCACCCTCCTCATCCCTGTAAAATAATTTTCCTAGAGAACTTCCCGGTTTTTTTACGTATATATATCTAAAAGGAGAAATCATTTATGGACGCTGCCTGGGTTACAACTGCATTTGGTTTTGAAGGGTGTCGTGTGGTCAGGAATTTAGGGGTGGTGCGAGGCATCACAGTACGCTCCCGCAGCATCGTCGGCAACTTTGGGGGAAAAATCCAATCGATGTTCGGCGGCAACATCACAATCTACACAGAGCTGTGCGAAAATGCCCGTGAAGAAGCTTTTGATCTGATGATGAAACACGCTGAGGCGCATGGCGCCAATGCTATCATCGGAATGCGTTACGATGCTAATGACGTAATGGAAGGCATCACCGAAGTGCTGGCTTACGGTACAGCGGTGGTGATCGAAAAGGCGGCCTGATAGAGCGATACGAACTGCATAAATATTCCAGATTCTGGCGTCGGAGGGATACGGTAATATTCCATTCCTGAAGCAGACGTGTTATTCTTAAGGTAATTGCACGACTTCTTTTGCTATCCATCAGATGGAAGCGCGAGTGATTTAAATTTCAAGTCGTATTGACCTTATAGAAATAACGGAGCATCCATGAAGTTCAACGAGCTGTTGTTACCGAATATTCCAAAATTGAAGCAGCGGAAAAATATACGGGGTTTAGTGAATGCGCTCCAAAATGACAGCCCAAAAATACGGCGGGAGGCGGCGAATGCGTTGGATGAGCTTGAATGGAGGCCCTTCACACTCGGAGAGAAGAGCTTCTATCTGCTCGCAAAACAGGACTGGAACAAGCTTGCTACGACTAGTGGGCCTGCCATCGAGTTTTTATTCAAGCAATTGAAGTCCGAAAACCCAGTTCTTCGCAAGGAAGCCAGTAATTTCCTGGGAGAACTGGCTGACCCGAGAGCCATTCAACCCTTGATAATGTTATATTTCTCTGAAGTCACACTCCGTCCAGACTATCCAGATAAAGAGATTATTATCCAGAACACACTGAGATCGCTTGAGAAAATTGGCCCTGATCAGGTTGCACCTTATTTCGAAAAAATCATTGATAGCTTGCTGACCTACCACGGCACAAAAAATTCAATTCCGGTGCTTGGCTTCTTAACTCTTGGTTCAACTGCAGAAAAAAATCGTCGCGCAAATGCCGAAATGGTGGCGCGTATGGGCTGGATCGCCTTTAACCCGCTTATCCAGGCCATCCGTTTCAACCCGGATGCCCGCACCGGCGCCTCGGATGCGATCAGCATTATGAAAGACCGGCGGGTAATCGAAGCGCTGACCCACCTTTTGTCAGATGGGGACCCTTACGTCAGACAAATGGCGGCAAATGCTCTGGGTAATATCTCTGACCATCAACCAGTACCCACCTTGATCATGATGCTGGAAGATGATAATCCCCCCGTTCGTAGCGGGGCAGCCAATGCTCTGGGCAAGATCGGCGATGCACTGGCCGTTGGGCCATTGATGAAAGCGCTGAAAGATCAAAACTGGCAGGTGCGCTGTGCCGCGGCGCGCGCCCTGGGATCAATTGGGAATGTACGCGC
>DATFYI010000312.1:0-10049 GCA_035315125.1 Anaerolineaceae bacterium | reverse complement strand
ACGCTCGTTTTCGATTGGGGTAACACGCTGATGCGTGAATTTCCTGAATACCAAGGGATTATGGCAAAATGGCCTCAGATCGAAGCCATGCCCTCTGCAAAACAAGCGCTAGATGTCCTAAAAGACCGTTACCACATTGTCATTGCCACCAACGCATCTGATTCTGACGCCGGTCAAGTACAGGCAGCATTGAAGCGTGCCGGTCTTAGTGAAGGTATCTCAGCTATTTTTACGCCACGCCAGCTTGGAGCTCGCAAGCCGGATATTGCATTTTTCCGCGCAATTGAGAGTGTGCTGGGTATCTCGCCGGGTCACTTGCTGATGGTCGGGGATGATTATCTGGCGGATGGCTTTGGAGCAACTCGAGCCGGTTGGCATGCCATTTGGTACAATCCAGCCTTCAAAGCCTGTCCGGGTTTGCTGCCTGTGCTTGATGCTGAGCTCTATGATCTGAAAGATCTGCCAGAATTAATTGAAAATCTTACTTTGCCAGATGTTGAAACCTGTCTGGCCTGGTTGGCGGAACAAGGTATGTCGCTGATCTTGTGGATGCACGTTCAACTGGTGGCTGGCCTGGCATATCAAATGGGGCTTTGGTTGCGAGCAACCGGTCTGCCGGTCAGTCCCATGCTGGCTCACCGCGGTGGACTGTTACACGACCTGGCCAAACTTTCAGCCAAACGGCCTGAGAATCAAGGCATAAATCATGCCATCCTGGCCGCTCAAATCCTGACCGAACGCGGCTTACCGGGGCTGGCTGAGATCGCCCGCCGTCACCAACTTGGTAATTTGATCAATCCCGACCTGGCACCGCGTACCTGGGAGGAAAAGATAGTCAACCTGGCCGATAAGTTGGCCGAAGGGTCACGCTTTGTCACACCTGAAGAACGTCTGAGCAACCTTCAGGTTCGTTATCCTGATGATAAAAAACTGATCCAGGATTCGACCCAGGCAGTTAAAAATTTAATTGGCGAAATCAGCGGCCGGATAAACCTCTCCCCCGATCAACTACTCGAAAATTTGCGAAAGGCTATTAACGATTAATAATTTTTGTTGTAATAATCTTTACCAAAAAGTACACCGAGCACACTGAGAAATTTATTTATACAGCTTTTTCTCAGATTTATTAAATTTCTTCTCCGTGCCCCCAGTGTCCTCCGGGTTGATTTTTTCCTTACTTGGTTGGCATGTTGAAATAATTGTAAACAGCGGTTGATATCTGGGCGACCATTAAATTAACCGGATCGAACAAAATCTGGACTGGATGATACATATAAACCGCCAATACATAATTGCCACCCGGCGAATACACAATCCCTGCATCGCTAATGTGGTGGATCAATCCATCCCCTTCGATAGCCCAACCATGTTTGTGAGCAAATTCAGTCCCATCCGGTAACCCAGCCTGGATCAGCTGTCCAATTTTATCGCCCGCCAAAAAGGTAACCATCGTGCGGCATTTGCTTTGAGTAAGTTGGCCGGGGAACACTGCCGCAAACGTACCCCCACCATTTTGGGCGCACTGATAAATATCCGCCAGAAGTTGACCCATTTCAGATGGAGTTGTTTGGTTGTAAGGATCGGGGTTCGTTTGTTCATCGCTGCGCGAATTTCCCGGCGTGGCAAATTTCTTAAGTAAGGGCGCCCCTGGCTGGAAAAAGCCAGCAATAAATGTGTTTTTCAGACCCAGCGCCTGCATATCCGCCGTAACGTCCAGCGGCCCAATGGTCGGGTCAATGTAGGTTTTCATCAAAACATCTGGTGCAACGTCGTCCGATTTCTCGATCATCAGATCCATCTCGTTATTGATGTCAGCGCTCAGAGGTTCCTTCACCCGGCGCATAATGGCGGTCATAATTGCAATTTTGATCGTGCTGGCTCCGGTAAATGCAATCACAGGCGGTGGGTTCTTGCTCTGCTGGTAAGCAAAATCTAATTCCTGGCCAGTCTGCAAATCCAGTAGATAGATTTCGCCCAGACCGTCAAATTTATTAATATCAATAATTTGCTGAATCAGGATCTGCAGGTTCTGCATTGAAGGCCGTGGGGCGCTTGTCTGGCTGAAGGTCAGGTTTACAACCCGCGATGCAGGGGATTCAAGCGCATCCGATATCAATGTCACAGCCCGGTCAATATCCAGGGTGGTGCCAGGTGATCCGGGTGAAAAATTTGTGCTGCCTGGTACTGGCATTGAAGCGATTGGCGGCTGATCATACCTCAGAGCAATTTCATCTTTTAAGTATGAGCGCAACCGTTCTTGAGAGATCGTTGCGCTCAGCGGCACCTCTTGCGGAGCAGGCAGCCGGTTCCACAAATAATCCCAAAAAGCCGGCCAAAAAGGCTGGCTGGTGCGCTGCAAATCTGCCGCTGCGATCATCCCTTCGAGATCCATTTCAAAACCAACTACGTTTGGTTTGACCTGGATCACTGCTGTCCCGTACCTTAGCTCAATTGGCACGCCATAAGCCTCAACCAGACGGTTGGCAGCGTCTTGTTGGTTTAAACCACCTACCGGTACACCAGCAATTACCATCCCGTCCGGGAAATTTGCCCGAAGCCGGCTGTAGTTGACGAGCTGAATACCGGTTAATAAAACTGCCAGAAATATTAATCCAACCGAAACCCAACGAAGTACAAGTACTGCGCCTTTAGAATTCAAATCTCTTTTACTCCTGGTATATATGGAACGGTGCAAACGATTCTACCAGATTCTTGGCTCAACAGGTATAGGGTAAAAGGCTGTCCATGGGGGGTTGTTTAATCCGCTCAATTATAAGATAATCGTTTCAGCCATCTAATAATCAACCATAATAGGTTGTATATTCATTTTTTTTTCAGGAAAAACAAATGAAATCCACACGTGTACTGATTAAATTCGTTATTCCTCTACTTATTTCAGGATTGATTATCGCCAGGTGCTCTGTATTAACAGGGACCATTAACACCAAAACAACTGCTACAGACACTCAACCCGCTTCATCACCAACATCCACCGATACATTATCACCGACCGCCACCAGCACACTGGCGCCGGCAACGCCAACTACAACAATCCCTGCCGCAACACCCACTCCAACCGCCGAGTTGACCAGGCTGAGCCTGACTAAAGGGCCGGATCTAATCTACACTGGCTCAAATACATCCATGGAAATTTTCTGGCAATGGACCGATAATACCCCCTTTAATGTGGATTGGGGAACCGATACCAGCTACTCGTTGGGTAATGCACCTGTCACTGCTTACGACACCACCAACCATCTCTACAAATTCGACATTTCTGGATTGACTCCGGGCACAAAATACGAATATCGCGTGGTGATTGCTGGCCAGTATTCGGATGGAACTTTCTATACCGCTCCAAGCACTTCAGCTACTACTCTTAAGTTCGTCAGCTACGGGGATACTCGCACAAACCCAACCCAACATGACTCAGTCGCTGCCCAGATCATAGCGCTATATCAATCCGATCCTGGTTACCAGACCCTCATCCCCTTCACCGGTGACTTGGTTAACGATGGAGATACCGATTCTACTTGGACTGACGAGTTTTTTTCGCCATCCCTCACTCATATTCGTACTGAGCTGGCCAACGTCGCCCTCGCGCCGGTGATGGGCAACCACGAGGGTTCCGGCGGTCTTTTTGCACGTTATTTCCCCGAGCCATTTGTAACAAACCATTATTATTCCTTCGATTACGGCCCGGCCCACTTTATTATGATTGACCAATATACCTCTTACACGGTCGGTTCAGCTCAATACAACTGGATCAAGAGTGATCTGGCTGCCTCGACCAAAAAATGGAAAATCACTGTCTTTCACGAGCCGGGCTGGTCAGCCAATGGAGGTCATCCCGATAATACCACCGTTCAAACTGTTCTCCAACCACTCTTCGTGCAATATAAAGTGGCTTTAGTCCTCAACGGACACAATCATTATTATGCCCGAGCGATGGTCAACGGTATTCCTGAACTTACCATTGGCACCGGCGGCGCCCCTGCCTACACACCCCTCAGTGGCCAGCTCGATATAGTCGATACCTACAATGGCCTGGGCTATGGTAAGTTTTCGATCGACGATGGAACCATGACCGGCTGGTTTATTGATAGCTCAAATACAGTACGCGATACCTTTACAGTTACACGCTAGACCTGTGAATAATCACACTCCTGGTTACCATTGAGAGTGGATTGAACCTCAAAAATACCATCCCACACGACCAAGTTTCTATCATACGGGATGGGATCGCCTTCGGGTGTTAATATTTAACATCACTTCAAACTTGAATTCAAATCTGGAAAGGGTATAATAAGTTTCGTATTTTTAATTGCAAACCCATCTTATAAATAGGGAGGTTTATTTTGAAAAAAGCACTAATCACAGGAATTACCGGTCAGGACGGTTCGTATTTGGCCGAGCTACTGCTCGCTCACGGCTATGAAGTGCATGGCTTAATCCGTCGCGCCAGCACATTCAATACCCGGCGCATCGACCATATCTATCATGACCCGCATAATAATGGAGAAACTGTTCACCTCTACCTTCATTATGGAGATATATCCGTTCCAGAAACGATTCTGGATATTATCTACAACGTCAGGCCAGACGAAATTTATCATCTTGCGGCCCAAAGTCATGTCAAAGTCAGTTTTGAAATGCCAGAATATACAGGCGACGTGACCGGGCTTGGAACGATCCGAATCCTGGAGGCGATGCGTAAGAGCGCCATCAAAGCCCGCTTCTACCAGGCTTCCTCCAGCGAAATGTTTGGGAGCGCTCATCCGCCTCAAAATGAAATGACTCCCTTTGAACCGCGCAGCCCTTATGCCGCTGCCAAGGTCTATGGCTATTGGGTTACCCGTAACTACCGTGAAGGCTATAACCTTTTCGCCAGTAACGGCATCTTGTTCAACCATGAAAGCCCGCGGCGCGGAGAAACTTTCGTTACGCGCAAGATTACCCGCGCCCTGGCCGCCATTAAAGCCGGCCAACAGCAACACCTCTATCTTGGTAACTTGGAAGCTCGGCGTGACTGGGGTTATGCACCGGAATACGTTGAAGCCATGCACATCATCCTCCAGCAAGATAAGCCCAATGATTTTGTAATCGGTACCGGCGAAGCACACTCAGTGCGCGAGTTTTTGGATGAAACTTTCGGTTATGCTGGCTTGGACTGGCAAAAATACGTAATCATCGACCAACGCTATTTCCGTCCTACCGAGGTTGATTATTTGTTGGCTGATGCCAGTCGCGCTAAAAAAGAATTAAATTGGCAACCAAAGCTCGGTTTTAAAGACATTGCACGCGTCATGGTCGATGCCGATATGGAATTGTTTGGTCTGACACCGCCTGGTGAGGGTAAGCGAATTTTGGAAGAAAAATTTGGGAATTGGCACCGCTGGGAGCATCAGGTAATAAGTATGGAGCGTTAAGATTGCCGTCAATACTTTTTGTCTGCACTGCAAATATATGCCGCTCTCCTATGGCAGAAGCTTTATTTAAAGCCCGTTTGCAGGAAAGGGAAGTCAATTGGCGTTCCTGGCGGATTGAATCAGCCGGTACCTGGGCAGTACCTGGTCAGCCCGCCAGTCTCGAAGCGCAGCAAAACATGAAAAGGCGCGGCTTGGATATTTCCCAGCACCGCTCGCGTCTGGTTGATGCTCTAATTTTGGAGGGCTTTGAATTGATTCTGACCATGGAAGCCGGCCAAAAAGAGGCAATCCAAGTCGAGTTCCCTGCTATCGCCAATCGAATTTATTTGCTGAGTGAGATGAATGGCGAGACAGTCGACATTTGCGATCCTTACGGTGGCTCATCCCAAGACTATGAAACAACTGCAAACGAAATCGACCGTCGATTGCTAAATGGATTAGATCGTATCTGCCGCCTGGCCAATGGCTCAGGTAGGTTGCGCTCGCTGACAGAAACTCATAACCAAACTTAATCGAAGAAAAAATTTTGATGAATCGTAACTGGCTCAGATTTGTTTATTCAGGCCAGGTTTTTTGATATTGATTAATTAGAACTTTTGTGCTAATCTTATAAAAATTCTGGTTTCATAAGGTGGTTTTTTATGAGTAAGGTGCAAAGAGCTATATTTCCAGCTTTTTTGTTGGGTTGTATTCTGATTGTATTTTTAAGCGCTGCCTCTCCCAACAACAACAGCCTGGTTTCTGATAATTTTCAGCAGGTGGTGGCAAGTGTAAGACCAATCCAGACTGCTTCAAATGCAGCTACCTCTTGCAAATTGTCCAATACCTATCCACCAGTTATTCGGCAGTGGTGTGATCCAATTATAAAATACTCCAACCAGTACAATCTCGATCCAAATCTGATTGCTGCAGTCATCGAGATTGAAAGCGGTGGCAATCCCCAAGCATACTCGCCCGACGGAGCGGTTGGTTTGATGCAAATCATGCCGAGTGATGGTATCGCTGCCGAATTTATGTGCGGTGGTACATCCTGTTTTGCTTCCAGGCCCAGCGCGGCTGAGTTACTTAATCCGGATGCCAATATCGCTTATGGTGCCCGTATGTTGGCGGGACTAATCCAAAGAAATGGCAATGTCCGTGACGCGCTATTTCGGTATGGCCCAATTAATGAAGGCTACAGCTACGCCGACCGGGTTTTACAGATTTACCAGCGCCACAGCTAAGCAAAGGGCTTCCATGGATATCCTTACTCAAACAGCCGAATGGGTGATGGTTAAATCATTCTCTTTGATGATTGCAGGAATTCTCAATCGATTTTAAAATAGAATTGATTAGAAAAGAATTTCACAATATAAGCCTAAGCTTTGCATTGAAAGAGGAGAAATATGGGAAAGAAAGTTGGTTTAGTGGCAATTATTGTTCTACTGATTGGTTTGTTTCTGGCTGCCTGTAGCGGCGGCGGGTCATCCAGTTCGGGCTCCACATCGATCCAGACATCAATGAGCGAGTTTGCCTATAGTCCTAACTCCTGGACCGTGCCGGCCGGGCAGAAAATCACGTTAACGCTGGTCAACAAGGGCACAGTTGAGCATGACTGGGTATTGATGAAGGAATCGGTCACCCCACCTTTCTCATCCGCCAACCAATCAAACGTTATTTTTTCTGCCAAGACTGCTGCCGGAGCAACCAATGTTGTCACCTTTACTGCCCCCAGCTCAGCCGGAGAATATGAAGTCGTCTGCGATGTCCCTGGTCACCTGGAAGCCGGCATGATGGGAAAGCTTACCGTCGTACAGCCATAACGAATAACGATTCTGAAAAGTATTTCTACTCAATTCTAGCAAGGTTATTAATCCTTGCTAGAATTTTTTATTTTCTACTTCTCTAAGAAATCGAGTGGGTCGACCCGGTCATAATCATTACTACGCAGCTCGAAATGCAAGTGCGGACCGCTAGCATTGCCGGTTGCACCGGCCGCTGCAATGGTATCACCCTGGCTCACAAAGGAGCCACAGCCCACCTTAAGGCTGCTCAAGTGAGCATATAGCGACTGCCAGCCGTTGCCATGGTCTATTACAATCATGTTCCCATAGCCCCAATTATTCCAACCTGCATATACCACTACGCCGCTGTCCACTGCAAAAATCGGGGCGCCCATAACAGCGGCGATATCAATGCCGTAGTGGTTGATGGATGGATCATAACCAAAACCGGACAGGTACTTCAAAACCGTCGGCCAGATAAATTTTCCTGTTCCGATTGGACCATCTTTCACCGAGCCGCAGGCGCCAGGGCCTAAAATTTTTGCCACTGCCGGATCCTTTCGTGAAATCGCCGGTGCGCTCCAGGTGACAAAATCGCGGTGCCCGCCAGGAATCACGATGCCGGTGCCCGGTTTGATGTTCGGTGCAGCCAGGTCACCGATAGTATCTTTGCTGAGGTGATTTCCAGGCCATTCAATAATTTCGTCTGGCGCTACACCGAAGAATTTTGCCACCCCATTCAATCCATCTCCGGCGTGCCATTGATAATAAACGCCATCCACAGGTAAAATACGCAGTTTTTGACCCGGCCGGAGATTTTCGGCGTTATCCGCCAACATATCGTAATTTCCAAACAACAATGTTTCCGGTTTTAGGTCAAATTTTTGGGCAATCCCGAAAACCGTGTCTCCGATTTCTACGGTATATTCGGTAATTTCAAATCTCGGTCGCGTTGGCAGCGTGGTGTGGATGACGGCTAAACGAGAAATCCCACCGCTTAATGCGCTGGTAGGCAGTGCTTTGAAAATTGCAGGCTGTACAGCGGGTGTGGGAGACGGAATCGCTGCAGCCTGGGCCGAATTATTCTTACCATCCTCCTGGCCCTTTAAATAAAAATTCCCCATCACCCATATCGCCAATAAAACCAGCACCAATGACGCTAACCCTGTACCAACTCGAACGGCAACTTCACCCAAACCCAATCGTACCAAACGTTCCCAAATCTGGTTCCAGTTTTTTGTTGGGGAAGATTCACCTGTCGTTTCGGGGATGTCAGTAATTTCTTCGGCATCCTCTTGCAACGATGTCGAATCATCTTTGATCATGAGAATAAGCTGGCCTTTAAAAATCATAATAACATATGGAAAAAGAATGGTCAAGCAAAATAAGTTTTAGCAGGTAGATAGATAAATGAATGGCCTGCTTGCCTAAACTGCTGAATATCATCTACACGCACTTCTTAAACTCATTCTGAGCGCACGGTTCATTTACCCGCGCATCTTGCCCTGGGGTTGCGCTAACTTGTATAATTAACCTGAAATGTGCGATCGAATTAACAACAAATCGCCTCAAATTGTATAGACAGAACGATTGAAAAATGCAAAGCACCGATCCTCTCATTCGTACGAAACTCCACCTGCCTTTCACCAGGCAAGAGTTGGTTTCTCGGCCGCGGCTCCAGAAACAGATAGCACAAGGGTTATGTGGTCCGCTTACCCTGATCATTGCGCCGGCTGGTTTTGGCAAGACTACTCTGGCAACATCTTGTATTGCCCATTCTGGAATGCCGGTAGCCTGGCTTTCTCTGGATAAAGATGACAATCAATCAGGGCGCTTTCTGACCTATTTGATTGCTGCGTTGCAAGAGGCCAACGGAGCGATCGGAAGTGAGGCCGCCCAACTGATAGCCACGCCGCAGCAAGCCCCGCCCGAATCTGTCCTGACCAGCCTTATCAATGACCTAGATGTCACTGCTAGGGAAATTGTTCTGGTGTTGGATGACTACCAGTGTATAAGCAGCCAGGTTGTGAATGAGCTGGTTGTTTTTTTGCTCGAGCACCAACCTGCCACATTTCATTTGGTGATCGCCACTCGTTCGGATCCACCGCTTCCTTTAGCCCGTTTGCGAGCGCGCGGCCAGGCGGTTGAGCTACGAGCCGCAGATCTTCGTTTTACTGGGTCCGAAGCAGCTCAATTCTTGAATGAAGTCATGGGTCTGCACCTGGATGAAGGATTGGTCGCGCAGCTCGAAGAGCGCACCGAGGGTTGGATAGCCGGCTTACAGATGGCGGCGCTATCCATGCGCGACCGTAAAGACATTCACGGATTTATCGAAGGGTTTTCGGGCACGAACCGCTATATTCTGGACTACTTGCTGGAGGAGATTTTGTCCAACCAATTGCCAGAAATCCAACATTTTCTTCTATACACCTCAGTTTTGGAGCGCCTGACCGCTCCACTGTGTGATGCCCTCCTGGCAAGTGATGAAAGGTCTGAGCCAGGCGATCAGGATGAGGATTCTTTTACAGGATTACATTCCTTTCACAAATCCGTTTCCGTCCTGAAACACCTGGAACGTGAAAACCTTTTTCTGGTATCGCTGGATGATGAGCGCATCTGGTTTCGTTATCACCACCTGTTTGCCGATCTACTCAGAGCCAGGCTGCATCAGGTCCAACCCGATTTAGTCCTCCGCTTGCATATTCGGGCTGCTGACTGGCTGGAGCAGAAAGGATTGATTCCCGAGGCAATCCAACACCTTTTGGCTGCGCATAGGATTGATCGAGCGGCAGACCTGATCGAGCGCTATGGATTTGTGCATTGGGCAGAGAATGACCTTTCGGTTGTGCAAATGGCC
>DATFYI010000311.1:0-26079 GCA_035315125.1 Anaerolineaceae bacterium | reverse complement strand
GTATGACAACTTTCAATCCAGGCGTGTGCATAAACCAGGCTTCCGGACTTTGATCGTGCTGGGCGCCATGTTCTTTTGCCCCAATTGGCAGTCGCAGCACCATTGGGACACACGCCTGTCCTCCCGACATCAGATGAATCTTTGCCGCCTGATTGACCAACTGGTCAAAACCGCACGTGACAAAATCTGAATACTGCATCTCAGCTACCGGATGCCAACCCATCAAAGCCATTCCGACAGCACAGCCGATGATCGCAGCCTCAGAAAGAGGTGTATCCCGAACACGATCCTCTCCAAATTCATCTAATAGACCCTTCGTAACCTGAAAAGCTCCGCCAAAGCGGCCAATGTCCTCGCCTAACAGAACTACTTTTGCATCCCGGCGCATTTCCTCACGCAAGGCCAGGTTGATCGCTTGCGACATGTTCAATGTGGGCATCCTTACCTGTCCTCTCTATCAGCAAAGGCTAGGTGCAACGCCTCTTCCAATGATGCGAGAGGGCTGGAACGTGCGAAGTCAACAGCATCGTCTACCACCTCCTGGGCCTCAGCTTTAATGGCGTCAATCCTGGTATTTTCAAAAATCCCCGCACTGATCAGCCGCTGGCAAAAGGCCTTGATGGGGTCCTTTTTAAGCCAAGCATCCAGCTCTCCGGCCGGCCTATAACTGGCCGGCTCAAAGCGCGAGTGACCTTTATGTCGATAGGTCAGGCATTCCAGGAAAGACGGGCCATCTCCTGCACGTGCCCGTGCAACGGCAACACAAACCACCTCATATACCGCCAATACATCGTTGCCATCCACAGTCACCCCAGAAATACCATATCCTGCTGCCCGTTCGGCGATGTCCTTGATTGCATATGCCTTCTGTGTGGGCAGCGATACTGCATATCCGTTGTTCTCACAAACAAAGACGACAGGCAATTTCCAAACAGATGCCAAATTGATCGCCTCATGGACAGCGCCTTGATTAGCGGCTCCATCTCCCAGGAAGGCAACCGCCACCCTATGCTCGCCTTCAAGCTGTAGGACCAGCGCAGCGCCGACTGCTATCGGTACACCGGCCCCGACCACGCCTGTTGTTCCCAAAAACCCCTTAGAGAGATCGAACAGGTGCATTGAGCCACCCATTCCATGGCTCGTTCCTGTCTGGCGCGCATACATTTCAGCCATCAGCTCCCGAATAGCAAGCCCTTTGGCAATTGCGTGTCCGTGGCCACGATGGGTAGAGGTCATCACGTCCCCTGGCTCGAGTGCCTCTCCAACCCCGGCCGCAATCGCCTCCTGCCCGGTCGTTTGGTGCATGGTTCCAGGCATTTTCTCTGTTTGAAAAGCCCGAAAAAGCGTTTCCTCAAAGCAACGAATAAGGTACATTTGATAAAGCAAATGCTGCAATATCGATTGATCCAAGTTCAAAGAATCCGTGCTCAAGAGTCAATCCTCCAACAATTATGGTTCGGACGGTTTCCATTCAACACCGTGCCTGGAAAGACCTCCCGATTCAATCCGTTCAGATGTTCCGATAATGATCGTCTAAGGCAATGATCTTTTCGACCTTGGGCGCTGATTGCCCACCGGAAAATTCAGATGCCAGCCAAATATCGACCAGGGTGTTGGCCAGCTCTGTACCAACCACGAGCGAACCCAAGGTCATAACTTGAGCGTTATTGCTCTTGCGGGAGCGTTCTGCTGAATAAGGATCATGGCATACTGCAGCCCGCACACCCGGAATTTTATTGGCCACAATTGCCATGCCAATCCCCGTGCCGCATACCAAAATGCCCCGTTCATATTTTCCCAGGGCAATACATTCCGCCAATTGTTGGGCAATATCAGGGTAATCGACCGGTGTCGTATCCCACACGCCAAGATCTATTGGCTCATAGCCGCGCTCCTTGAGATGCTGCACGATTGTTTCTTTCAGCGGGAAACCAACATGATCGCTACCGATGACAATTTTCATAGGTCACCTCGTCTAACTTTCTTCGATGGCTACCACACGCACAGGACAGCTGTCTAATTCACGAGCTTTCCACGGAAGGACAATCAAAGTTACCCGACTGCGATTGAGGGCAGAGAGGTTAGTCAAGTGCTCGATCACTGGGATGCCGTGCTCGAACAGGATTTGGTGGTTCGGCTGTGTATTAATCCCACGCACCTCAAAACCTGAGGCATCGGTGCCCAGAAGCGCAATCTGTCGGTCTTCCGCAAGCCAGTGGGTTGCTTCTACAGTGAGATAAGGACGATCATGCGCTTGCGGTGTCCTATAAAAACGATCCAGTCCGGTTTTGAGGATGACCATATCCCCAATCTGTATATCCTCTTGTGCGCGCAGTTCTTCTAATTGAATTGGTTCATTGGTCTGCTTGTGGCTGAAATCGAGTATCACTGCAGAGCCAATCAGTTTCTCTAGCGGTAGGTCGGCAACGTCTGGCCCATCCTTTATATAATGCCGAGGCGACTCGATATGAGTACCCACGTGACTCCACAGGGTCACTTCAGTCATGACATACCACTGTCCTGAAGGGGTATGGTATTGAGGCAACAACTGAGTCACCTGACAAACATTTGCATCGAAACGATACTCTTCTTGCCCGGGGAAGATCAACTGAGAGAGGTCAACCAGACGCCCACGCAATGCCCTAGGGATTCCCTCGGCTGACGGGGATGAACTGGTTTGTTGGGTACGGGAATATTTAGCCTCAATTTTGCGGAGATTGAGATTTCGCGCTTCGTGACGGCCGCCAGTATAAGGGGTCGCCAGCCAGACTCGTACAATCTCCTTTGCCAATCCTTCGTCAACAACTCGAGATCCCATTGCCAGAATGTTAGCGTTGTTATGCTCCCGAGATTTCTGTGCTGTAAACAGATCGTTGCACAGGGCAGTATAGGCGCCCGGAACTTTGTTTGCAGCTATACTGATGCCAATCCCGGTCCCACAGATGACAATACCGAAATCGGCCTGCCCACTGACGACCGCTTCGGCCACCATAGCACCTGTGAAGTGATAATCATTGGCTGGGTAAGCGTCAGTAAAGGCTCCCAGATCAATCACCTCATGACCCAATTCCCTGACCTCGGCTATAATAACTTGTTTCAATTGAAAACCAGCATGGTCGCTGCCAATTCCAATTTTCATACATCACCACCTTATCGCACCAGGACATCTGAAACGGCAATTTTTTGTCCCTGGTATTCAATTTCTATCATCGGCCAAGTCGGGTCGACCGTAATCAACCCACTGCCTTGATCTTCTACCAGGGTAACCTCCTCGCTTTTTGCACCCGCAACAGTGATGTACCAACCAAATGCCATATTGGGCTTTACCACTTCTTTCGGATCCTGGCAGCGTTCTGGATAACTAACCCGGTAACCTGTCGGTCCACCATGCACATGATTAGTTTTCTCTTCCGGAAAACCAAGTTGGTCAAATAGATCCATGCAAATTTGTCGCATGCTGTTTAATGGCATACCTGGCCAGCTATTCGCAATCATAGCAGCCTGGATTGTGGAGACTGCCAGATGTCGCCTGCGTTCATCATCTGTTGGTTGGCTGAAATAAACCACCCGGCTGACCGGAAAATGTAGACCATACTTGTAGGTTGCCGGAGCCAGGATCACCACCCGCCCAATAACCTTATTGGAAGGCACAGCATGTCGATAGCGACGAATTCGCTCATCTGAAACGACGAACATACAATCCCCATCGAAGTTATTTTCGGCGTATAACCCCCACATGTGACCAAGGACCTGGCGCTCGGTCATTCCAGGCTGAACCCAATCGGCCAGCTGGTGAATGAGCTGGCCGGCTTCTTTCCCAGCCGCACGATACCGTGCCATCTCATCAGGGAGGAATGGCTCGTGCAAGTCAGTCACTTCAGCCGCCAGGCTATCCAGACCGGCGATAGCACAGTCCGCCGCCAGACGGCCCCTCGCAAGCTGGTAGGCGACCTCCTCAGGCGTTTTACCAAAGGTTGGCAGTACCACCGGATCGTAGCCCTGGCCAGCCAATTCTTCGTCCATGGTGCGGGGCATATCCATGCAATATCCAATGGCATATTTGTGTTTTGGGGTTACCAGCAAATAAACCGGGGCATTTTCGACCACGTAAGAGGTAACCGCTCGACCACCACAACTGAGCCAGGCAAAGTTTTCCCGGCGTGCAATCAGCAGTGAATCGTAACCACTTTTGTCGAGCAATTTGTGGATGCGATCCTCTTTTACTTTGGCCTCATCTGAAATGGTCATAATCTTTCCCTCTATGTTTCAAACCGTATATTGGAATATTTTATTCAGTCTACAAGCTCTGATAAATGATGCTCACGGATATACACTTCCACTTCGACTTGGCTGGGCATCGAGGGCATAGCGCCCCGTTTGCGCGTAGAAAGCGCGCCGACAATGTTGGCAAAGCAGATCGCTTTAAGCAGTGATTTTCCACACGCCAGGGAAACAGCAAGCCCACCCATAAATGCATCTCCAGCACCAGTAGTGTCCAGCGCATCCAGTATGCGCATTCCTTCCAGGTGATGTGTTTCTTTGGGAAGCACAAGCAATGCTCCCTGAGCTCCCAGCGTGATAATCACCGCCGGAACCCCTCTCTCAATCAGCGCCTTTCCAGCTGCTTCCGCGCCTTCGATTGTCTCCGCCGTAATGCCGGTCAGGACTTTCGCCTCGTTTTGGTTTGGGGTAATCAGGTCGATCTTCTGGTAAATCTTGTCTGGGATAGGCCTGGCAGGCGCAGGATTGAGCACACAGACAGCTTTTCCCTGATGCGCCACATCGAAAGCTCGTTCAATAGCAGGAAGCGGGATTTCCATCTGAGCCAGCAACACATCAGCAGCATGAATGCACGCATCAGCCTCGTCAATATCCGCGGGCTCGATACACATATTGGTTCCCGGTACCACCACGATAATATTTTCCGGCTTTTTATCGACCACAACCAACGCTATCCCCGACCCCACCTGCTCGTCTACCCGTACGTGCGAGGCATCCACCCCATAACCAGATAAAGTTTCCAACATATTCTGGCCGAATAGGTCGTTTCCAACCCGGCCAACCATGCTTACTTGTGCGCCCTGGAGGCAGGCAGCCACCGCCTGGTTGGCGCCTTTTCCTCCCATGACCTGCCAATAGCGGTCGCCGATTACCGTCTCTCCGGGTTCCGGCAGATGATCCGTCCACGAATAGATATCCATATTGCAGCTTCCAACTACGACGATCTTTGGGGTAACCATCTGTCAGTCCTCCAGTTCCTCAAGCGCCCGTTGCGTTTCTTCAGCAGTCAACGATCTTGCGTGATATTCCTGGCTCCCAGCCATGAATGAAACTCCATAACCCTTCACAGTTTTTGCCACCGCAATTGAGGGCTGGTCAGTACAAGTCCGCGAACGTTCCAAGAAACCGAGGATTTCCTCGAAAGAATGGCCGTCGATCTCCTCCACCCGCCATCCAAAAGCCCGCCATTTATCAGAAAGAGGTTCCAGACCCATTACCTCGCACACTGGTCCATCGAATTGATAGCCGTTGTGGTCAAGAAAAACGGCCAAGTTACCCAGGTGGAAATGGGCTGCGGCTAATGCAGCCTCCCAAATCTGGCCTTCATCACATTCGCCATCACCGATGACAGAATAGACCCTATTGCTTGCCCCACGCATTCGAGCACCTAGTGCCATCCCGACCGCTTGGGAAAGACCGATACCAAGCGAACCCGTAGTCGCATCCACGCCAGGGGTTTTTATATTGGGATGACCCTGCAATAGACTGCCGACTTGGCGCAGGGATAGCATCACTTCCTCAGAAAAATAGCCTGCCTCATGCAGAGCGGCATAGAGAACCGGTGCAGCATGGCCCTTGGATAGCACAAACCTATCCCGTTCGGGCGATGTGGGAGAAGCTGGATCAATGTGCATCTCCGAAAAATATAAGGCCGATAGGAACTCCACCGGTGAAAATGATGGCCCAGGATGTCCGCTACCAGCAGCACTCGTCATTTTGATGATGTGGCGACGAATACTGCGCGCCCGATCAGTCAGAAATTCAATCTTAGCAAGGTCAATTTGTGATGCAGGGGTTACCATACCTATAGGCTCCTGATTGCTCGGCTTCTAGAGATCACTTTTTTTACCGCTCCGATGATATCGTTGGAGGTTAAGTGATATTTAGCATAAAGTTCGTTTACAGAACCGCTTTCTGCGAATGTATCATCTAATGCAATCTGTTCCACAGGTGCGGGAGCCAACCGGGCAAGCGTCTCGGCAACAGCTCCACCCAGTCCACTACAACGATTATGATCTTCAGCGGTAACTATAGCACCAGTCTCTTGTGCAGCGGCGACGATAGCAGCTTCATCGAGCGGCTTAACCGAGAGCATACTCACTACGCGAATGTGGAGGCCCTCTTGAGCTAAAGCGTCGGCTGCATTGACTGCCATAGCGGCCATTCCCCCGATGGCAAATACAGTTGCATCCCGGCCTTCACGAAGTTGGATCGATCCACCGATCGGATATGGCGCATTCGCTTCAGAAAGGACCGGTATCGCCGCCCGTTCTAGTCGGATATAGACTGGCCCCTGGATCGTCAGAGCCGCTCTAAGCGCCGGTTCTACCTGATTGGCGTCCATCGGCGTCAAGACAATCATTCCAGGAATTGATCGCATCAACGCCAGGTCTTCGATTGCCTGGTGGGTCACTCCATCCGCGCCCACATTGATTCCACCATGCGTCGCAACGATCTTTACATTCAAATGGGGATAGGCGATTGAGTTGCGTATGGGTTCCCACGCCTTTCCACCCACAAACATTGCATATCCTGCGACAACCGGTACCCATCCCATTGTCGAGAGCCCCGCCGCCATTCCAATTGTATTCTGCTCTGAGATACCACTGCAAATGAACCGGTCTGGGAAAGCGGTTTTATATTTAATAGTCCGAGTAGATATCGATACGTCCGGGGAAAGCACCACCAAATCGGGGAATTCTTGTCCCAGACAAACGAGGGCATCTCCCAGGGCCATTCGCTGTTCTTGAAAGTTGGATGGAGAAGTATTCATAAGGATTCGTTGTTCTCTATGAGTGGATATTGATAAGAACGAGTGCATTTCTAAAGTAAAAAAGAAGGTGTTGGTTACGGCCTTCACAGGCTTGAGCAGGTTCTGCCGATCGCCAATCCGACTCATCAACTTCTTACAATCAACACAATACCTCAAGTATCTATCAGTCGATGCTCAGTCCCCTGGCGTAGGAGGCGTTGATGGCGAAGCGACCGTAGACATCGAGGCAGATTTTATCACCGGGGCACGGTAGCGAACTTTCTGGGCATCAATCAGCATAGCCAAAAGGATAACACCGCCTCGGATCGGATCTACCCAGAAAGCGTTTACATCAATCAGGTTTAGACCGGCGCTTATTGCAGCCAATAGCAGAACCCCTCCAAAGGCTCCCATCATCGTACCACGTCCCCCTTGCAAGCTAACCCCGCCGATCACAGAGGCGGCCATCACATCGAATACCATGCCGCTCGCCAGGTTTGGGGGTACAGCAGTGATCCGGGCGCCTAGCATCCAGCCCGCAAACGCCGCTAAGATTGCCGCGATCAGATAAACCTGCCGTATACGTCGCTCGGGGTTGATCCCCGAAGCTCTTGCGGCCTCGCGGTTGCCCCCAATGGCATACAGGCTCCGCCCGAATGGGGAATATTTCAGAACGATAAAAGCTACGATGAATGCCACGATCACTATGATTACTGGTAATGGGATTGGCCCAATCGTCGATTGGCCAAGAAAATTGTAGGGCATGGTCGTGTTGTAAACCGTGTTCCCGGCCGGTAGCAGGTGCATCAATCCCCGCAGTGCAATCAACATGGCGAGCGTGACTACAAAATTATTCATTTTCATGCGTGTGATCAGGAACCCGTTGAACCAACCCACGAAAGCGCCGAAAGCAAGAAGGATCGCGATGGCCAGGAAAGGATTCATCTGGATCCCCAAACCGTTATCTGGAGGTCCTGGGCGCACTGTGAGCCAGGCTCCGAGTAAAGCACACACAGCAACGGTCGATTCGACCGATAGGTCCATATTCCCGGTAATCAGGACAAAAGCTTCTCCGATAACGAGCAGCCCCAATACGGCTGCTGCAAAAAGAATATTGAGAAAATTCAATGGCGTAAGATAAGCCGAGCTCAAGGTAGAAAACAGGATGATTACACCTATCAAGAGAGCCCAGATCAGGTTATCTAACACCGCCGGAATGTATTTGCGCACATCCATGGAGTGTCCAACCTTTCTATACTAAAAAATAGCTAACCATCATTCGGCCGGATAGATACTACTCAATCGCTCCCACCAGACCCGGATGGCATGGCCTGGGTAACAATTTTAGCCAGGGAGGCTGCCTGAGAGGTTGTGTAGCGGACTTTCTGGGCATCAATAAACATAGCGATCAGTATAATCAGACCACTTGCGATTTCAATCCAGAACGTTGAGATCCGCATCAGGCTCAAACCGGATTCTATGGTCGAGAGTAGAAGCACTCCGCCGAATGCGCCAACCATTGTGCCGCGCCCCCCCTGCAGGCTGACCCCACCGATAACGGAGGCCGCCATCACCTCGAAGATATAGCCTTGACCCATATTCTGTACGATTACACCCGTTCGGCCTGCCATCATCCAGCCGGCAATCGCCGCCATCAAACCACTGATGATATATACCTGGAGGATTCGCCGGTCTGGGTTGATGCCCGCAGCCAGGGCTGCTTCCTTATTCCCACCAACTGCATATAAACTGCGACCGAAAGGCCGGTATTGCATGATAATATGGCCGATGGCGAATGCCACGACCAGTGCGATCACCGAAACCGGGATAAGGCCAAGCGAGTTATTGCCCAGGGCCTTAAAATCAGTCGGAAGGTTGGCCATGGTATTTCCAGCGGTGATCGGCATCATGACCCCGCGGATGATCAGCTGCATAGTCAGGGTCACGATAAAGGCATTTGCTTTAAGGCGGGTGATCAGCAGTCCGTTGATTAAACCGATCAATACCCCGATAAGGAGCATAATCGGAACGGCTACGTAGGTGCTGAGCAGGATTCCTCCTCCATAAGATGGTGCTCCAGCAGGGACCATCAGCCAGGCAGCGATGAGCGCACATAATCCCAACGTTGCCTCTGAGGACAGGTCAAAGTTCCCGGTAACCAGCGTAAACACCTGGCCAACCACCAGGAGACCGATTACGACAGCATGGACAACGATGTTCGTTAGGTTGATGCGGGTTAAGAAGTGATTCGATATCAGAGAAAAGAATACGACCGTCGCCAATAATAAGAACCAGATCAAGTTATTCAATACCCATAAAATGACCTTTCGTTTGTTCATAGGACCACCCGCTCTCCTTCCACGGCCATCAGGATCTGGTCAGCACTGTAATTCGGGTCGCCAGCCTTGAATTCCGTGGAGATTTCGCCGTTGTACATGACCAGAATGCGATCACATATATCCAGCATCTCACGAATTTCTTCGGAAATATAAACTATCGCCACGCCTTGTTCAGCCAGTTGGTCGACGATCTTCATGATCTCGACCTTGGCCTGAACATCGACACCCTGGGTAGGCTCATCCAGAAAAAGGACTTTAGGCTGGGTGGATACCAGCTTGGCGAATACAACTTTTTGTTGGTTGCCGCCGCTCAGGAAATCCACCGGCTGGTTGACCGAGGTTGTTTTTATGCCTAACTTTTGGACATAGTAACTAATATGGCTGCGTTCTTTACTGGTTTCCAACAAACCAAACCGATTAATTAACCGTCTGAGGATAGAAAGGGTAATATTTTCCCCAACCGGCCGTATCCCTACGATGCCCATCCCATGCCGGTCGCGGGGAAGGTAAGCCACCCCTGCGTTAAGTGCCTGTTCGGGTTCGCTGGGAGAAAACGGTGTGCCACACAATAAGACTTTTCCATTACCACGAGGCTCGAGCGAATACAGACCACGCCCCAGGTTGGCTTTTCCGCATCCCTCCAACCCGGTCAGGCCGACCACCTCGCCCTCACAAATCGTCAGATGGATATCCTTGTAAAAACCGGGACGTGTCAGGCCTTGGACCTCCAGGGCCGGTTTTCGATGTGTTTTGTGCGATTCACGATGGAACTGCTCCACCCGTGCTCCACTGATCAGTCGAATCAATTCCGACTGGTCAAGATCACAAACTTTATAATCTCCAACGATCTGGCCATCACGCATAACAGTGACCGCCTCACACAGCTCAAATACTTCTTCGAGATAGTGGGAAATATAAACGAATGCTACGCCTTGCTCGCCCTGCAGCCGCACAAAGTCAAACAACATATTGACTTCCTCCTTGGGCAAGGGAGCTGTCGCCTCGTCCAGGATAATCGTGTGGGCTTTTGCAAACAAGGCTTTGGCAATTTCGATAATTTGCTTTTCCGCAACCGTCAGATCTTCTACTTTTCGTTCGACGTCAATCCCCAGGCCGAGCGTCTTTAGCTGTTTGGAAGCTTCCGCAATCAATTGTTTCCAATCCACAAATCCACCATTGTGGGTAAGCGGGCTGCCTAAAAAGATGTTCTCTGCGATTGAAAGGGCTGGAACGAGTTGAGAATGTTGGTGAACATAAGCAATCCCCAATTGCCTGGCCCGCTCGGTCGTCATCGGGTGAATGGATTCACCATTTACGATGATATTCCCTTGATCTGGCTGGTAAATGCCTGTTAAAACATTCATCAAAGTGCTCTTACCCGCCCCGTTTTTCCCTACTAAGGAGCGCAATTCGCCGCGTTTCAATTCAAAATTGACATGGTCCAGTGCTCGTACGCCGGGGAAGTTCTTAACGATATCTTGCATTTGAATTACTGATGGGCTATCCGATGCAATCATAAGGTCCGCTCTTCTTTATATATTAAGCCCGTTGGTAATCGGGAAAATCTTGGATCTGCCCCGTGCTGAAAGGCTCAAACGAGCACGGGGCAGGATTTTAAATACTATTGAGTGATTTTTGGAAAGCTGTAAGTTACTTGACCACGTAATTCGCCCACAGAGCTGGATTGGCGGCGTTGGCGGCTGTTACAGGGGTAGTGGCTAACATGCAAGTCATGGTGCCGTCAGAATTCTTCGCGATTTGTGCAGGGGACCATAAGGCACCAGTTTGGGTAAATTGACCTTCCTGAACCGGTTTGCCATTCAATTCCTGCTGAATGAAGTTCACGATCAGGCCAAAATCGGGAATAGGTTGATTAGATGATTCATCCCCCCAGCCATCTTTGATTGCCTGGACGCCAGCGGGAGAGCCGTCGACGGAAGTCAAAATGACGTGCCCTTTTACGCCGACCTTGAACAGCTTATTGGCGGCCTTGAGCTCAGACAGGGTGCCTGAAATATAAACAGCATCCGAGGCCATGTAGATTCCATCCAGGGTTGGGGTAGCGGTCAAAACATCACGTACTGCTGTGGCGCCTACTGCGGCATCCCAGTTACCGACCTTCTGGATCACTTTGATGTTCGGATATTTATCCACGACACTGTGGAAACCATCGCGGCGTTTCTGACCAACATCCTGGCCCAAGTCGCCGGTAATCTCCAGCACAGTGCCCGTCTCGGAGCCGTTTTTCGCTTTGATGGCATCGACCATTGCCTGCCCAGCCTGCTGACCGGCGAGGACATTATCGGATTCGATGGTCATATTGGCGGCACAGCCGGTTGGAGCGCGGTCAATGGTGTAGAAGGGGATATTGGCGGCCTTAGCCTTTGCAATACCAGCGCAAATCGCAGCGCTGTCCTGAGGTACGGCCACAATGGCGCTGACACCCTGGGAGATCAAATAATCGATATCATCATTTTGCTTCTGGGCATCACCGTTTGAGTTGGTAACCGACACCTGCCATCCCATTTTTTGAGCATAGCGGAGCAAGGTCTCTTGGATGTTAATTTGCCCGCCAACCAGGCCCGGGGCAGCATAGCCAATGGTGATAGTTTTCTTCTGCGGAACAGCAGTTTCCATGACCACGACAGTTGATTGAACTATTTGGGTCTGGACGACGATTTGCGGTGCGGCGGTCGCAGCCGGGGCGGCCGTTGGAGCCGGGGCGGCAGGCTGGCAGGCACTCAGAAGCATGGATGCCAACAGGATTAAAGTTCCAACAAACAGCATTCGGTTTTTCATAACTTTTCTTTTCTCCTTCTATCTATTTTTTATTTGTCCAATAGGCAATGAACCACGAGCATGGTTTTTGCGACGGTCGATATTTACCGGTCTGTTATCTTTCTCTCTCGCGCACCTCCTCTCAAGCTCAGTCGCCTTTGTTCGCTACCTAGCGAGCTAATTGCTTACACAGATTACAATCACGCCTGTATTGGCATCAAGTTGTTTGCAGGTGATTTTTCGATCAGGGGACATAAACCTGCAATCGGAAGTGGAAGAATTTCTAAAAGCTATAGCGCCAGCAAAATCGATTATGGATAATTTTGAGTTAATAACCGTAAACAATAAGGATTGGGATTGGTTTTTTAGAGAGTAAATTATTGCACATATTTTCACATCTGCGAATTTTCTTAGTATGAGAGTGAATATAATTTACTCGTGTCATCTATAATTATAGAGATTAATATACTCGTGTCAATAGGCGAACAGACCTATCTAAATAAACTGGAGAAGTACTGGCCTTGCAATGAAATTTAATATAAAAAAAGGACGGGGTGTCGAGAAATATAGCAGTCAGTATGCCCCTACATATTGACATGCGCTCCACCATTTCCAAGTGGACTGCGATGTATATAAAAACCTTTGCGTAAACGTTTTGTTGATTATAGCACGAGTTTAAAGCCATTTCAATATCGATTATTAAGGTACGGTCCAATTTTCTTTCAAGCCCGTCAAAAAGGCGTTATGCTGACCAGCCGATTTGGCCTAATACGAATCCAACTGACCATTTTCAAGATAACTTATTCTTACTTTTCCACCTTACCTACCTCATGGAGGACTTGTTTTAAAAGTGGGTATAAACTTCTATAGAGATGGTAACGAGGTTCATAAAGTGCTTGCTGGTGTGGGTCAGGTTCAACAAATGCATTAAATTCTAAAGCCCGTTCGACTCCTTCCAGTGGGCTGGAAAAACAACCCGCCGCTATACCGCCTAGAATAGCTGCGCCCCAGGATGCTGCTTCGGTAACCTTTGGTGCACATACAGGGATACCGGTCACATCGGCCTTAATCTGCAACCACAACTTAGACCTTGCTCCCCCACCAATGGCGCGTAGCTCCTTAATATCTACCTGACCGGCTTTTAGCACTTCCAGGTTGTAGCGCAATTCGAACGTTAATCCTTCCAATATGGCCTTGGCGATATCCTGTCTGGTCGTTGCGAAGGTCAACCCAATTAATACACCTTTGGATTGAGTATCAAAATCAGGTGTCCCGCTTCCGGCAAAATGCGGCACCAATAGCAAAGGTGATGGTCCTCGGACAACGTCCTCGAAAATTAGGTCATAGGGATCTTGATGCTGCGCTTCGGCCAGGTTCATTTCCTCCTTGCAAAATGAATCGCGGAACCAGCGCAACACCAAACCACCACTGTGGTTCAAGGTCATCGCCAAGTAAAGCCCGGTTACCACATGTGCATAGACAGATATGTTTCCCCGCTCGAGCGGAGAAGTGAGAGTCGGGGTTGCCAGTGCAACTTCCATGACCTCCGCCGTACCTGTTGATACCATCGAAAGACCGGGACGCACTAACCCAACGCCCAGCGCTCCGCAGGCCTGATCATGCCCACCGGTAACCACCAGCGGGCGGTTTTTCAAACCCAGCCCTTCTGCCAGATCCGGCAGCA
The DNA here is from genome assembly GCA_035315125.1 of Anaerolineaceae bacterium. Classification (GTDB taxonomy): domain Bacteria; phylum Chloroflexota; class Anaerolineae; order Anaerolineales; family Anaerolineaceae; genus DATFYI01. The sequence goes on along the minus strand of DATFYI010000311.1, from coordinate 12,245 downwards.
TTTCACCGGCGGCTACTCCAGAGGGACTGACTGTGGAGAGCCGACTCCTATCCAATTGGATAACCTGCAAAATCTTATCCGACCAATCATCCGCCGGCAGATCGAATAACTGGGTGCGAGAGGCCAGGCAGCGACTGATCAAAGCCTTGCCGGTCATCTTTTGGATCAAGAAATCTTCATAAAGGCGGAAATAGGCGGCCTGCTTCCAGATTTCCGGCTCATTTTGTTTCAACCAGAGCAACTTTGGCAGTGTATTGATGGTATGGACCGGCATACCGGTGTGCTGGAACAGGTACTCCGCCCCAAAGCGTTCGGACAGCCATTCGTTTTGTGTGCCGGTGCGGGTGTCCATGCCCAGGATAGCTGGGCGAAGAGCCTGCCCGTCCGCATCGACCGGCATGACCGCTTCGCCCTGGACTGACAGCCCCAGTGCTGCGACCCGGCAGATCCCTGCGGCAGCCAGCACCTGGCGCAAAGCTTCCTGCGCCAGCCGCCAGACCCGCTCAGCATTCTGCTCCGCCCAACCCGGCTGCGGAATATCCACCGGATATTCCCGGCTGGCGCTGCCCAACAGCTGGCCGTCGTCTGCAAACAGCGAAGCCTTACAGCCGGTCGTGCCGATATCCAGACCGATCAAGTTCATAGATTACCCTTGATGCTGATAAACTTCCCAACCGAAATAATTCTCGAAGGCTTCCGCCAGAATATCCGCCGATAATGAACCGTTCATGGCGGCATGATGCTCAAAGCCATTCTTGCAAATATAGTGCATCATCTTTTGTAAACCCGGTATGGAAACGACTGCCCGGCTGCCAAAGGTATCCAATGGGTCATCGGTAAAACGACCTTCACCTACATAGGTTCGGATCATGCCATCTACATCGTCAGTAGTGATGCGGGCAAAAGTGACCGGTCCCGGCGGAACACGTCCGGCTACTGCACCATAAGTATTGCGCTCACCCAGGGTAGTCGCCAGGATTTCGGCAGTTTTCATTTCAATTCCGGGCAGGAAGCTCTTTGCCCAGTTGCCACAGTGGAAAAACACCACCTTATCCGGGTCATCACCGTAATTGTTATTCCAATCAACCAATGCGCTGGGTTTTTTGGATGCCAGCTGCAGGGCATACATCGAAGCCACCCCGGTAATATCCGTCTCGCAAGCGCTGGGCATTAATTGGTCGCTCATCATGCTCATCAAAGTGCAGGCATTGACTCCATAGTTTTTCTGGATTGAGTCCCAACATTGCAAAGCGCTGGCTTGCAGGTCATTGGCGCTCATCCAATCTGACAGGACAATCCCAAGTTTGGCCATGCGCACCAGCGATTCAGAAGGCACGCCGGTTGTCTTAAGATAGCTGGTTATTTCGCCCAGCTTGGTCTTAACCCGCAGATCGTCGTCTGGAATCCGTTTTGCATCGCCGAAGATTTCGGAGAGGTCAATTGTGCAAACCGTAATGCCGTAGGATTGTAAAAGTTTCTCACTAAAACGGACGGTCTTAAAATTGTTCGGGCGAGCGCCCACCAAACCCAGACGCACACTACGCATCCCCTTGACCACGCTACAAATGCCCACAAATTTTTCGAGGTCTTTGCGAAAACTGGGGTTGAGCGGGTGAACGGTATGCAGTTCGGTCAGGGTATAGGCATAGCCATATTGTCGTAAATTGTTACACACAGAAATCTTGCCGCAGAAAGCATCCCGGCGGCGCTCCAAGTTGAACTGGTCCAGATCATCCGGATAGGCTTGCACCAGGATCGGCACATTCAGTCCGGACATTTTGATCGCTTCTGCCACACCGCCTTCATCGCCAAAGTTTGGCAGGGTTACCAGAATGCCATCGATGCGATCGCGGTTCTGGCGAAAGAGCTCGGCGCAAGCTTTTGCATGGCTGTAGGTCTCTACCGAACCGAGTTTGGTATCGGTTTCTTTTAAAATCACTGGCTCAATATCCAGTTCCTTGAACAGGGTCAGGATGTCCTGGCGGCCTTCGGTGACCAATCGGTCAGGAAAGAAATCTCGATTTCCAACAATTACTCCCAAAGTAGCTCGTGCCATAATTTACGCTCCTCTCATCAGATGAACGGAATAGATTAGTTTTTCTCAATCAGTCGCCAGGGTATCGATGGCAGCCAGCAGTTCTGAATCGCCAACATTTCCCTCAAACCAGCTATCCTGCAACCGGCGCAAATCCAGCACAGTGGAGGGCTTGATTTCCACATCACTACACGAAATTGGTCTATCAATCTGGATAGGATGAAGAACTTTAGCCCCCTTTGCTAAACCAATCGGCAGCAAATTTTCGGTTTTGGCGTTTTCAAAGGTGTCGATCAGGCTGTAATAGGCCGTTCCGCCAATCCCATCCAGAACGTCTCCGGGCATCAAATCGTGTTTGGCTACTGCAAATACTTCGGAGACCAGCCGGTTAAGCGGGACCATATTGGGTTTCTTGCGGATGGTTAACATGGCGCAGGTCAAAGGAACCTCGATGCTGCATAGGTGGAATGGGCGGAAAAGGGTATAGTAGGGTCCGTTGCCCATATCTCGCAAGATCATTGCCTGTCGTAAACGGGGATGATCGGTGCGCACTATGGCAAAAACGCCAGGTGCGACATGGCCTACCCCAAAATCGACAACTCCCATTTTGTTTAATATTCCCCCATCCTCTTTCAGAGCAAACGTCTTATTTAGGATATCCCGGTTGGTCTCCGGACCATGCATGCCACGTACATCCGGGACCAGCCCGGTGGAGTTAGAGACAGCTGCCATCTCGACCATTGTTTTGCTACCATCAACAAACTCGATCAGCATATTCGGGCTCAGCCCACGCCGGGCAGCTTCCTTCATTACGGCCGGGTCAGTAGGGGTTCCATGCCGGTCTAATGGATTGTTTTTGCCTTTGCCCATCGCCACAATTGTGAATCCGAGCGAATCCGCAAAATCGTACAGTTCTTTGCAGGCAGCAGGTTCATCACCGGCTGCTAAAGCGTATAACACGCCTTTTTGCCTGGCATACCAATATAAAAGAGGACCAACTGTTATGTCAGTTTCAACGTTCATCATGGAAAGATCGTGTCCGTGGCGAGCGGCTCGTAAAGCTGCTCGTGTCCCGATCTCCGGAACCCCGGTCGCTTCCAGCATGACGTCTATATTTTTCATATCCGTGATCACGCGGTAATCTTGGGTTGCCACCCGTTTGCCGGCGGCAACCGCCGCATCGGCTTCTTCAGGAGTGCGGGCAATGACCACCTCTGCATTAATTTCGGCGATTTCGTAGGCCTCAAGCGCCCGTTCGATAGCGATATCCGCGGCTGCAACTACCTGGATGCCTTTCATCATCTTAGTTTCGGCTACGACATCGGTGCCCATCTGCCCGGCCCCGATCATCCCAACCCGCACGGGTTTACCGGATGCTTCTCGCTCTTCTAATTCCTGGTTTAATCCAATCATCTGGACTTATCCTCTCGTCTGTTGTATTTCTACCATTACCTTCAATGCCTGGCCACCGGCAGCCGCGCTGAAGGCTGTGTTGATTTGTTCCAACGAAAATGTGTGGGTGATAAAACGATCTGTCGGGATCAACCCACGGCTGATTACGTCGAGGGCCTGTTGGTGGTAGGTAGGATGATAAGAGAAAGCCCCAACCACAGTGATTTCACCGTAATGAATTAGATTGCCATTTAGTGATGTCAATGGATTTGTCTTCGGTAGTCCGCCGAACAGGATGACTCTGCCCGCCTTGTGAACAGCTTCGATAGCCTGGGCCTGGGTAGCTGCAACCGGGTTGGCGCAAATAGCAATATCGGCACCCAACCCTCCTGTGTACTGGCGGACTCGCTCGACTACGTCTTCATGGGTTGGATCAATCACCAAATCAGGACCAAATTCCTGCGCAAGGTTGCGGCGAATTTCACTGGGCTCAGATAGAATCACCCGCGCCCCGCGTGCCCTTGCGATAACGATATGGAGGCAGCCAATTGGACCGGCACCCATCACCAGCACCGTATCGCGCAGACTGGTTCCGGCTTTGTCGTGGCATGCCAGCACCGAACTTAACGACTCGGCAAAAGAAGCCTGAGGATAGCTCATGTTCTCTGGCATGCGGTGAACTATGCCGTTTTCAAGCACCTGCCGTGTCAGGACCATTTTTTCTGCAAAACCACCTGAATAGCCTGGAGTGATTCCTAATAACCGCAGGTTATCACACAGGTTGTACAAACCACGCTGGCAATAGTAGCATGTACCGCAATGAACATCCGGCGCTATCGCCAGGCGCTCGCCAGGTCGGTAGTCTTTCACCTCAGACCCAACCGCCTCGATGATACCAGCTACCTCGTGCCCAGGCACAAGCTGTTCGCTGCCGGGGTAAGGGCCTTCCTTCCAACGCCGCAAGTCTGAACCACATATCCCACAGGTCTCAACCTTTAATAGAATTCCGTCTGGCAGGGGTTCCGGAACAGGAATATCACGAATTTCAAACAGGCTTTCGCCGATTAAATAAGCTGCTTTCATCCCATCACCATTACATACCCGGCTGTTGAGATAGTTTTATACCTACCGCACCACCTGGGTGGGTTTTTCCAAATTCTTCTTGAGTATAACTACGTAAATTGAGCAATACTACACAAAGAGCATCACCGAAGGCCGCATTAACCAATGAGCTACCGGTAGCGATCATGCCGTATGGGTCAATGTCGGCCGGAGCCTGGACCTTTAACACTACATCGCACATTTTAGCCAGAGTCGAGGCGGGTTTTTCGGTCAGGCCGATCAAAGTTGCGCCGATTTTTTTGGCATAGCTGGCCAGATAATTGACCTCAACCGTTTCTCCGCCCTTTGAAAGAGCAATCAAAACATCTTGTGTCATTACTGCTCCAGCCAGGCCGTGTTGGCTGTCACCCGCGTCGATAAACAGCGCTGGCGTACCGCAACAAGACAGCAAATGGGCCAAACGGGCGCCGACTGCATGCGATGTGCCCGAACCAGTAACCAATACATGCCCTTTACAATTAAGCAATTTATAGGCTGCATCAATAAATGATTGATCCAACTGGTCACAGAGTTCAGCAATTCCGGCGCTTTCGTTTCTGATCACCGTTGAAGCAAGTTGTAGTATTTCATCTCGTCCCAAAGAAAAGCTCCTAATTGTTATTGATATTTCTCGTATCCGATTCGAGCAGTTGCCGGGCAGTTGCATGATCCGTAATTAATGTATTGATCAAACGGCCTCGTAGGGCAGCCCTAATTACACTAAATTTATTTGGCCCACCACCTACACCCACCACCCGCTCCACGCGGGATAGCTGCTGCAACGAAATGCCAATCACACGGTCATTAACATCCGATTCCACCGGTTGACCATAGGCGTCAAAAAATCGTAATGCAATATCTCCAACCGCACCGCGCTTTAAGAGATCATCAAGCTCGACCCGATTAATGATGGATCCATCTCGCATAACGACCGAATCCGGGGTTGGCGAACCAATGCCCACAATGGCAGTAGTCAGTTTTGGGAAAAAGCTCAATGCACGTTGTACATGACTATCGGAAAGGATGACCTCTTTGATCTGGTTGTTATCCACAATCCCGGGTGCGGGCAAAAGCACCAGATTACAACTCAATAAACGCGATAGCCGGCGGCACAGCTCAGTGGCGTGCATCTCAGATTCTGGCCGGCCTAAGCCGCCAATGATCTGAATTATCTGAACCGTAGGCATCAGGCTGGGTTGCATCGTTTCAACCATCGAATGCAGCGTCGAACCCCACGAAATGCCGATGACATCGTTTTCTCTGACAGTCCGGTGCATATAACCGGCTGCCGCGATACCCAGCTCGTGTGTAACTGCCATCTGCGAATCTGGCTGGCGGGCCTCCACCACAATTGCTTCCAGTAATTGGAACCGACTTTCAAGCTGCATTTCTAAATCTAAAAAAACACCCGGCGGAGAGATGACAGTGATCTTAACAATGCCTTCATCTCTAGCCTGTTTTAGCAACCGCGAGATCTTTGAACGTGATAATTGCAACTTTTGGACGATTTCATCCTCGGTTTGACGTTCCTCGTAATATAGCTTGCTCACTTTAATGAGCAAACGCAATTCTTCTGTGGCCAGGAGTCGGGTCATCAAAAGTCCTGATGAAGAAAAGAATAATATTTTGAAAATCAGATCAAGTGCGAAAAGATTATGAAAATATTTTCATCACTGTAAATATTTTCATAATTGATGATAGCACGACGAAAATCAAAAGTCAATAGCAATTGTTAACTTTCGTTTTAACAAATCTTTTTCGTTGTTGACATTGGTATGACCATATTATATAATATGGTCATACCAATTCCGAACTGAGATAAGCTATTATGGATTATGCTCCAGTCAAACGCACAGACCGACTTTCACAACAGGTAGCCGAGCAAATTACAAATATGATTCTGTCGGGCACTTTGCAGGCCGGACATCGCCTACCAACAGAACGCGAATTATGCCAGACTTTTGATGTAAGCCGAACGGTTATTCGAGAGGCAATCAGCATTTTAAGAGCAAAAGGATTAATCGAATCGAAAGGGCGTAAAGGCACCTACATACGCCTGATGCAGGGAGACGAGGTATCCAATTCTATTGGCATGCTGATCTCACTCAAGGGTCACCCCGCCACCGTTGAGGATTTGATGGAGGTGAGACGTGCCTTGGAGGTGCAAACTGCCAGATTGGCCGCCGAAAGAGCAAATGAACAGGATCTGGCTGAGATGCAGCAAATTCTTCAACGCATGCTTGAGAGCATTGATAACCCTGAGACCTACCCGGAAATAGATCTCGAATTTCATTTTGCCCTTGCCCGCGCCACGCACAACGTCTTATTCGAAATACTATTAGACCCTCTGACTGATGCATTATTAGAGGGGATAAAACAATCAAGCCAACTGCCCAATGTGAAAGAAGAAGGATACAGATATCACCGCCGAATATTTGAGAAAGTGATTGCTCATGATGGCAGTGGTGCAAGCCATGAGATGTATGCCCATCTCTACCAATCCCAACGCGTTACTTCTCAAGCCTTGAAAGAAAAATTCGATAAGAAGGGAGAATAATCTCCTTAATATTTCAGATATCAAACAGCCCGCCTGATTTGAAACAGCATGATATTGTAGCAAGCCACAATCCATTGGTACTGATTAAATTAAATAAGGAAGGAAATTGCATATGTCTACAGCAGTAACGCTTGAAGAGACATACCAGGCGATCGAATTTTTTCGAGAGAATATTCTGACACCTCTAAAAGCTCCAGCCGATTTATCGGTTGACCAACAGCTTGAAATGTATCGCAAGATGGCCCTCATCCGTGAGTTCGATACCAGCGTCAAGGAGCTTTGGAAACAAAATTTCATCTACGGCTTAGCCCATTCCTATGTCGGTGCTGAAGCAGTAGCCGTGGGAGCCTGCACAGCCCTGCGTCCATCCGATTTCATTTCCAGTACCCATCGAGGTCATGGACATACCATCGCTAAAGGCGGGGATGTTAAGAAAATGATGGCAGAACTGATGGGCAAGGCCGACGGCTATTGTCATGGGAAAGGTGGCTCAATGCACATCGCAGCGGTTGATGAAGGAATGCTGGGGGCAACCGGAATCGTCGGAAGCGGTATGCCAATCGCCGTTGGGGCGGCATTGAGTGCAAAAACTTTGAAAAAAGATTATGTAACGGTATGTTTCCACGGCGATGGCGGAACCAACCAGGGTATCTGGCACGAATCGATCAACCTGGCAGCCGTCTGGAATTTGCCTGTCATTTTCTTGTGCGAGAACAACCAATGGGCCATCAGTTTACCCTATTACAAGGCAGCCAAAAACCCGAAGGTTTCTGACCGGGCAATTGGTTATGGAATACCGGGTGTAACCGTTGACGGATTTAATCCCTTTACAGTGTATTCCGCTGTAAAAGAAGCTTCTCAAAGGGCGCGCAATGGCGAAGGGCCAACTCTGATCGAAGCCAAATATTACCGTTTTATAGGGCATTTTGTCGCCGATGACGAACATTATCGAGATATCCGTACCAACGAACCCTGGAAAGAATTTGATCCATTGGCGCGTATGGCTAACTATCTGGTTGAATCGGATACTGCCACCAAGACAACCGTAGATGGCATCTATTCTTCTGCACGTAAAACAATTGAAGAGGCCATCGAATATGCCAAACTTGCCCCTGAACCGTCCCCAGATACATTGTTCGATGGACTTTTTTCTCCAGAGTTTATGAAAGAACAAGGAAAAAACCTATGAACAGGGTATTGACAATCAAACAGGCAATTAATGAAACTCTCTTTGAAGAATTTCGCCGCGATCCTACCATCATTATCATGGGCTGCGATGTTGGACACCGAGGCAATCCTTTCGGATTGACGAAAGGCCTCTATGATGAATTTGGACCCGAGCGGGTATTGGATACGCCAATCTCAGAGGCAGCGATAATCGGTACATGCCTGGGAGCAGCAGCAACCGGTTTGCGTCCAATCGGCGAAATTCTTTTTTCGGATTGGATCACAATAGGCATGGACCAATTGGTCAACCAGGTGGCTAAGATTCGCTACATGTTCGGCGGAAAAATTAACGTCCCAATGGTAATCCGTGCCCCCGTTGGCGCAGGGGGCGGTCAGGCCGCACAACATTCACAATCTTTTGAATCCTGGTTCAGTCATGTTCCGGGTTTGCAGGTTGTGATGCCGATCACACCGTACGATGTCAAAGGACTTCTCAAAACTTCGCTACGCGGCAATGATCCGGTGCTCTTCTTTGAACACAAGCGCGGTTATGAAATCCAGGGTGAGGTTCCGGATGAAGATTATACAATCCCCTTTGGACAGGCAAAAGTTTGCCGTGAAGGTAAGGATGTGACCATTGTTGCAATTTCGATTATGCTCCACAAAGCCCTGGCTGTTGCCAAACAATTGAGCGAAGTGGGTATTGAATGTGAGGTGATTGACCCGCGCACAATCTACCCGTTTGACTATGCAACCATAATTCGCTCATTATCAAAAACCCACCGGCTGGTTGTAACCCACGAAGCCAACCGCCGCAGCGGAATTGGCGGTGAAATTGTCTCCCAAATTGTGGAACGAGCCTTCGATCAACTCGATGCCAAACCGGTCATTGTAGCCGGGTTGGATGTGCCGATGCCATACAACAAAAAGCTCGAGGCAATGGTCATTCCCAGCGAAGAGAAGCTCAACAAAGCAATCTTAGAATTGATGGACCAATAAAAACGGCCCACTACGTCAGAGAGGTTATTCCATGGCTACATTTCTCGCAATGCCCAAACTTGGACTCAATATGGTGGATGGGGTTATCGTCCGCTGGCTTGTCCCGGAAGGGACTGCCGTTAAAGCCGGGCAAGCACTCCTGGAAATTGAGACTGATAAAGCCACTCAAGAAGTGGAAGCGCCCACAAATGGCTTTCTTGCTTCCATACTTAAGCACGAAGGAGAGATTGTTCCTTGTAATGTAATTTTAGCCGTCCTCCTTCAAGCTGGTGAAGCGATGCCCGCCGTAGTGCCGGATGTGATTGCGGAAGGCGTCGCTCCAAAATCAGAAATCGAGGTCAAAGTTCAAACAGGAACAGTCGCTTCCACCTCAGCCAATCATACAGAAGGTGGCAGCCCAGTTCGTATCCCCACATCACCAGCGGCCCGGGCTCTGGCAAATGAATTAGGTGTCGATATCTCTAAGGTCATTCCAAGAGGAAACAAAATCTCGCGGGAAGATATCGAAACAGCCTACCAGCAAATGCAGGCTAGCCGGACAGACCAACCCAAGGTGACCAAACAGGAGATGTCCTCTATTCGCCGCAAGATTGCCGATCATATGAGCCAAAGTGCTCAAACTGTAGCACGGGTTGGGCTTTCATTGGAAACAGATGCGACTGCTCTGATTGAATGGCGGCAGACGGTTAATGCCAATGGTATTAAAGCCAGTTACAACGTTCTGTTTGCCAAGATTGTCGCACAGGCGCTCGTCGAATTTCCATATATGAATGCTCAATTGGATAACAACTCGATCTGCCTGATGGGAGATATCAATATTGGGATCGCAGTTGACTCTGATCGAGGGCTTTTGGTCCCGGTTTTGCATCACGCAAATGCCAAGGATGTGGCAACATTGCAAAAAGAATTTGATGGGATCTCGGTGCGAGCCTTGGAAGGGAAGAATAGCTTGGAGGAACTCGAGGGAGGCACCTTTACGATAACAAATTTGGGGAGCCTCGAGATTGAATCTTTCTTACCGATCATCAATGTCCCTGAATGTGCCATCCTTGGAATCGGAGCAATCATCAAAAAACCGGTGGTCATCGAGGATCAAATCGTTATCCGACCCAGAATAGCTTTGACGCTAGCCTTTGATCACCGCCTGGTAGATGGTGCACCTGCCGGCCGCTTCTTGCAGCGGATAAAACACCTGGTTGAGAACCCGATTTTATAAACAAAAACAGGAAGGATATTATGAAACCGAGAATTGGATTTATCGGATTGGGCATTATGGGAAAGCACATGGCAACTCACCTGTTGGAGGCGGGCTATTCCCTAACCGTATATGACATTTTAGCACCTGCGATGGATGCAGTTGCTTCTAAGGGTGCTAAACGGGGTCTCTCCTGCTGTGACGTAGCCACTCAAAGTGATCTGGTCATTTCTATGGTTCCTGATTCGCCGGATATCGAGCAGGTTGCCTTGGGAAAGGATGGAATTCGGGATGCTGCCCGTCCAGGATTGATCTATGTAGATATGAGTACCATTTCTCCACGAGTTGCCACAGAGGTGGCTCAAGAGTTAGTAGCACTGGGAATCCGGTGCCTGGACGCCCCCGTGAGTGGCGGTGAAACTGGGGCTCGCAATGCAACTCTTTCAATTATGGTAGGCGGCCCTGAGGATCTGTTTGAAGAGGTCAAGCCCGTTTTTGAGGTTCTGGGAAAAACGATCACGCTGTGCGGAACGAACGGCGCAGGCCAGATTGTCAAAGCCTGCAACCAGATCCAGGTGGCACTCAATTTTGTTGGAATGTCAGAAGCCCTTGTGCTTGGTGCAAAAGCTGGCGTAGACCCAGCCATTATTCTCAAGGTACTGAGCGGTGGCTATGCCCAAACACGCGTGATGGACGTACGCGGGCCGAAATTGATCGAGGGTGATTTTGAACCTGGCTTCAAAAGCAAATTCCATCTAAAAGACCTCAATATTGTTATGGATACTGCAAAAGATCTTAATGTACCACTACCCGCTACTGCCGTCACTCAACAGCTATTCACTGCATTGATCTGTGCTGGTCGCGGAGAATTAGATCACTCGGCAGTGATCACAATTTTGGAGGATTTGGCAAAAGTACAGGCAAGAACCCATTTGGAAGAAAAATCAAAATGAACCTACAACTTGATCGAGAAACCTTGATAGCAGATTACCGGTTAATGTGGCGCATTCGTTTGCATGAAGAGGCCATCAAAGTCCTTTTCTCGGCGGGAAAAATCGGTGGAACAACCCATCTATACATTGGCCAGGAAGCGATCGCGGCCGGAGTGATTGCCCAGCTTCGACCGGACGATAATATTGTCAGCACGCACCGCGGTCATGGCCATATGCTGGCAAAAGGCGGAGATGTTAAGCTGATGCTAGCCGAAATACTGGGCAAATCCACCGGATACTGCAAGGGCAAGGGCGGCAGCATGCATATTGCCAGTCTCAAGCTGGGGAACCTGGGAGCCAACGGAATTGTCAGCGGCGGGCTTCCGATCGCTGTTGGAGCCGCCCTGGCTTCCAAAATGCGAGGGACTGATCAAATAACTGTTGTTTCATTTGGGGATGGAGCCTCGAATGAAGGCAATACGCATGAATCAATGAACCTGGCCGCAATATGGAAATTGCCGGTACTTTTTTTATTTGAAAATAATTGTTACGCGGTCTCTACTTGCGTAAGTTATTCCATGGCTGGTGGATCGATGGTCAAGCGGGCAGCCGGGTATGGACTCCCTGCTCAGGCGGTGGACGGTAATGACTTGGAAGCTGTTTATTTTGCTGCTAATGACGCATTCCAATATATTCGTTCAGGAAACGGGCCTTATGTCTTGGAATGCAATACTTTCCGAATCGAGGGACATTATTACGGGGATGCTATGGTCTATCGCAGCAAAGAAGAGACCGACGAATGGCGTAAGAAAGATCCAATCTTGCGGGTAGAAAAGCAGTTGATCGAGCGTGGTTTGCTAACCGAGG
>DATFYI010000310.1:0-12064 GCA_035315125.1 Anaerolineaceae bacterium | reverse complement strand
TATACCGGCGGATTAAATCATTACTGTAAGCTATGGCCCGCCTGTGCTCAGCATGCATCGCATAGGCTACCTGAAGATTGCTTTGCAATATGGCCAAGCCGATATCAAACGCCTGAACGTCCTCAACTCTCTGGCTTTCTGTCGTCAGGATAGCATCTTCAAAAGAACGGATTGCCGCTGGCACACTGCCGGCTTGACGCTGGATACTTCCCAACATTGCCAATACCCACTTGCGAGAGTATGGATCGTCTTGACCGATTAAATCAACTGATTCTAAACCAAGCCGTGCAGCTTCCTGGACCTCTCCTCGACCATATGCCAGATAGGCTTTCAATCCGAGTAAACGACCATGCATGGTTGCATGGTCTTCAACTCGAATGACATTTTCGGCTTGTTCGGCCAGAGTTGCTGTAACACCCATACTGTTTTGCAATAACGATATCCAGCCCTTGTAAATACATAAGTCAGCGTCAGCCTGTAAGACAGATATTGGCAGTGCGTCCATCCAGTTTAATAAAACGGATAACTCACCTTGTTTGATCAATTTACCGGCCAATTGGCGGATCAGGCGGCTGGCTTGTTCCCAATCCCTGGCTTTAAGCGCATATGCGACCGCCTTTTCAAACAAGCCATTTTGTTCAAACCAATTTGCTGCTCGCTTGTATAGCTCAATCCAATGATTAGAAGCCAGACCAATTCGTAAAAATTCTGCAAATAGATGATGATAGCGGTACCACTGGCGGTTTTCATCCAGAGCTAAAATAAACAGGTTGGTTCTGTCAAGCGCCCTTAAGATTTGCTCGCTGTCGTTACGCCCGGTGATAGCGTCACACAAAGCTGGATTGAGTTGGTCGAGGATGGAGGTCTGGTGGAGAAAATTGATAGTGCCCGTATCCTGCCGGTTGATTACTTCCTGGGCCAGATAATCGAAGACATACTGGTGAGAGCCGTTGAAAGAAGCCAGGAATTTATTCACCTCGCCCTCATCAACCTGGCGCTCTGCCAGATATTGTAAAGTCAACCCGGCTATTTGCAAACCTGCCGCCCAGCCCTCCGTGGTTTTTTCCAACTCTGAGAGCTGTTCGGTTGTCAATGCGATTTTGGATGCATATTTAATATAATCCGAGGTCTCATCGGTTGTGAAACATAGCTCCTCTGAGCGAATCTCAATCAGCTCGCCTCGAGCTCGCAAACGCGCCAGCGGCAGGTTTGGATCAACGCGAGTTGTGATCACCAGATGCAGCTGCGCCGGCTGGTGTACTAGCAGATAGCTAACCGCTTGGTGAATTGCTGGGTTGCTAATCTCCTGATAATCGTCCAAAACCAGTACCAATTGTTCGGGAAGTTCCTCAATCTCGTTGATTAAAGGAATTACCAGACTTTCAATCTCGGGCACTTGCGGAAGGTCAAATAAAGCCAGGCTGGATTTACCCAGCTCAGGTTGGGTCCTTTGCAGGGCAGCTACCAGGTACCGTAAAAAACGGATCAGGTCGTTATCACCCTCATCAATCGAGAACCACGCCAGGGCAATGCCAAGCTCTGCCAGATGCCGCTGCCAGTCAATAACAAGAGTGGTCTTGCCAAACCCGGCTGGCGCTGAAAGGATTGTCAACCGCTGGCCGGGTGATAGGCTAGGGTCCAGTTTCTTCAACAGACGCGGCCGTTGCACCAGGTCGGCCCGGCTGGGTGGTAAATTGATCTTGGTTGACAGCAAGGGAAAAGTGCTCACAGGCGGCAATATTATTTATCGTTAGGTTAAATTCAATTCTAGCATAGAAATTAACCCTCTAAATTAATTCTTTTTCTGGATGACATTAACCCCGGAAAACCGATATGCTATTTTCAAGCACAGATTTTTCTAATAAGGAGCAAATGATGGCCACTTCAAATAGTCCCATCCAAAAAATATTACACAACCGGAATTTCAGGCTGCTCTGGATTGGGCAAGGAGCTTCTCTGCTGGGTGACCAGTTTGAGCTGATCGCGGCTCCCTGGCTGGTGCTCAAATTGACCCATGATCCTCTGGCATTAGGTTTTGTATTGGCCTTATCCAGTATCCCACGTGCTTTGTTTATGCTGGTAGGCGGTGCAATTACCGACCGCTTTTCAGCTCGCAATGTGATGTTGATTTCGGATATTCTGCGACTGGGTCTTACCGCAATTATGGCTTTTCTAATCTTCACCGGCACAATACAAACCTGGGTCCTTTACGTCTTTGCTTTCCTTTTTGGGTTGGTAAGTGGTTTCTTCAATCCGGCTTCCAGCTCAATTGTGCCTTACATTATAGGCAAAAAACATCTCAGTACTGGAAATTCCCTCATCCAGGGTACGGCTCAAATGACCAGCTTTACCGGGCCAGTTTTAGTCGGCGGATTGATCGCTCTGTTTTAAAGTTCTGCCTCTGGCGGAACCGAAGGGATTGCCCTGGCATTTGCATTGGATGCAATCTCTTTTCTGATCTCGATCATGACCCTCTGGCAAATCAGGCAGCAAGAAATAGGGAATAACCGTACGAATGACCATATCCTCAAATCAATTAATGAAGGGCTCCAATTTGTCTTGCAGGATAGCTCGTTGAAAGTTAGCCTCATCTTGATTTCCGCGGCCAATCTGTTCTTTGTCGGCCCGCTCTATGTTGGCATTCCCGTATTGGCCCAACTGCGCCTGGCGGGCGCTGTGGCAGCCTTCGGGTTGATCATGTCAGCCTATGGCGGTGGCAACCTGCTTGGCATTCTTTCGGCAGGCAACCTTCCAAAACCCAAAGCCAGTTTATTGATTAGGCTGATTGTTGGGTTATTTGCCCTGTTTGGATTGATGCTGACCACTTTTGCTTTCGTTACATCTACCTGGATGGCCTTTGGCATGTTGCTGGTTCTCGGCGCCGGCAATGGCTATTTAGCCATCACCCTGATTACCTTGATAAGCAACGCACCCCTTCCGATAAAATCGGTCGAATTATGAGCATGGTGCTGTTCGCAAATGTTGGATTGGTGCCAGTCTCGCAGGCGCTTTCAGGCATCATTATAAAATTCAGCTTGCAATACCTGTTCATCGGCGCTGGTGTCTTAATGATATTGCTGGCGGGATGGGCAGCTCTCAACCGAGAAACCCGTTCCCTGGGAAGCAGCTTACTGAACGCTTCCCCAGCCGATTAGGAAAGTAGAACGAATTAGTATTATATTCATCCTAATATCGTGACTATAATGAATATAGCTTCGATATTTTATTTTTGGTATTCTATTCATAATCGGACCGTGCTTAAGGGTTTCAGGCATAGGAATATTTTAATGGACCAGACAAACCGTGTTCAAAACCTCAAAATTATGAGTGGGCTGGTTTTGCTGGCCATCCTCTATTGTGGATTGCTCTATTCGCTGCGTACATTAACCGGTATCTTTCAGCTGGACGGTACCATCGGAGTACTGCTTGGCTTATATATCAGCTCTCATCCAGCCAAGCATATGGTGAATATGGCCTTTTTTAATCATAATTTTTTGCGCTGCGGACCATCGAGGCGCACTGATCTGCTATGGCTGCTTTTCAACTTGATTATTCTGGGAATTGGCTGGGTAGTCATTGTTATTGGGACCACCCGGTTTACAGTCCGTTAACCATTTTTTACCACTTTTTCAAAAATCAATTATTCAAAAAATACTTACCTGTAACTTTCACAAGGTTCAGCTTATAGTATAATTTCTCTAAATTAAGAAATATTCTTGACAATACAGCCTCACTGAAAAACAATCAGCAGAGATCAATTTATCAATCCAAACCCCGGCGGGAAAATTATGTTCAAAAACCTTTCGAAGACGCGTAAGGAATTTTTTGCAATTCCGATTGTTTTAATTCTTGGTTTAGCAGTACTGGCTTTTATGAATCTTTCCCAACGTTCCCAACCAACCAGCAACACCGATACGATGGCAACGGCTGTAGCTCAAATTTACACCACCATGACCGCGCAGGCTAAAATTAATGAAGTTGTCAATGCTATGTTTGAAACCCAAACAGCCTTAGCCCCAACTATTACACCGACATCGGGCCCGACAAATACACCAGCACCGACACACACTCCTACCCCAGCAGCCTCTCCGGGAGCCACAAAAATATCACCATTGGATAATATGACCATCATTTATATACCACCAGGCCAATTTTTGATGGGTACTTCAAACAACGCTCAAGTCATTAAGACCGAGGAACAACCTCAACGTTCGATCTATCTGGATGGCTATTGGATTGATAAGGTGCCTGTGACGAATGGTATGTACCATCGTTGTTTGGATGCCGGTAAATGCAATGGCTTAGTTACATCCACAAATTATTATGCTATTTTTACAAACCCGAATTTTACAAATCATCCGGTTGTTTACGTTAATTGGAATGACGCCATGAAATATTGTGCCTGGGTTGGTGGAAGCTTGCCGACCGAAGCTCAGTGGGAAAAGGCGGCCCGTGGCACCGACGGACGCATCTATCCATGGGGAAATAACCCCCCTACATCAAAATTAGCTAATTATAATAATTATTATGGCATGACCACTATTGTAGGCAGTTTTCCTGATGGAGCCAGTCCATATGGGTTGCTTGACATGGCAGGTAATGTACGCGAATGGATAAAAGATTGGTATAGTGATACATATCTCCGTGATGTGGACTCCAATAATCCTAAGGGGCCGTCTATAGGTGTAAACCACACCCTTAAAGGCGGGGGTTGGCGGGATCCTGACGTCTATTTACGTAGTGCCTCCCGATTACAACATGTAGCCAGTTCACCCGGTGAAGATCGAGGTTTTCGTTGTGTCCGGTCAGGAAATTAGAGCACTGGTTAAGTGTATTTTTCCATGAAAGAATTATTTTATAGCATCGATCCTCAAATCTTTAATAAGTTTCCAGGATATGTAAGGGGTGTTGTATTGGCTTACGGTGTAAAAAATGGGCCATCCACACCTGATTTGATAACGTTATTAAGATCTGAAGAGGAAACATTGCGAAAGCGCCTGGCGATTGAAAACCTGGCTGAATATCCGCGCATCCAGGCCTGGCGCGAAGCATTTCGCAGCCTGGGTATTAAACCAGGCGAATTCCGTTCGTCGATTGAAGCCATGGCTCGCAGAGTCTTGCGTAACGACCCGATTCCATCCATTAATGCTCTGGTGGATATCGGTAATATCATCTCGCTGCGTTACCTGATCCCCGCCGGCGGGCACTCTATGGATGGTTTAACCCAAGATATCTCCCTACGTTTGTCGGATGGCTCTGAAGATTTTATCGCTTTTGGCTCCGACGTATTGGAGCATCCAAATCCAGGGGAGATCATTTTTGTTGAAGGTCAGGTAGTCCTAACTCGTCGATGGGTTTGGCGACAAAGCCAGCATACTCTTACCTTGCCTGAAACCCGTTCCATTGAAATGAATATCGATTTATTGCCGCCTGCCTCTGTTGATGAATTGGATGTAATCACTAAAGATTTGATGAGCTTGATTGCCCATTATTGCGGCGGGTACAGTCTAGCAGAAATCCTTTCAAAGGATCATCCCAAAATAAGCCTGGCAAGTCTATCCTAAACTAACAACGCTGTTTCGCCCGGCCGACTTTGCGGCATACATGGCAACATCCGCGGCATGGATCAATCCATCTGCTGTACAATCATCCCTCGGATAAACTGATAAACCGGCAGAAAATGTGGCCTGGATTGATTGACCTTCGTAAGTTATTTTTGTTTGCCCAAAAAATATTCGCAATTCTTCAGCTCTTTTTAATGCGATATCGATCGAAACATTAGGCATAATAATGACAAATTCTTCGCCCCCATACCGGCACGGAATATCACTGAAACGGGTCCGAAATAACAATTGTTTACCAAGTGTTTGCAAAACAATATCACCGGCCTGATGTCCGTAGGTGTCATTTAATATTTTAAAATGATCGATATCCAACATAATAACACTGACAGCATAATTCTCCCGGTCGGCCCGAGCTAATTCACGCCGGAGTGTTTCTTCCAAATATCGCCGGTTGTACAGACCGGTAAGACCATCTCGTATCGCTTGTTCTTGCAACATTGCCTGCAATGCCTGGTTTTCTACTAACTGATCCTGTAGACGTTGATACATTTCTTCTATTTCAGCACGAGATGATTGAGCATCCAGCATCAGATTGAGAGCTGCTTTGCGCTGTTGGGCCAGCTCATCGGCATGTTGTTGCAATGCTTCTTGAGATTGGCTAATATGCTCGACCATCGTATTAAAGGAGGTCGCAAAATCTCCCATAAATGCTACTCGCTGGCTTAAATCTCCATCTGCTATTTGTTGAACTTGCCAGGTCAGATGGCGTAATTGAGCCTGTAAAGATTTCAGAGAGCCGGCAATCTTCCCTTTTAAATTCAAATCCAAAGAGAGATCCCCACGAGCCAATGCCATTGTAAATTGCTGCAGCGTATTTAATTGGTCCATCAACTCCTGAAATTCCAGGTTGCTCGATAAAGCTTGCGGCAGCTCAGATGAGGATTCTCCATTCTGCAGCACATCATTCATTATTGAAACAACCTGCCCTATTTGATCGTTGTTCGGCTTAAGGTTTTGTTTTTGAGCCATTTTACCCAACCGCTTCTGCTTTGAACCGACAAGTCCGATCTCCGGTGCACCAACAATCCACTTCCTTTACTTCAAAAGATTTGCCACTGAAGCTTTGCAGCAATCCGGCAATAAATCCTTCGTCATATTTACAAATCTCATAATCTAATTCTGGCAATCCAGAACAATCCAAATCCTCCGACACAGTGATCACAAACTGGCCTTTTTTTAAGTCTGATTTCTCTACTCGCAGTATACCAATTCTCAGTTCTTGCATAATGTTTTGCAAACCCTTAATAAAAGCATCAAAATCCTTTAAATCTTTCAGGAAATGTTCGTGAAATTCCTTACCAGCTAATTCACCAGCTTTATAAAAAATCCGATTAGCCTCATTTGTGCCATAATTCTTTTCTAAGATATCTCGAATGGTAAATTGCATTAACCGATAAACTTCCAACCGCATCGAATTACCAAGATATGGTCTCCCCATAGAAATATCACCGATTAATTCCCAGCTAAAACTATATTTTTGACCGTCTATCATTAATTATCTCCGGTTTTATTATTGCTCTGAAGGGATCGAATATTTAGTGTCTTTTCCTATTTTTACAAGCAGATAATTCACTTCTCGTTTCAGTTCAATCATTCGCTGTTCTCGGCCAACCATAGCCTTATTAAACCCCTCCAGCTCGATCAGCGTCTCAATTAATTTTCCTTCGATCTCTTTGCGTTCGCTGATATCACGAGAAATACCCCAAAAACCTGTTAATTTTCCATCTGATCCATATAAACCTGAAGTAGTTACCTCAGTCCACACGGTTGAGCCATCTTTGCGAAGTTGCTGCAGTTCAAATCGTCGAAAGTTAACCTCCTGGCCCAATGTTGCCAGTGCTCCAGTATTTTCTAGAGCCGAGCGCACGATAACGGCTGCTTCAGGGGTGAACAACTCATCCAGCGTTTGTTTCAAAACTTCTTCCGGTGTAAATCCGCGCATTGCCTCAACAGATGGGCTGACATAAGTCAGACGCCCATCAAAACCCATCATCCAGATAACATCATGAGCATTGTCTGTCAAAAAACGATAACGATCTTCACTTTCCCGAAGGGCTTCCTCAAAGCGTTTAAGCTCGGTAATATCAGCAAAAGTGGCGAAAGCAGCAATTATTTCACCCGTTTGATTATAAATAGGTGTGGCCGTGACTGACCCCCACCGCCGGCTGCCATCCTGACGAATGACTCCAAAGATCTGGGATTCCGTCGTTTTCCCCAGCATAGCCTTACTAAGCGGCAATTCATTCTGTGGAACAGGCTTTCCTTCCAAATCAATGTCCTGCCAGGATGGATTTATATCTGCCAACCTTTTACCGGTAAAACTTGCCTCTTTATGAACTCCCCAAAAATCCATCAAAGCTGGGCTAACCATCTGGATAATGCCTTCTGGCAGGCTAACCAGAACCATAGGTGAGAGATTTTGCTCAAAAACCGCATTTAGAAGCAGCTTTTCCCGCATTAGCTCTGCTTCAAGCTGATCTAGACGATTGTGTAATTGCCTGGATGAAAGGGTATGATCCATGAGCCATCCGTTTACTTAGATGAATTTAATAATTCTCCTCATAAATTATATGGGTTAATCGAGAATATGCAAGCCAAAAATAATAATAGCTCAAATTATAGCTCTCATTTAGAAACAAACACCAAATTATCTGGAATTACACATAAGTGCTCGACAGAGCACTATAAAAAGTGTATCCTCAAATTATAACGATTACCCTCACAAACCAGGAAAACTAGATGAAAATCATTCTTAACACGCTCAAATACTGGCTGCCTCTGGCTGCCGTCATTACGTTGTTTTGTGGACTTTTATACGCTACAGTGCAGCAGTCTTACCGAATGGGAGCAAACGATCCCCAAATTCAGATGGCAGAGGATACTGCCCGAGCGTTAGAATCCGGACAATCCGCCAGTTCGCTCGTTCCATCCGGAAAAATTGATATCGCTCAAAGTCTGGCCCCCTATTTAATCATCTATGACGCGAATGGCCAACCGGTAGTTTCAAATGCTCTTCTTCATAATCAGATTCCAACAATCCCATCTGGCATATTTGAATACACACGCAAAAATGGGGAAGACCGGGTAAGCTGGCAGCCTGAACCAGGCGTTCGAAGTGCTACAGTGATTGACCCGGTTAACAACGGACGGGATGGTTTTGTTTTGGCTGGTCGCTCCTTACGTGAAGTTGAAATACGCGAAAGTGCTCTTACCACTCAGGTTGAAATAGGCTGGCTTGTAACCATCCTGGCCAGTCTGGTTCTGGTTGGACTGTTCGAACTATTACCTTTTACCCGTAGTCAATAATAATTCAATATTTATGCACAGCATTCTTCTTCCGATGATAGCCGTTTCGGTAAATTGCTCTCAATTTGCAAACGCGGTTCAACCAATATAGCCGCCGCAGCCGCGCTCACCCAGGCTAATGCTGCACAAATAATCATAACCAGCTTAAAGGTATCCACGAAAGCAAGTTTGATAGAAAGACCGACCGATTGAATATTTTCCGCTCCGACGTTTGCGGGGACAGAGGCGCCAGCCAATTTTTGGGCCTCAACATTCAGTGCCGAACGAGCCTGATCTGAAAGGCTAATTGTCGCCGTTCTGACTTTTAAGCTGCTGGTAAAAGAAAACAAGGCCACCGATCCAATAATTGCGATTGCCAATACTCCAGCCGTACGGGAAACCGCATTATTGATCCCTGAAGCTATACCGGAATGGTCACGTGGTACAGCCCCCATCACCGCCGTAGTCAATGGTGCGACTGTCAGACCCATCCCAATCCCAAATAAAGCGATTCCTGGTAGAAAGGTATACCAGTAACTGGAGGGACCATTCGTAAGGCCAGAGAAGGCCATCCAAAAGAAACCACAACCCGCCAGGCTCGGACCAAGAATCAACAGGAGGCGCGGGCCTCGTCGGTCTGCCAATCCTCCAGACCAACGGGACATCAACACCAATAATAATGCAAAGGGCAAAAATGAAAAGCCTGCCTCCGTTTTTGTATAGCCCTGCACTTGAATCAGATTCAATGACAGAAAGAATGTACCTGCGCTCAACCCGCCGTATAAAAACAGAGTGAGCAAGTTTGTACCGCTGAAAGTATGCGATTTAAACAACAATAACGGCATCATCGGTTTTTCGGTATGGGTTTCCACATAGACAAATGCAATCAGAGCAATTACTCCGATCAGTAGTGTAATGTAGACACGTGGGTCTTGAAAACCATCACCTGGCGCAGAAATAAACCCATAAGTCAGACCGGCTAATCCAATTGTAACCAGGGCAGCCCCGAGTACATCGACCGGACCAGTGATTGTCTCATCATGGGTTTCGGTTACCTTTAAGAACAGTACAATCAGAGAGATTATTCCAAGCGGTGCATTGATCAGAAAAACTGCCCGCCACAAGCCATGATCTGCTAAAAAGCCCCCCAGTACCGGACCGGCCACTGTCACAAGCGTGCTCACCGCGGACCAGGTACCAATCGCTTTTCCGCGCCGGTCAGGTGCCACCATTGAAGTGATGATCGAAAGGCTACCGGGAATCATAAAAGATCCGCCAATACCTTGAATGATTCGGGCTGCTATCATAAATTGGATGGAAGGGGATACGCCGCAGGCCATCGACGCTAACACAAACAGGCTGATTCCAAACATAAATATTTTCTTCCTACCCCAGCGATCCCCCAATGAGCCGCCAACCAGAATTAACGAAGCCAGCATTAACAAATAACCATTTACAACCCACAATAACTGTGCGCCAGTAGCGTGCAAACTTGCTTGTATCGAAGAGAGCGCCACATTCAGCGCTGTACTATCAATAAATCCCATACTGGACGCCAGAATAGTTGCTGTGAGCACCCACCGTTCAGTTGATTTACTCATCATTTAAGCCCTCTCTCATACCTAATCGATAATTTGCAAATTTATCTAAAAGGATTGTCATTAACTCTGAATTATGGACATCAAATAACATTATAACCAATTTGTATCCAAATTAGCAACATTCAAAAAACATAATATACGGCAATTTAAATAACAAAAATAGATAAAAATCCAGTACAATAAACAAGGGGGATTTACCCAATGGGATAGGGATCGGTTCATAGAAAGTGAGCAAGACATTATGATTGGAAAGATTGATCTGAGTGATAGGGAGATTCATCTCGAAGCCGCCGCTGAAGCTGCGGCCGCTAATGAGTCGCTTCTGTTGGAATTATTACAAGGGATTGCTCCAGAAAACAAAAAAACACAACTACGATATAATTGCTTCCGGATTTTGGAAATCGTCAGCGCAAGGCATCCTGATGTGCTGGTTCCCCATTGGAACTTCCTGGTCGATTTATTAAAAAGCCGGTATGACCCATCCAGATATAGCGCCCTGCACATTATTGCAAATATGGTAACCGCAGGGAAAGATGGCGGTTTTGAAGCAATATTCGATCTCTATTTTGACTTGCTTGAAGAAGATAATCTCCCACTGGTTGCCCATCTGGCAGGGCTGGCTGGCAAGATCGCCCTGGCAAAACCTCGCATGCAATCCAGGATCACTGAGAAATTACTTTCAATTGACCAGACTCATTTCAATAACGAGCGCAATGAATTAATTAAAGGCTATGCTATCGAGTCTTTTGATGAATATTTTGAATATGCGCCAGATAAAGAAATTATCGCCGCTTTTGTAAAAGATCAGATCCACTCGTCCAGTCCAAAAACCAGGAAAAAAGCGGCTGATTTTTTAAGCAAGTGGTCAGCCTGAAATATACTTATAAAGTTCGAATCACCTGACTTCTTAAAAGTTGGATAGCAAAATATACTGGCCAAATGTCCAGGTATCAATCTACCTTTTCGGCGGATACAGCATAAGTATCTTGTGGCTATAATGAATCTGTAAATAGATCGAAATGATCGCAATGATCTAAATCAGAGGAGTTTTCAATGGAACCACAGGACACTAATCTGTTAATGAATTTGTCAAATTCAATGGTTGCAGCAGTTGAGAAGGCCGCTGTTTCAACTGTAACGGTAAATGCCCGCCGGGGTATACCAGCCAGCGGTGTTTGCTATACTAATGAATTAGTATTGACCGCTAACCATGCGATCGAACACGACGATGATATCAAGGTAACCTTGCCGGATGGCAACGAGCTTAAAGCTACCCTGGCCGGTCGTGACGAAAATAGCGACCTGGCAATTTTGCGCCTGGAGAAACCGGTTGGAGTGCCAGCCGAACGCGCTGCTAAAGATGCTCAGGTCGGTCAATTTGTACTGGCGATAGGACGTCCCACCGCAGAAGGTGTGCAGGCCAGTTTGGGAGTGATCAGCTCGGTCGGTGGTCCGGTGCGAACTCGTCGAGGTGGGTTGCTAAACCGCTACTTGCAGACCGATGCGATCCCGTATCCTGGTTTTTCTGGCGGACCTTTAGTTAATGCAGAAGGC
>DATFYI010000309.1:0-5600 GCA_035315125.1 Anaerolineaceae bacterium | reverse complement strand
CTGCCTTCACTATATTGGATGTTGGGGATATCGATAGCGGTCAGGGTTGTGGTCTATTATTTCTCAGGATTGTACAAACACCCGCAGGCATTTAACAGCCTGCAAACCCTGCTTCGTTCTACTGTGGCGGCAACTTTGGCAAGTGGGATTATTTCGTTGCTAATTATTGGTCTTTTTGTGACCCACCGCTTTGTTGGTTTTCCGCGGGTCATTTTATTGACCAATTGGGGGTTTACGGTGTTTGCAGCAGTTGTTCTGCGTTTTGTGGCTCGCTGGATTACCCGCTCTGAGGATATCAAAAATCCTCTCATTAATCCGGATACCAGTTTGAAAGCAAATTGGAAACCATGGCTGGTGAGCGCTGTGAGTTATTTCGGACCGGTTGGATTGGCTCTTATGATTTATATGGGTTGGAATTTGCTCACTTTTGGAACTGCAACACCGGTAAGTGGGCAGATTAAGCAATGGTGGGGCACCCTTTCCAACTCCGTTTACGGGACACCGGTAAACGCGGTGGATGATTACATGGGTCTATTGTCGGACGATGATAATGGACCCTGGTCGCTTGGAATATCGCTATATTCCAGTCCTGCCAGGATATTAGATGACACCTTCTTCAATCACAAACAAAAGCCCTTAAATACAATGATCACCGCCTTTGGAATTCTGACGGCGTTACTTTGTCTGCTTTTAATCGTAAAACATTGGGAATTTTTCAAACGCACTTTTATTCAATTAGGTTTTATACCGTTCATAGCAGCTTGCCTGGCTCATATTGTTTATTATAAAGCCACCGGTTATGTAAATACTCGCGCCTGGTATTGGGTACTCGAATTGGTATGTGTGATACTGGTTGCTGGTTTGATTACTGAAATGATATTTCGTACTTTCGAGAATTTCAGACTGCCTAAATATCTGTTACAAGCGATTGTGGTCGTATTGGCTTTGGTGATGCTATATTCTGCCGGTAAGAATTACCTCGAAAATTATCCCTGGAATGTTCCCGCCGATCAGCAGACTGCCTATCTGGGTGGTATAAAGGAGCTCGAAAATGCCACGACAGCTGGCTCCCGCATCGGCTCAACTGGTGGCGGAACAATCGCTTATTTCATTCAAGACCGTACTATTATCAATATGGACGGATTGATGAACAGCTACCAATATTTCCAATCGATGAAGGATGGGCAAGGTAGTAAAGCGCTGGATGCCATGGGTTTGAACTATATTTATGGCAAAAAATATGTGCTGACTGTCAGCGATCCATTCTCCTCATTATTGCAAGATCGGCTGATTGAAATTGGAACATTATCTGGCTCAACGCTATACAAATACGAAGTGCCTGATTCTCAATAACTATGATTAGAAAAATATCATAAAGTACACACCGGTAAAATATTGTATATAATAATAATCAGATAAATATAAACTTAATAATAATACAGGAGGTAAAGCATTTATCAATAGTTTTGGGAAAGAATAGCGCATGGTCTCATTTTATGGGGGATTTTATAGTGAGATGACGAGGATGAGGGTTCTCCTTCGCGAGGAGGAGTTAACCGGACGAGAACAGGTTGCTGCCCTGGACGTCGGGAAAATCGAAAGATCAGCGGAAGCCCTCCGGATAAAAAATCCGTATCTTTTCCCAGTGATAAAAATAAATCTAGACAAATCCTTTTCATGTCCCCCGGTTTAACTGTCGCGGTGAGATATTTTCCCTTCCCATGCGTTTTGAGAGCCCTGGTGACTGGAAACAAGGTAATAATTGGAATAATCTGGAGAAATCAAAATGTGCGGAATTGTTGGATACATCGGTCAAGCCGACGCAACGCCGATTATTTTAAACGGCTTAAAAAAGTTGGAATATCGTGGCTACGACTCGGCTGGCATTGCGGTTTTGGAAGATGGTCACATCGAATTGAGGAGAGACGTGGGCAAGCTTGAAAACCTGGTTACCCTGGTAGGCAGCCAACCCCTGCATGGTAATATTGGTATTGGACATACACGCTGGGCTACCCATGGCGTTCCAAGCGCACGCAATGCTCACCCTCACAAAGGTACAACCGGCGAAGTTGTGATTGTCCATAATGGCATTGTTGAGAATTTCTTGGAACTGCGCGAAGAATTGACCGCCGAAGGTGCTGTATTTAATTCCGATACGGATACGGAAACGATTGTTCAACTGGTGGAACGCTACCTGGCCCTGGGAAATAATCTGGTTGAAGCGGTGCGCTTAGCGCTGTTGCAACTGAAAGGCGCTCACGGCATAGTGGTGATGTCAGCCTGCGAGCCGGATAAAATTGTGGCGGCTCGCATTGGAAATGCCGGTGGTGTGGTGATCGGCATCGGCGAAGGTGAAATGTTTGTGGCTTCGGATATACCGGGCATTTTGGAGCACACCCGTAAGGTGGCGTTTCTTGAATCGCGCCAGATGGCGGTAATCACCCGGTCTGGCGCAGAACTGCAAACTCTGGAAGGCAAACCGGTCAAGCTTACACCGCATATAGTCGCCTGGGACCCGGTAGCCGCTGAGAAAGGCGAATACCGTCATTTTATGCAGAAAGAGATCCATGAACAGGTACGTTCGCTGACCGATACCATGGCGGGTCGCATCGATTTTGAATCCGGCCGCATACGACTACCTCAACTTAATTTAACTCCTGAGATGGCTCAGCGCATCCAAAAAATCGTCATCACCGCCTGTGGTACGGCATCCCATGCCGGTATGGTTGGGAAAATTTTGTTTGAACGGATTGCCCGCATCCCGGTCGAAGTAGATATTGCTTCTGAATTCCGTTATCGTGACCCGATCATTGATGCAAATACGGTTGTACTCTCGATCAGCCAGAGCGGTGAGACGGCCGATACACTGGCGGCTATGGAATTAGGGCGCAGCAAGGGTGCTGTACTGTGGTCGATTGTCAATGCCATTGGAACACAGGCTATGCGCCTGGCGGATGGTTACATTTCGATGCAGGCCGGGCCAGAAATCGGAGTAGCTTCGACAAAAGCATTCACAGCGCCACTGGTTGATCTATATATGCTGGCAATATTGTTAGCAGATATGCGGGGTTCTTTAAGCGAGGGTACTCGCCGCCAGTTAGTGGCAGATTTGCGCCTCATTCCTGACATGGTTGGACGATGTCTTGACCGTGAAAAAGATGTCCTGGCAGTAGCGCGTGTTCTAAAAGGCACCCGTGATGCTTTATACCTTGGGCGTGGTATCAATATGCCGATCGCATATGAGGGCGCCTTGAAGCTAAAAGAAATTTCTTACATCCATGCGGAAGCCTATCCGGCCGGAGAGATGAAGCATGGCCCGATTGCTTTGGTGGATAAGGACATGCCGGTAATTGCGCTGGCGCCAAAAGACCCCTGGTACGACAAAATGATCAGCCAGATTGAGCAAGCCAAAGCGCGTGGTGGCAATGTGATCGCTGTGGCTACGGATGGCGACGAGCGAGTGAAGGAGTTGGCGGATGAAGTGTTTTGGGTGCCGGAATGCCCCTGGATGCTCAGTCCGGTGGTGACCGTGCTGCCGCTACAGATGGTGGCCTACCATATCGCCGCTCTGCGCGGTCTGGACGTAGATCAGCCCAGGAATCTGGCCAAATCTGTGACGGTAGAATAAACCTTTCTTTAGGCAGTTCTACCAGTACATTATGTCTCTACTGGTGTAGATTCTGTAATGTGATTGCACAACCATTGATTGGTTGACTTTGGCCCATATCCTCTATGGGGCGAACAAAGGCCGATAACATAGATATTATCGTTCTTGTCCTTAAATTTAATCAGTTTTTCGTAAATCGTATCTATGGCTTCTGTTACACTTATGGCATAAGAAGATTCTGATAACTTGGTATAGTCATAACTTTTTATGACATTCAAAAAATCAGAATAATCTTGTCCATGACGTATCATGTCAAAAGTTACAAGTAGAACAGTCATCAACACCTCCTTTCATAATCCATTTACAAAACGGGAAAAACTAAAGGCAGTGTGAAGAAATTAATTAAATCCCCCATAACGATCTATATATAGTTTACAACAGAATTCCAAAAGAACATGAGAAAAAAGTTTGAAATAGCACAAAGATTGTAGCAGGATTATAGATATCTAATTGTAAAAGGTAATCTGAAACATTTTATTTAAATAAGCACAGATGTTTTTTCTATTTGTTTTAAAAATCCTTGCTGTAAAAGTGCATCCAGAAGATCCGGTACACTTGCTGCCATCCATCCTTGCAAATATGCGCTCAAATTACCCGACTCCATAGCAGGCGTCTGCAGCGCTGCAATAATATCGTTTAATGTATGTTGTCCATCTAGAAGCGACAAGATTGGCTTGAAAGAATCGGCCACCTCAAAATCCAGGTTGGTGGAGGTATTACGAAGCAAGCAAATGGGTTTCGGAATGTCATAGTTGAAAACCCGTACATCATCCGCCAGACAAATCAGCTGTTCAGGGTGTAAATTGCCTTTGCGCGTTGTAGGACTTTCTGCGTCAAATCGCCGACCGCCATCCTTCATAATTGCATAGGCCAGGCAACCGCCCTGGCAACCCCATTTTTGGCGGTAAAAACAGGTGTTGCACTTAGTCAATGGGTAAACGCGATCTTGATAGACGCTCCATACTTGGCGGAAATATGTCTGAGCATCAGCCAGGGTCTTAAACTCATCCAGCTTTCGATTTTTTAAAGAGGACAAACAGAAGCAACTCCAGATGGTCAAGTCAGGACCGATATCAATAATCGGATTACAGCGTGTATTGCGGTTGAGATCATAAACTCCGTGTAGCAATAAGTATCCCATTTGGGTCTCGTTAAAGATACACAATGGGACAGCGTTATCAAACTGCACGCCAATCCCCCTGGCTTCCGCATTGGCCGCGAATCGCATCACAAATGATGCGGCTTCAGGCAGTTCTTCGAAAGGCAAATAGGCGTTGCCTGCGCCCAAAACGGGTAGCGAAAGACTCAAGCGGATATATTTAAAGTCGTAGCGATTGGCTAAATCGAGAATATATTCGCTGTGAGGCTTTTTTTCAAAGATGTTAAAACTTAGTGTGATTCCACCGCGCCCACTGAGCGCGTTTAGATTGTGTTGGATCAATTCCCATTGTTTGGGCGTGTAATTGTCGGGGTGATCGATATTCAATAAAAACATTAAATATTTCGACGGGATGCGTTCGAACAATGCCGAAGTGCTCTCAGACCAGGTTGCATTGCTGAGCACATCCACGCGCATGTTCGCGGCGATAGCTAGTTGGACAATCTCGTTGAATTGAGGGTGAAGGGTTGGCTCGCCGCCCATAACCCGAAAGATAGGGAATTCGGAGCGCTTTAGAAAATCAATCACTTGCTGGACATTTTCTATTGGCATATTGAGCCTGGTTGAAGACAGCTTTTCTTGTGCAAAACAATATTTGCACGAAAGATTGCAGCGAGTGGTCAATAGGATATTTGGCATGGCAGGCTCCTGAAAGATTTCCGGCAGGCTCGCCAGCCTGCCGGTTATAGTGCGAGATGCAAGGAAGGAAATTTCTGGTCTTTTAGCCCTGCAGGACTTGCAGGATTTGTTCCATGCGCTCCTTCATGAAATTCA